>DASQGY010000070.1:0-15552 GCA_035632375.1 Bryobacteraceae bacterium | reverse complement strand
TCAAAATCTTTCCCTGGAGGCAAAAGTTTGAAGGACGCTGGCGCCTCCCGTTGGTCGGTGGTCACCTTTTTCGGTGACAGGACCAAATTAGTGCTTGACTCGGGGTGGCCTTCTCATGGAAGCCGTGACCGTGAGGGAGCGCTTTCTTGGGATGCCAAGGATCGCGCTACCGCAAGTTCGACCACGCCCAGGTGAACGTCAGGCAGGCGGCCAGGAACACCACAACGGCGATCGTTAACTGAGCGGAACTCAGCCCCATCACGGACCGGGCTGGCTGTGCGGCATAAATCCGGGCCAGTTCTTGCTCGGCTTCCCGTTCCGTCTTGCCGTCGTCCCGAATCAACTCCCGTGGTGCGCTGGTGCCCTCCATCCCGGGAAGGTCGGCCTGCTGCATCTTGCGCCGCCGGTAGATTGCGTTCAGCCGGTGAAAGGCCCATCCGAGCAGACCGAAATAGACCGCGCCCGCGTATATGTTCAGGGACGAAATCTGCTGGTCGCGCGATCCCGCCACGTAGAAGACAATCGCCAACACCGTCAGCAGCACGATGAAGCCGTAAAGCGAATACTCGTAAGACGCCTGATAGGACTCCCTCGCCTCTTGTGCTGTTTGGATCAGCCCGTTGCGCGATTCGTGTTTGGCCCGGAATCCCGGCCTCCAGGCGATGGCATCCATCGCGCTTTGCCGGTAGCCGGTGCTATGGGCAATCCACTTCTTATAGAGAATCTGGAACAGCATGGAACCCGGTACCAGCACGAATGTGAAAAAGATCAAGACACGCACCGGCCAAGTGGCTTTCCCGAAAAGCCCGGCGATCGTATCCACTATGCTGCCCAACAGTTGTAGGATGGCTTTCATGACTCAGCGGGTAGCACAGGCTTTAGCCTGTGAATCCAGGAGATTTAGTGATCTCAAACAAATTATCGGCCGAAAGCCGGTAGCCCGCCATCGGGTAAACCCCCGAGCTACGGGTTTGGTGCTTAGTGCGCCTGAACCCTCTCAGTTGGACTTGGTCACCCAGCTCGGGAGGCTACCGGCAAAGGTTTTCTCCAGCGCCGCGTATAGGGCCAGCACCCGATTCCCGGATGCTTCAAAAGCCGCGAGCACTTTGGCCGGTTCGCCGGTACTGGTGCTGCGCACGCGGTCCAGCATGGAGTGAACATGCATGAACCACTCTACCGGGCTCTCCTGCTGCAGGTTGGAATTACCGACGAAGTTCACGTAAGCTTCGAGCGTCTTGTCGCGCTGCGGGCCGAGCGGAATCAGCTCCACCAGCGCCTCGTAAACTACGCATTTCTGATGATAGTAATCGGCCTCGGATTTCTCCTGCGTCGCGGTCCACGCGTCAAGCGCGCTCAGATAGTCGGCCAGTTGCAGTTTCCATTCCGGGCTGGATCGCTCGGCGTCGGATCTCGGTTTGCCCTCCGGAAGAAAACGGAGCTTTTGGGCGTCCTCCAGCAGGCGCTTCGCTTCCCCCGACTGCCAGTAGGGCTCGACGTGCGGCGTGGTCCCCGCCTGAACCGTCGTGGTGCTGAGATGCAGGGTGACGCTGGGAGCGCCATCATCCTTGCAGCCTGCGCTCCGCTGCTTGAATTTCTCGAATGACGCCTGTGTCTCGGATGTCATTTCGTGCGCGATGTCGGGCAGCGCCGCGGCAAACGAACGGTCGTCCGGCGTCAGGCTCTCCAGCAGCCCATTGAACCGGTTCCACAGGATTTCGCGCTGCTCCGGCGTGACTGCGGCGCTCTTTATCGCGCGAGCCAGCGGCGCGAGTTGTGCCGGCGACGTTGTTTGCCCCACGGAATCCAGCAGGAAATTCAGGTGCTCTTCTTTGGCGCGTTCCGCGGTGGTGAAAGTCCCGTTCAGGATCGCGCCTAGTGCCTGATAATAATCCGCGACGTCGTACACCAGCGGATCGTCGCAGTTGAGCGCGGGTAGCGAAGGACGGACAATCCCCAGGAAGAGCTCCCGCGCCTTCGCTTTGTCTACGGCCAGCATGTCCATTGCAGCGCGGCTCTGTAATGAGAGCGCATCCAGTTTCAAATCGTAGGCGTTGCCTAAATACGACGAACGCGTGTCCGCCATGCTGCCCGGCAACTTCCGCATCCGAACCTTGAACTTCGCTGAAGCCGCCAACCGGAACGCTTGCTCCACCAGATCGATCTTGGCGTCGCGATCGGCGATCTTGCCCGATTCCACTACTCGCAGCAACGCATCGGCGGAGAATTCAACCGGCGTGCCGCGGGCCAACTCCACAATCGACTGGTAAGGCTCCGGCAACTTCAGCGGCTCGGCCGCGAGCGGCGCACCGGCCAGCGAAAAGCAAACAACAATACGCGACAACCGCATCATTTAAAAATTGACAATCGAGGCAAACGAACCAGGATCCAGACTCGCGCCACCCACCAGCGCGCCGTCGATCTCCGGCTGCGCCATCAACCCGCGGATGTTGTCCGGTTTCACGCTGCCGCCATAAAGGATACGGCAAGCCGCCGCCGCATCTGCGCCAAACGACTTGCGTACCCGATCGCGAATGAAACGGTGCGCGTCGGCCGCCATCTCCGGCGTCGCCACCTTCCCCGTGCCGATGGCCCAGCAAGGTTCGTAAGCCACCACGATCCGTTGAAACTGCTCCGGCGTCAGCCCGGTTGTCCCACCCTGGAATTGAGTCTCCAGAACCTCGTGAGTTCGCCCGCAATCGCGCTCGTCCAGCTTCTCGCCGACGCAATACACGGGCGTCAACCCGGCCTCGAGTGCGGCCAATATCTTCTTGTGCGAATTCTCGTTGGTCTCCCCGAAGTATTGCCGGCGCTCGCTGTGCGCGATCAACACCCATTCGCACCCGGTGGCCTTCAGCATGTCGGCCGAAATCTCGCCGGTATACGCGCCTTCCTTGGCCCAGTAAAGATTTTGCCCGCCGATGTGTACGCGCGTCCCCTGGGTGGCCTCCGCGGCCGCCGTCAGGTTCACGAACGCCGGGCAAATCACGATTTCGCAATGCTTCGCCGCCGCCACCAGTGGATTGAACTTCTCGAAAAAAGCGCGGGTCTCGGTTGGTGTCTTGTACATCTTCCAATTGCCGGCCATGATCGGAGTGCGCATAAGAGGGTGGTGGGAGGTGGCGGTGGGTGGTGGGATTGCTGCTACGCTATGGCCTCCAGGAAACTGGCTCCTTCTGAAATGTGAGCGCCGAAATTGTCGGCCACCGTTTGGCCGATGTCGGCGAGCGTCGATCGAACGCCTAAGTTTACACCTTCCGACCGCCGGGGGCGATACGCCAGCAGCGGTACGTACTCGCGGCTGTGATCCGTGGATGGCGTGGTTGGGTCGCATCCATGGTCGGCGGTCAGAATCACCAGGTCGTCGTTCGATACTTTTCCATAAAGCGCCGGAAGCCAGGCGTCAAACTCTTCCAGTGCGCCGGCATACCCCTCCACGTCGTTGCGGTGGCCGTACAGTTGATCGAAGTCCACCAGGTTCACGAACAGCAGGCCCTTATCCAGCTCGTCTAGCGCCGCCAGAGTCTTGGCCATGCCGTCGGCGTTGCTCTTGGTCTTCTCGTGATCCTGAATTCCCCGCCCCAGAAACACGTCGAAGATCTTGCCGATACTGAATACCCGAACGTTCTTCGCCTCCAATTGATCCAGCAGCATGCCCTTCGGTGGCGGCACTGCGTAATCGTGACGATTCGGCGTTCGCGTGAACTGGCCCGGCTTCCCAATGAAGGGCCGCGCGATCACCCGCCCCACCTCATGTGGACCGCGCAACAAATCGCGCGCTGTTTCGCAAATCTTGTACAGCTCCCACAAGGGAATCACTTCTTCGTGCGCAGCTACCTGAAAGACGCTGTCCGCGGATGTATAGACGATGGGCTTACCCGTCCGCATGTGCTCTTCGCCCAGCTCCTTGACGATCTCGGTCCCAGATGCCGCCTTGTTGCCCAGCGTGCCGCGGCCGATCCGCCGCTCGAACTCCTCCATGATCTCGGGAGGGAATCCGCGGGGATAAATCGGGAACGGCTTGGCCAGATGAATCCCCGCCATTTCCCAATGTCCGGTGGTGGTGTCCTTGCCTGGCGACGCCAACGCGCAACGTCCGAAGGCCGCAGCCGGATGCTCCGACGGATCCACATGCGGCAGCGGCTTGATGTTCCCCAGGCCCAGCTTCGCCATATTCGGCAGATGCAAAGTTCGCTGGCGCGCGATGTTGCCCAGCGTGTCGCTTCCCACGTCGCCATACGCCGCTGCGTCCGGCATTTCACCAATCCCGACGCTGTCCAGCACGATCCAGATCACGCGGCCAAAGGATGCTGTACTCATTGGCTCGATACGGTCTTCAACTTTTGCGAATCGCGCGGTGTGCCCAGCGCTTCATCGATGCGCTCCGCCAGCATTTCCACGAACCGCTCCGGCAAAAATCCAGGCATCCGGCTGACCACGTCGCCCTTCTTGCCATAGATGATAGTCATGGGAAGGGAGGAGACCTGCAACAGGCTGGACAGGCCGTCCTCGAAATAGACTTTTTGCGTCCACTTCTGCAATTCCAGGAACGGCTTCACCTGGGTGTGATCCTCATCGGCATCGATAGAGAGAAACACGATGTCGTCCCGATCCTTGAATCGCGCCTTCACCTGGTCGTAGAGCGGATGCTGCTGGCGGCAGGGCCCGCACCAAGTGGCCCAAAAATCCATGACGATCACTTTCCCCAGCAGCGAGGATAACTGCAACTTTTCGCCATCCAGCCCCGAGAGCGTGAAGTGCAGTGGATCTCTCTGCTGAGCGTTCGGGTCGATTTCCCGCAGACGTGCGCGCCGCGCCGCGAATTGAGCCGACGTGGCGTCGTAAGCCTTCAACAAAACGTCGCCGAGGCCCGCCTCAGAACCGCCGTGCAGCTTCCGATAAAGTTCGATCATCCGGGCACGGTCGCTTGCATCGTCCGTATCGGTGGACTTCACCCCGGCTATGGTGAAAGCGGCAGCCAGATACGGAATGGCATCCTGATCCTTGCCGGCCGCCGATAGCCACTTCGCCGACTCGCGTGCACCCTCAATGCTGGCGTAAATGGCATAGCTGCCTTCGGCGAATTTGATCGCCTCGGCATTATGACCGAGCAGCCCATGCGACCGCGCCAGCAAGAGTTCCCCGCGTGCTCGCCCGCGGTCGAAATCGTCTTTACGCTTGGCTGCCTCTCGCCCCGCACCCGGCTCGAACTTGTCGAATCGGTACAGGCTCTCCACAATTTGCTCGAAATGCACCGCGTGCTCCAAGGCTTTCGCGGCGCTGGCCTTGTCGCCGGCGTGTAGCAGGGACGTAGTGACGCGCTCCAGATACGGAAGACTATCGGGTTCCCGTTTCAATACGCGCTCACCGAACTCAATGATGCGGCGGTCGTCGTTGAGATCCATGGCGGTCTTTAGCAGCGCGTTCTCTAAGTCCACCCGTTTAGGTGAGTTCGGATAGGTCTTGAGATGGTTTTCAATCGCCCGCACGAACTCGATGGGGCTGTTGCCCGCTTCCGATAACGCCTGCGACAGGCTCTGCTGCTCCGCTTGGGATAACTCCTTCGACTGTTCCTGCGCTGACAAAGGCAGCGCAGCCAGCAGGGACAAAAATAAAGCAAGTTTCATTGGGTTTTCTCTTGCGGCGGAGGTTTGCGGATGGCTTCGGCCATTCCCGCGGCGCGTTCCCGCGCGATATGCATGAAGCTTTCGTTCTTCGACACGCGGTCCAGCAACGGCAGATACTGCTCCGGCGCGATCAGACGCCGCCGCTCGTAGGTCGCTTGCAGTTGCAGCAACGCTTCGTTCACGCCCAGCTTGTCGTAGCGGACCGTGCGCTCCAGGTTCACAAAAAGCTGTTCCGATTCGGTCACGCGCTCGAACCAATCGTGCAACGCCTGGGCGTTGGTGTCCAGAGAGTAGTTGAACTGGATCTCGTGCTTCTCATCACCGTCTTCGTAGCGGAATGTCTTGGTGCCCATGTTGGCTACCTTCAATCCCGATTCGAGCGAATGTTGGAATCGGTCGAGTTTTTCGGCCAAGGCGAACATCTCCTGCGCGTCGGCGTCCGCCAATTGAAGCTTGATCGGGTTCTCGTCGTCCTTGGCTTCCTGATAGGTCAGCTTTCCATCCCGCTCCACCGTGATGGCCACGAATTCCGGCACGCTGCCCTTGAAGTATTTGCTGTAGAACAATCGTGGCGCGGCGGGCGCGATAACTGCCAGCAAGACAGCGAGCAGCATTGCACGGCTGATCATCGGGCCATCCCCACCTGAACGCGAAACCCGGCATGAGTGGCATGGCAAATCGCCACTGCAATAGCGTCGCAAGCGTCTTCGGATTCGATCTCGGCTTTCAGGTCCAGCAGCGAGTGCACCATCAGCTTTACCTGCGACTTTTCGGCGCGCCCGTAGCCCACCACGCTGGTCTTGATTTCAAGCGGCGAGTATTCCCCAACCGGGAGCCCCGCTTCGGCCAGCGTCAGCAACGCCACCCCGCGTGCATGCGAGAGCTTCAGCGCGGTCTTCACGTTCTGGGCGTAGAACACTTCTTCTACCGCCGCCGAATCCGGCGCGTGCGCGACAATCACCTGCCGTAGTCCTTGTGCAATCACTAACAGTCTCGCTTCCAACGTTTCCTTCGGACTGGTATGGATACAACCGGCAGCCACCATGCGGTGCATCCGGCCATCGCTCTCGATCAGGCCGTAGCCGGTGTGCTCCGTCCCGCAATCAATGCCGAGGATGCGCATTGCGGCCTAGGCCATGGCCTCGAGCTCTTTTTCGTCGACGTCGAAGTTGGAGTAGACGTTCTGGACGTCGTCGTGTTCTTCCAGTGCCTCGCTCAGGCGCAACATCGCCTGCGCGTTCTTGCCTTCCAGCTTCATCAGGTTTTTCGGAACCATGCCGATTTCCGCCGACACGTTGGGAATTCCAGCGTTCTGCAGGGCTTGCAGAACAGCCTCATGCGCTTCCGGACCCGACACCACTTCCCAGTTGTCGCCGCCATCGCGCATATCTTCGGCGCCGGCGTCGAGCGCCACGGTCATCAGTTGATCCTCGCCCGCCTTGTCTTTCTCTACGATGATCATGCTCTTGCGCTCGAACATCCAGGCCACGCTGCCCAGTTCGCCCAGGTTGCCGCCGTTCTTGCTGAAGACGTGCCGGATTTCGCTCACCGTACGGTTGCGATTATCCGTGGCCACCGCCACCAGTACAGCCGCCCCGCCCGGTCCGTAACCTTCGAACATGATTTCGTCGATCTGGCCGCCTTCCAACTCCCCAGTGCCGCGCATGATGGCGCGCTTGATGTTCTCCGCCGGCATGCTGACCGCCTTCGCCGCGGTCACCGCGGTGCGCAGCCGCGGATTCATGTCCACGTCGCCGCCCTGCCGCGCGGCAATCATGATTTCCTTGATAATGCGCGTGAACGCTTTCCCGCGCTTGGCGTCCAGAGCGGCCTTTTTGTGCTTGATTGTCGCCCATTTCGAATGTCCTGACATTGTGAACCTTTCGCTCGGATGAGCCGTTCGGATAGCCTTAGGATATCACGTGGGGCCAGTCGTACTCGCGTGTAACCGTTTGGGGAGTGTGGTAAGAAAGTGCTGTGTACCGGTTTATCTTCCTTCTCGCCTCTTCGGCCCTTCTGGCGCCCGCCCAGGCTCCTTCGCGGATGCAACAAATGGACCACCGCATCCGGGCCGCCATCGCGGGATTCCACGGCGCTACCAGCCTCTATGCCAAGAATCTCGACAGCGGCGTAACCTTTGGCATTCGCGAGAACGAAAAGGTCCGGACGGCCAGCACTATCAAACTCGCGATCATGGCCACCGTCTTCGATTCCATCGCCAAGGGCCGCGCCAAGTGGACCGACAAGCTCACGCTGCGCGACAGCGACAAGGTCGGAGGCACAGGCATCATCCGGGAATTCGCCGATGGAACGAGGCTGAATATTCGCGACCTGGTTCACGTCATGATCGTGCTCAGCGACAACACCGCAACCAATCTGATACTGGACAAATTCCCGGCTGAGTCGGTGAACACATTCATGGATTCCCTCGGCCTCCCGAACACTCGCGCGATGCGCAAGGTTCTGATCGACGGCAAGCCTCCCTCCGGATTCAGCGCCGCGGGGAGGCTGGAAGAAAACAAGCGTTTCGGCCTGGGCTCCACCACGCCGCACGAAATGGTGACCTTGATCGAAAAGATGGAGCGCGGCGAATTGGTGAGCCCCACCGCTTCCCGCGAAATGATCGCCATTCTCAAGCGCCAGCAATGGCGTAACGGCATCGCGCGACGCACCGGCGACTTGCCCGTCGCCAACAAGACCGGCTCACTCAATTTGATGCGCAGCGATGTGGGCATCGTCTATTCGCATGGCGGCCGGATCGCCATCGCCATCACCGTCGACGACCTGCCGAAAGTGGATTACTCCGTGGACAACGCCGGCGACATTTTCATCTCGGACGTGACAGGAATGCTGCTGGAGGGCCTAGCGCGTACGCCGTGAAAACGAACGCCACCCGAATTCTCGATGGCCTCGGCATCGCTTACAGTTTGGCCGAATACGACGTCGATCCCGACGATCTCACCGCCGAAACCGTAGCCGCGAAAATTGGCTACCCCGCCGATCAGGTGTTCAAGACGCTGGTGGTGCGCGGCGATCGTGGTGGCGTCTACCTGGCGGTGATCCCCGGCAATACCGAGCTCGACCCCAAAGCACTGGCTCGCGTTTCCGGCGACCGCAAGGTGGAACTTGTTCCGCTCAAGGACGTGCAGCAACTCACCGGTTACATCCGTGGCGGCGTCACCGCGCTCGGATGCAAACGCGATTATCCAGTGTTTGCCGACGAGACCATCGAGCTGTTCGACACGATTTCCATCTCGGCAGGAATTCGCGGCACGCAGATCCTGATCGCACCAGGCGAATACCTGCGCGCAGTGAAGGCGTCCGTTGCCGCCATCGCTCGTGACAAATAACCAACCGGACCGTGAGCCAGTTCACGACTGAAATCTTTTTGAAATATTCGCTTGACGTGCGTGGAGTTTGGGAGTACAAATAATGTTTCCCCCACTGATTGGTTACGCTGTGGTTTCGGGATTCGATGCTGTGGCGTACGGAAGGGATTTCCGAATAAAAATGTCAGCCGCTCAAGCCGTTCTAGTTGAAACCTCTGCGTACCTCGGAAGTCCTAGTTCCGCGATGGAGACTCCGGAGGAGACGATTCGTGAGCTGGTGCACGATCTGCGCCAGCCGCTAAGCTCCATTGAAGCCATCGCCTACTACCTGGAGATGACTCTTCCCGCCGATCAATTCCAAGCCCGCCAATATATGCGCCGCCTGCAGCAATTGGTGGACCAAGCGAGCGCAATCCTGGACCACGCCGCAGCCGACTGCAAGAAGCCCCTGCAGATCTAGGCTGTCTTTCCGCGCGCCCACGCAAGCCATTGATTCTGCTGTAGCGCACGCACTCCTGCGTGCCGCGTCGGCACTCGTGCCGACGCTCGGTGGATTGCTTTTGTCGCATCTGATATTTCAGTGACCAACATTAGCACTGTGAAATGTTTGATTTCCGAGCCGGTCAGAAAACCTAACGGCATTGGGCTATAGCCTGTACTAACCTCCCATAACCTGTCAGCAAGCGGTAGCACAAGCTTTAGCCTGTGAGGTTCATCACGCAAACTGCTCCGCCTCCGTCGACCCTGCCAACGCCACCGTCGAACTCGCCCCATTCGCGATCACCTGCGCGATGTCGTCAAAATACCCCGTTCCAACAAATCGTTGATGCCGCACGGCCGAGTACCCCTGCGAGACGCGCTCAAACTCCAACTCCTGCAGCTTGGCATATGCACTCATCCCTGACTCGGCGTAGCCCGAGGCCAAATCGAACATGCTCAGATTCAAAGCATGGAACCCGGCTAACGTCACGAACTGGAACCTGTACCCCATCGCGGCGAGCTCTTCCTGGAACCGGGCGATCGTCGGCTTGTCGAGCTTCCGATTCCAATGGAACGACGGCGAACAATTGTAAGCCAGCAGCTTGTCCGGAAACTGCGCGTGGATCGCATCGGCGAAGCGCTTGGCTTCCTCCAAATCCGGCTCCGACGTTTCACACCAGATCATGTCGGCGTAAGGCGCATAGGCCAGACCTCGCGCGATGGCGGCATCCAGACCACCTTCAAACTGCAGGAAGCCATCCGCGGTTCTGCCTCCATTGATGAATTCCCGATCCCTGGAATCGACATCCGAAGTGATCAGCTTCGCGCCATTGGCATCGGTTCGCGCCACCACCAACGTCGGGACGCCCAACACGTCGGCCGCCAGCCGCGCCGCAATCAGCTTCTGAATGAACTCCTGTGTCGGCACCAGCACTTTGCCGCCCAGGTGGCCGCACTTCTTCGCCGAAGCGAGCTGATCCTCGAAGTGCACCGCGGCAGCACCGGCTTCAATCATCGCCTTCATAATTTCGAACGCATTCAGCGGGCCGCCAAAGCCCGCCTCGGCGTCGGCAACGATGGGAGCGAACCAGTGCATGTCGTCCTTGCCCTCCGCCCGCTGGATCTGGTCGGCGCGAACAAACGCGTTGTTGATGGCACGCACCAGAGTGGGAGCGCTGTTGGCCGGATATAGACTTTGGTCGGGATACATTTGCCCGGCGAGATTGGCATCGCCGGCCACCTGCCAGCCACTCAGATAGATGGCCTTGAGCCCGGCCTGCACCTGCTGGATGGCTTGGTTGCCGGTGAGCGCGCCCAGCGCGGCAACATAATTCTCGGTGTGCAGCAGCCACCAGAGGTGCTCGGCGCCCATGCGCGCCAGCGTGTGCTCGATATGCACCGAACCTCTGAGGCGAGCGACATCGGCAGGGCCGTAAGGTCGCGTGATTCCTTGCCATCGCTCCTGCTCGTCCCACTGCGGCGTCATTTCCGCAACGTTCCAGCTTCGTTGGTTCGTCATGATCACAGTAAACCCGAAATCGTTCAAAACTCCAAACGCCATCGTCCGGCACGACCACTCGTCCGAATCGGACCAGCCTGCCAGCGGACTTGCAAGCTTCTCTCGTAGCATGGAGTTACGTATGAGTACCCAAATCGCCCCCACGAGTAGCGCCTCTTCCAGCCTGTTGAATAAGGATGCCGTCGAGTTCTTGAACAGCCTGGCTCGCACCTTCGAGCCGCGCCGGCAGGAGTTGTTGGCACGCCGTAAGGTTCGCCAACAGGAAATCGACACTGGAAAGCTTCCGGATTTCCTGCCCGAAACAGCGTCCATCCGCGACCGCGAATGGACCGTCGCTCCCATCCCCAAGGACCTGCTGGATCGCCGCGTCGAGATCACCGGGCCAGTGGACCGCAAGATGGTCATCAACGCTTTGAACTCCGGCGCCAGCGTGTTCATGGCGGATTTTGAGGATGCCAACTCGCCAACTTTGCAGAACAACCTCGAAGGTCAGGTCAATCTTCAGGACGCCATCCGTGGGACCATCGGCTTCACCAGTCCCGAGGGCAAGCGCTACGAACTGAACGCCAGGATCGCGACTTTGCTGGTGCGGCCACGCGGATGGCATCTCAACGAAAAACACTTTCTGGTTGACGGCCAGCCGATCTCCGGTTCACTCTTCGATTTCGGTCTCTACTTTTTTCACAACGCACAGGCGCTGATCGCAAAAGGAACCGCTCCCTATTTTTATCTCCCGAAGATGGAGAGCCATCTCGAAGCGCGGCTGTGGAACGACGTATTCTGCTTTGCTCAGGACGCATTGCGGATTCCGCGCGGCGCCATCCGGGCCACGGTTTTGATCGAGACCATTCTGGCGGCTTTCGAAATGGACGAGATCCTGTGGGAGCTGCGCGAGCATTCCGCGGGACTCAACTGCGGGCGCTGGGATTACATTTTCAGCTTCATCAAGAAGTTCCGCAACCATCCGCGATTCGTGTTACCCGATCGCTCACAGGTGACCATGGACAAGGCGTTTTTGAACGCCTACGTTCAGTTGTTGATCCGGACCTGCCATCGGCGCGGCATCCACGCCATGGGCGGGATGGCAGCACAGGTTCCTATTAAGAACGATCCCGCCGCCAACGAGCAAGCTCTGGAGAAGGTCCGGCAAGACAAGCTGCGCGAGGTCCGCGCCGGCCACGACGGAACCTGGGTAGCGCATCCGGGCCTGGTGCCAATCGCGAAGCAGGTGTTCGACGAATACATGGAGGGTCCGAATCAGATTGCGCTGAAACGCGAGGACGTGCACATCACTGCTCCGGACTTGCTCGAAGTTCCAACCGGAGAAATCACCGAGCGTGGACTGCGCTGGAACATCGACGTGGGCCTGCAATATCTCGAAGCGTGGTTGCGGGGATCGGGATGCGTGCCTATCTATAATTTGATGGAAGATGCAGCGACCGCCGAGATTTGCCGCGCGCAAATCTGGCAATGGGTACGGCACGGCGCGAAGTTGAGCGATGGCCGCACCGTGACGGCGTTACTGGTGCGCACAGCGTGCGACGAACAGATGGAAAAGCTGCGGCGCGATCTGGGTCCCGAACAGTTCAAGAAAAGGCGTTTCCAGGATGCCGCGCGGATCTTCAATGAAATGTTGACTGGCGGAGATTTTCCGGAATTCCTGACCTTGATCGCGTACGATTATATCGAGTGACACCTCAGCAGACTACGCGCTTCGAAATCTCCGACGAGTTGCTAACGCGGCTGCGGGAGGACGTGGTGCTGCGCCGCATCGAGAGCGGCATCGAATGGTTGCAGGTGCATCGCGACCTGCTGTTGTCGCTGGATCCTGCGCAGCACAACGCCGCGGCGTTCGTGGGCCATTTCTCGCAGTTGGTCGATATCGGTTATGGCGATTCGGCGCTCGTCCGCGAGCTGCTGTGCCGCTTCCCGAAAGCCGCCCGCGCTACCCTACCACTGCTCGACTACGTTCATTTGAGGCTGGCTGAGGGAATGGCCGCGTCGGCGGCGGAGGAGACCGGGGAAGCCATCCGGCACTTCGATTTCATCCTGTCGCTCGGCGACGAAGTGATCGGCGACAAGCAATTGCTGGCGCTCGCGCATTTCTGGACGGGCCGCTGCCAGCGCAAGCAAGGCGAGTACGACAGCGCGCTGCAGCACACGGTGAAGGGCCGCGAACTCGCGCTGGAACTGGGCTACCCCAAAATGGCTGCCGTGATGCAGGTGCTGGAAGCGTGGCTGTATTTCCAGAATGAGCGGCTGGCTGAAGCCGTCGGCATTCTCCAGGAGGCAGAGGCAGTGCTGCGCGCGACCGACGATTCCGTCACGCTGGGCAATATCCATTCGCAGTACGGACGGATCGCGCTCCGCGAGGGCCGCTACGATCAGGCTTTGCAGCACTTCGGAAACGCCATCGATTGGTTTCGCCAGCGCGATGCGCGGCATCGGAATCTGGCGCGCTCGCTGGCCAACATGGCTTACGCCAAACGCTTGATCGCGCTCCGCCTGGCCAGGAAACTCGACGCTGAAACCGCCGAGCGGCGGAAATCGGGCACGCGAGAGGCGGCCGCCGGTGCGCCCGCCCGTCAACGTCTGGAGGAGCTGCGCGCGGAGGCACGTTCGAGCCTCGATCAAGCCCAGGAAATCTATCAGTCCCACCATCATCATCGCGGGCTGGGCACCGTGCGGCTGGACCGCGGATTCCTGTTTCTGGACGCCGGCGATCTGGCTCTCGCCGAAGTGGAAGGCGACGCAGCCTACGAACTCGGCGCCGAAAAGAAGGATCGCATTCTGATGGCGCGCGCCCGCATTCTCCAGAGCACTGTCGAGGGTGCGAAATACGAGGAGGGAATCGGCGAGCGCGGCGATCCAGCGCTGCACGCCCAGCGCGCGCAGGACTATGCAACCGATGCGCTGACGCACGCCCAGCACACCGAGAATCGCCGCCTGCTGGCGCGCGCCTACATTTGTCAGGGCATGACCTTCGCGAACGACTTCTCCAACAACCCCGAGGCGGCCAAGGAGTGCTGTGATCGCGCCGCCGGATATTTGACCGGAATGCGCGATCAGCTCTGGGAGGAGCTCGAGGTGCTGAAAGCCAAAGTGCTTGGCGGGGGCACCGTGGAAGTGAAGCTGCGCCAATGGTCGCACGGCCTGACCGGTGGCAGGACCTTCCAACAGATGACGGAGGAATTCGCGGAAGTGGTCATCCCGAAAGTCTGGGAACAGGAGGGCCGCAAAGTCTCGCGCGTGGCCGCGAAGCTCAAGATCTCGCCAAAGAAAGTCCGGCGCATCCTGAACCGGCTAGGTTTAAAGGCAGACTAGCGACAGCAACTATATGAAGAAGGAATACGATTTCTCAATAGGCACGCGAAGACCGGTGTTGCGTGTACCTGCCGGCAAAACACGGATCACCATCCGGATTGATGACGAAATCCTGGAATGGTTTCGAGACCAGGTGGAGAAGGCGGGCGGCGGCAATTATCAGAGCCTGATGAACCAGGCACTCCGGGACTTCGTGGACCGTCGCACCGGCTAGGCGCTAATGCTTTCCCCGATCACGTAATTGTTTTTTCAACTCGGCCACCTCTTTGCGAAGCCCCGGAAGCCGCGCCAGATTTGCCAGTTGCTCCAAGTGCTCTTTCAGCGGACGCGCGGGCGTGCCCCACACCACTTGATCCTTGCGCACGATTTTGGAAGTAAGAATCCCACATCCGGAGCCGAGAACCGCGCCCGATTCGATCCGCGCTTTGTCGCCGATCCCCACCTGGCCGCCGATCACGGCGTAATCTTCCACCACCACACCGCCGGAGAGTCCGGTCTGGGCGGCGATCACTACGTGCCGGCCGATCTGGCAGTTGTGCGCGATATGGACCATGTTGTCCAGCTTCACGCCGTCGCCAATCCTGGTGACGCCCAGCGCGGCTCGGTCCACGCAGGAATTCGCGCCGATCTCCACATCGTTGCCGATCTCAACGCTACCGATCTGCGGAAACTTTTCGTAATGGTCGGCGTTGCGGACAAATCCAAAGCCGTCCGCGCCGAGCACGCATCCCGAGTGAAGGATGGCGCGGTCGCCGACGATGACGTTGCCGTAAATGCTGACATTGGCATGCAGCAGGCAATCGGCGCCGATGCGGATTCCAGCGCCGAGAACGCAACCAGCGCCGATGCGCGACCGTTCTCCAACACGCGCTCCGCCGCCGATGGTTGCATGAGCGCCCACTTCGACCCCTGCGCCGATCTGCGCATCGGGAGCGATCACCGCGGTCGGATGAATCCCGGGTATCGTTCGCGGCGGAGGATAAAGGATGCCGATGACGCGCGCGAAAGCTGCACGCGGGTCGGTAACGCGTATCACCGTGCGCCCCGTCGGGAAATCGCCGGTGACCAGGAGACATCCGGCTATCGATTTCGCCGCGGCGGTCGCAGCCTTCCGATTTCCCACGAACGAAATCTCGCGCGGCCCAGCCGATTCCAGAGGAGCGACACCGCTAAGTTCCAGGTCGCCCTCACCCTCCCAAGGACGTTTCAACCGATCCGCTAACTCCGCAACCCGCAACCTAAGCCTCCTGCCACCTGCCGCCTGCCACCCGCCGCC
>DASQGY010000069.1:0-3242 GCA_035632375.1 Bryobacteraceae bacterium | reverse complement strand
TTGCTTACACGTGCTGCACAGGAATAGCCGGGCTTGGAGCGGCAGAACGGCTACTCTGAGGATCGGGTATCGCTCGGTAACAGGGTCGCTTAGCACAGCTGCGTGCTTGGAGCAGAGTGCGGCGGAACAGTGATGGCACAGCGCAGCGGCCTCCTGTCGTGTTTCGAATAGCTGGCATTCATAACAAATCATAAGACTTCTCCTTTCCAGACGGCATGGACTATCCAGTACTTCGGTTTTCAGGCGCCGGACAACCGCGCAGCGATTGAGAGGGCAGATTGCTTGCCATCTCCAACAAACGACATGGAGCCAGCTCGCGGCGAGCACGAACCGCTTCGAGAGGTACTTTTTACCTGGGATCATTGCGCGGCGGCAACGTCATACGAGCTTTTTGTTGCTGAGGACTTTCCATATCCGCCTCGCTTTTTCGGGTTCCTATCCCAAGAGTGTGATTAGCGTTCGAGAGGGAGCGGCAACTTCGCGCAGCAGTGATAGATCGCCGCAATGAAGTTCTCCGCCGTCCGGAAGCCGAACGAACGATGGCTGATCGATTTGATCTTGTTATTCATTCCCTCCACGGCGCCGTTGGAGACTCGGTGCCTGGTCCACGATAGGACTCCATCGAGATGCCCGCGCAGCATGCGCACGAATTTCTTGAACGGCTCCAGCCGGGAGCGCATGGCCGAACGCATCCATTTCTCCAGGTGATCGCCAGCCCGCTTCGGCTGCCGGTAATCCCAGAACAGTTGGAAGGCTTCTTTGAGGTAGTAGGCGCGCACGATCGGCGTGTTCCACTGCACCAGCGTCGACAGGCGCTCTTTCTGGTCATCGCTGAGATTCCAAGGATTCTTCAGCAACAGCCAGCGGCTGCGCTTGAAAGGCACCTTCTCTTTCTGGGTCAAACGGCGCATTTCACTGCGCCGAACTTCCTCGACCGCTTCATTCAGGTGTTTGACGATGTGGAACCGGTCGAACAGGATCTGTGCCTGGGTCGCGTGCTCTTTCACCAGGTTGGCGTAGGCCGCCCACATGTCCATGCAGATGACCCGCAGCGTATGGCAGCGCCGTGGCCCCAATTCTTTGGTGAAGAACGGTCGGACTGCTTCCTCGGTTCGGTCGTCACCCACCCACAGCAGAACGCGCCGCTCCAGATCGTAGACCACGGTCAGATAGACTTGCCCTTTCCGTCGGCTCACCTCATCTATGCCAATGACATGCACCGGCGGACGCGTGCGATGTTTCAACCCGTACTGCACCGTCCGTTTCACGATAGTTGCCACACTCTTCCAATTCAAGCCGTACTGGCGAGCCGTACCCTGCCAGCTGAGTTCTCGGGCGAGTCGCGCTACCCCATTGGATAGAGCCGTGGTCACGCGCGCCCACGGCTCCGCCCAGGGAAAGTCCTCCACTCGCACACCGCACCGCGGGCACTCCACTCGCCGCGGCCGGTAGCGCAGTTTCAGCGGCAACTTCCGCATCGATAGATCACGCCACACCCGCGCCTTTTGCATACTGTGCACCTTGCGGCATCGCTGCCCACAGAGCCCACAACGCAGGAGTCGGCTCCCCAGGCGATCGATGTGGACGACCATGTATTGCTCGGTCTCCTCCACCTTCGTCACCGTATGAGCCTTCAAGCCCAACTGCTTTCTAAGAAACGTTTCGACGAGCACCTCGATCCTCTTCCTCTCCGGGCGTACACCACAGCCCTCAAAGAATTAGATGAATCGGGGATTCACGCCAGCCACCTCACACGCAAGTTACTGCATGACCGGCACTTCAACGTCAATCACACTTTCGGGACAGGAGCCAAGAAGGCTCGTGGCCGAAAAGTGCAATTGCGGCTGAAGGGATTTCGGCTCAGCAGGTTGGCGGCGCGACGGTAGGCGTGAATCCCCGATTCATCTAATCTTTGGAAGGCTGGTGTTCCCAGCCACCGAAAGGGGAGAGGATCGAGGTGCTCATCGAAACATTTCTCAGAAAGCAACTGAAGTTGAAGGCGCATACGGTGACGAAGGTGGAGGAGACAGAGCGGCATATGATCGTCCACATCGATCGGTTGGGGCGCCGCCTGCTCCGTTGCGGGGTCTGCCGACAGCGATGCCGAAAGATTCACAGTGTGCGAAAGGCGCGGGACTGGCGCGATCTGTCGATGCGGAAATTGCCGTTGAAGCTGCGCTATCGCCCGCGTCGCGTGGAATGCCCCAGATGCGGCTTGCGGGTAGAGGATTTTCCCTGGGCGGAGCCGTGGGCGCGTGTCACCACGGCTCTATCCAATGCCGTTGCCAGACTGGCACGCGAGTTGAGTTGGCAAGGGACGGCGCGCCAGTACGGGCTGAACTGGAAAAGCGTGGCCACGATTGTGAAACGGGCCGTGCAATACGGTCTTCGTCACCGGAAGCGGCCGCCGGTGCATGTGATCGGAATCGACGAGGTGAGCCGGCGTAAGGGACAGGTATATCTCACGGTGGTCTACGATCTGGAGCGCCGGGTATTGCTGTGGGTCGGCGACGAACGGACCGAAGAGGCGGTGAGGCCGTTTTTCACCGAGGAAATGGGGCGACGGCGTTGCCAAACGCTACAAGTGGTGTGCATGGATATGTGGGCGGCATATGCCAACCTGGTTCGGGAACATGCGCCGAACGCGCAGATCCTGTTTGACCGGTTTCATATAGTCAAACATCTCAATGAGGCGGTGGATGCGGTTCGCCGCGACCTATGGCGCCGTCTCACTTCGAAGGAGAGAACGACGTTCAAGGGAACGCGCTGGCTACTGTTGAAGAATCCCTGGAATCTCACCGGCAACCAGAAGGAGCGACTCTCCACGTTGATCCAGTGGAACACGCCGCTGGTGCGCGCCTGGTATTTAAAGGAAGCCTTCCAGTTGTTCTGGAATTACAAACAGCCGTGGCGCGCCAAGCAACACCTGACCAAGTGGATCAGCTCAGCCATGCGATCAAAACTGGAGCCTTTCAAGAAATTCGCGCAGACGCTGCGGAGCCATCTCGACGGCATCCTTCCCTGGACCAAGCACCGCGTCTCAAACGGCGCCGTCGAAGGCATGAACAACAAGATCAAATCCATCAGCCATCGTTCGTTTGGATTTCGGACGGCCGAGAACTTCATCGCCGCGATCTACCATTGTTGCGCCAAGCTGCCACTACCCGTCGAACGCTAATTGCACTCTTGGGATACGAACCTGCAGGTTAATGGTGAGCTAAAATGTTGTGCCCAATTCTTAT
>DASQGY010000068.1:0-1532 GCA_035632375.1 Bryobacteraceae bacterium | reverse complement strand
AAGGGAACCAGGGGTGGAATTCGGGAGTTTGTTGTGGGGGAAGGAAATAGAGTTGGGCGATGCGTGTCACTGGCCATGCCGGACTGCGAGAAACACAAGCTGTGGCGTTAGAATTTCCGATCCTGCTTCAGGGATGCGACCACTTTGTTACGGTATTCGACTGCCTTGTTCATGATCGGAATGGGATCCAACGTCACACTTCTGCCTGCGGTAACAATTGGCTTCCCGTTCACCATCACGTCCTGCACGTCCGATCCCTTCAGCGCGTACACAATTTGCGAATACACGTTATAGAGCGGCACAGCATGTGGCCGGTCCAGGCGCAGCGTGATCAGGTCGGCGCGCTTTCCGGCTTCCAGCGAACCGATCTCTTTGTCGAGCCCGGCCACGCGCGCCCCTAGAATGGTCGCCATGGCGATGGCCTGCTCGGCGTTGAGCACCGTCGGATCGCCGGTGGTTACCTTTTGCAAATTCGCCGCGAGATTCATCTCTTCCATGAGATCGAAATCGTTATTGCTGCCGGCTGGGCCATCGGTGCCAAGTCCGGTGGGGATGCCCAGCGCGAGCAACTTTACCACTGGCGCGACGCCGCTGGCCAGTTTCATGTTGCTCGAAGGGCAGTGCGCGATTCCCGTGCCGTGCGCTTTCAAGATGCTCATGTCACGGTCGTCCAGCCAGATTCCGTGGGCCGCTATGGTCGGGCCATCGAGCACACCTAGAATGTCCAGCAGCGCCGTCGGCGTCATTCCGCGAGCCTTGCGCGCATCGTCATTCTCGCGCTTGGTTTCGGAGAGGTGGATTAGAAGCGGAACCTTATATTTGTTTGCCAGCTTCCGGGCGAGCCGCAGCGTAAGGTCGTCGTTGGTGTAAATTGCGTGAGGCGCCGGCGCGGGCACGATCAGCGGATCGTTCTGGTACTGCTGGATAAACTTCTCGGTGTATTGCAGCGCATCCTGCGGCGTGGCCGAATCGGGCGACTTGAACTTGAGGATGGTCTCGCCCAGGACGCCGCGTATTCCGGCTTCTTTGGTGGCCTTGGCTACCTGGTCCTCGAAATAATACATGTCCACGTAGGTGGTGGTGCCGGAGAGCATCATTTCGAGACACGCCAGGCGGGTGCCCCACAAGACGAAATCCGGCGTCACATTTTTGGCTTCGGCCGGGAAGATATACTTTTCGAGCCATTCCTGGAGATGGAGATCGTCGGCGATACCGCGCAGCAGCGACATGGCGGCATGCGCGTGGGTGTTGATCAGGCCGGGCATGATGAGCGCGTCGGGGCGATTCAGGCGGCGGCGCGGCTGAAATTGCTTTTCGATATCGGCGCGGGGGCCGACGGCGACGATGCGCTCGCCGCGGATCGCTATGGCGCCGTCTTCGATTAGGCGATGTTGCGCGTCCATGGTTACGACGTAGCGTGCGGTGTAGATCCAGTCGGCTGGCTCGGCGAAGGCGGGTATGCATAACATGCACAAGACAGGCAGCAGGATGCAGGCGGCAGGAAACGTGGGGCGGACCCCCTGGTCCGCACG
>DASQGY010000067.1:0-10001 GCA_035632375.1 Bryobacteraceae bacterium | reverse complement strand
GATGCAGCGCGCCATGGAATACCGCCAGCTTTCCGTGATTGAGGCGGTCCAATCCCTGGTCCAGGCTGTGGTCACCGTGTCGTGCGCGTTGGCGGGATACGGTTATTGGTCGCTCATCGCCGGAACGCTCGCCGGACGCGGCGTGGGCACAATCCAGGCTGTCTGGCGCTACCCCGTCGCTCTGGCTTGGCCCCGCTGGAATGACGTTGCCAAGCCGCTGCGATTTGGAGTTGCCATCGCGCTCTCCCGGCTGGCGTGGGCCATCAACATGCAATCCGACGGCGTGGTGATCGGACGGACCATGGGCCAGTCGCAGCTCGGCAACTACCGCTTGGCCATGAGCCTGGCCAGCGCGCCCGCGGAGAAGGTCGGAACGCTGATCATGCGCGTTACCGGTCCTCTGTTTGCGAAGATCCAGGACGATCGGGATCTTACACGGCGTTATCTCTTGGTAATCAGCGAAGTGCTTGCCCTGGTGATCTTCCCTCTCGTGTTTGGATTGGCGGTCGTTGCGCCTGAGGCGGTCTATGTGTTGCTGGGCCCGAAATGGCAGGCGGCTGTGCTGCCGTTGCAATGGCTGGCCGTGTTCATGGCGGTTCGGACATTGAGTTCGCTGGTGTCGCAGGTGCTGGTCTCGTTGCGTTTCGCGCGATTCAGTCTGATCGTTGCCATCATTAACTTCCTGGCTATGCCGCCGGCTTTTTATTTTGCCTCGCGGTGGGGACTTGGCGCCGTGGCCTCGATGTGGTTCATTCTGTCGCCGATAACCATCCTCCCGGCAGTGATCAAGGTCTTTCGTGCTACCCATTGCACTCTCTGGCAGTACGTGAAGGTCCTCTGGCCGCCGCTGATCTCGTCCGCGGCGATGGTTGGCGCAGTCCTGGCGTTGAGAATGTGGTCCCTGGGGCATCAGTGGAGCCCCTACCTACGGGTCTCGTTGGAAGTCGCCGCAGGTGGCGTGGTGTATGCGGCCATTCTTTTCGGGTTCTTCCGGGACCAGGTGATGCGATACGTCCGCTTCTTTCTGGAACTCCGCAAATCGCCGGACGCACCGCTAGCATCGCCGTAGCCGAAAACCCGGTCACAAGCGACGAAAATAAATCTGCGGCAGGCCTTAACTCGAATGAAACCAGGCAATTAGCGCCGAGGAGCGGGATTGCGGAACTGATCGATTGCCCGCAGCCGTAGTGAATAGTCGTGTGCGAAAGGCTATTCATGACAAGGCTACGATATGCTGAAGTGATGGTTGTTTTTAGTCTGGTAGCGGGAGGTCTGTCCGCTCAGACGCTGGTCGATCTGAAGAACCAATCCAAAGGAATCGATTTTGAAGGCGCCACGTATACCAAACCGGTACGGGCGAGTACGCCGCTTCCGGCGTCCTGCACTCCCCATGAATTGTTCTTTCTGACCTCGGCTCCGGTCGGCTCGAATCTCTACGCGTGCGTTTCTGCCAACACCTGGGCGCTTCAGGGTGGTGGCTCCGGACTGCTCACGTTGGCCGGAGATGTCTCCGGTTCAGCGAGTTCAACCGTGGTGCAGCGAATTCAAAGCCGTCCGGTCTCGTCTGCGACGCCGCAGGTGGGGCAGGCCCTCATCTGGGACGGCAGTTCGTGGTCAGCGCAAACCGTCGCCACCGGCGGCGGAGGTGGTGGAAGTTCGCTGAGTGTAGAGAACAACGGGACGCTGGTCGGCTCGCGCGCCATGGAGAATTTCATTCCGGGGCTGGGCATCTTGAACGCGGTCACCGATTCCGGTACAGCGATCAACATCCAGCAGAGCGCGGATACATCGATTCTTCTGTCCCAGAACACACTTCAAATGGGTCAGGTGCTGACCTGCAAATCAACCAGCGCGTCCGCATCGGCATACATCTGCTCGATGAGTCCGACCCTGACTGCTTACCAGCGGAATATGGTCCTGGACTGGAATCCAGATGTCAGCGACGCGGGCGGCGCGACTACTCTGAACATTGACGCCTTAGGAGCCGTTCCCGTCAAGCTGGCGGATGGCATTACGGATCCTTTGGCCGGCGACATCGCCGGAGGCTGGCAGTATTCGATCTGGTTCGATGGCACGGTTTTCCGCCTGATGGCGCCGCCCTCGATGTTGACCGGATCCTCGGCTGCGCGCCCGTCCTGCGACGCGGCGCATCGCGGACGGGTTTGGCAAGTGTTTGCCGCCGCCGGAGTCAAAGATGAGTTCGCGGTTTGCGCTAAGGACTCCAGCAACGCGTATGCGTGGCGCGTTCTGTATTAAGGGGCATGAGATGAGATTCTGCACACCTTTTCCCACGCTCATTGCTTTGCTAGTGTGCGCATCCACTCCCGCGTTTTGCGGCCAGTCTCTCGTGCTCACTCCGGGGGTCACCGCTGCAGTGACCGATCCGAATCAACCGCAACAACAGGCCTGGCGAGTGGAATTCCAGCTTCACGATTGGACGCCCCCGACCATTAACACGAACGATGCTACCGTTTGGGATTTCAATGGGATTGGCGCGGCTTCGGCTCTCTTGCAGACGGGCATCCTGCGCATCTTCGATAAACGCGATGTCGCGCCGTCGGTATGCGATCTTTCGTTAGGCACTCTGACCAACATTCTGGTTCGGGTGCAGCGCGATCCGGTAAACATGCGCTTCGTCTGCGAGCTCTGGAACTATGACGGAAGCGGCTACCAGCAAAGTGTGGTGCCCATTTCCAGCTTGCAGACCTGGCCGTATAACGGTGGTTCCTTCGGTAGTGCCTACACTTCGGCGAAGATCGCCTTCTTCCGCATATTCGACTCCATCCTGCCCGATGGCAGCCGCCCGCCCGTGACCGCGGACCCGGGCAACATAACGGAACTGAAATTCGACGGCTCGCTCAATGACTCCTCCGGTAACGGCCACAACGTTTCAATGTCTTCTCCTGCATTTCAAGCGACTCCCAACCAGATTCCCATCGCTTATTTGAAGACCGGCGGCGCACCCTCCTGGTCCGACTGGATATCTCTACGGGCCGGTTTCCCGGCTGTGCTCGATGGCACCAGCAGCTTTTCATTAGCCGATCAAAGTAGCAATGTGTCTTATTTGTGGCAGCAGATATCCGGTCCTTCCACCGTGCGATGGTCCAGCCAGCGAATCGCCAAACCGGTGATCCGCGGTCTGATCTTTGGCAGCTATCGCTTTCGGCTCCAGGTGACGGACGTTGCCGGCAAGATCGCTACCAGAGACTTAGATGTCGGCGCCGTGGCCATGGACAATAACGGCGTGGTGATTCAAGCCGACCCGGCAGCCGATATAATCTTCGGTCCCATGATCGCTTTCGGCAAGAATCCGTGGCCGTGGGAGGATCAGATGACGCTGCGCTCCGCCACGGTTCGACAGGCGGCTCTGAACGCGCTCAGTCCGCCAACATGGATCAACAATCTGGCCGGAACAGTGAACTACACTCCCGGCGGCGCTTCTCAGGTCGCGCAAACGACTTTGGCAAATCCGGTGAGTTCGACCGACACCGCGATCAACGTCGCGGACGCCACCAAACTCGATTTTTCCAATCTGCCCGTGGTGCTCATGATTCACACTCCGAGTCAATGGTCGCCCATTGAGGAGGTCCGTATCTGTTCCGTCAACGGCAACACGCTCAACGTGTGCTATGACGGCCGCGGCTGGCGGGCGTCAACCTACGAACGCGTCCCCTCAGCTCAAAACTGGGCCGCCGGGTCGACAGTTCGGCAGGTGCAAACGATCGGAACAGCGACCACATTCCTGACCGACTTTTGCCCCGCCGGTGTAGGCGAGCCGGGCAAGATCGTGTATGCCAACGGCACGGTGAGCGTCGCTCCGGGCAGCACGACGCTCAGCGGCTCCGGCACTTCCTGGAATAACACTTTGGAAGGCTATCGCGTTCGCATTCAAGGAACACACGCCGGAGGCACGTCCTTCGTCTTCTTCGCCACGGTGAAGACCGTGAGCGGCGCCGCTACCATCGTGCTCAGCCGCTCCTGGCCGAACGACGCTGATGCGGGAACCGGCCTCAGCTATGCCGTACTGAACCCGGTGCGTCAGATTGTTCGCTCCTGGCTGCGCCCCGATGGGTCTACGGGCCGGCAAACTTCGACCATTTCAGATTGCGAAAGCGACACCCGAATGTACCTCGGGGATATCTTCGCCAACATTGTCGGAGACCAAAGCAATCAGCCCTACAGTTATTCGGAAACGCCGTGGTTCACGGACTTTGGTCCCAACTATTACGATGAAGTGCTGGCGGAGTACGCGGGATATTTCCGTTCCGGAAATATCCTCTTCCTGAACAACGCGCGCGCGATCGGCGATTATTGGCCTACTTCACCGGACTTCGATGAAGGCTGGATCGGCGCCCCGCCTCGCCGCGTTGGCGCCACCGGGATGGTCGCCGGAGCAGTCCTGGATGGCCGGGTGGGCAACTGGTACGCGCTGCGCCGCCTGGCGAACAGCGCCATTACCGGACCTTACGTCGGCGCCATCCTTCCCTCCTGTGATGGCGATCTTCGGGAGACCGCCTATAATTTGTCGTGGATCGCACTCGCTGCTTTGTTCGACCCGGTGGACACAGGCAGCCCGACCGATCCGGATCAACGCTCTTTTTGGAAAGCTCAGCTCCCCGCCACCTTTGCCCGCGACAACAAGTGCAAGGGTCCCAACAGCGAGTTCCCGGCCGCATACTGGTCCGGCAGCGGAAGCTATCAATTGACGAACGGTAGCGCCACCGTTACCGGAACCAACATTTCGCCGTCGATGTGCCCGGTTACCGCCAGCGGGACCATTACCGTAACGAATGGCCTGCAAATCGCCGTTGGGACTAATTTCATCGCCGACGCGAAGATCATCATCATGGGCCAGCGTCAGGGGCAACCCTATCTTTTCTACTCGCAATATAGTCTCAATTCCCCCACCAGCATCACTCTGGCATCGGCGTACGATGGCGACACGGGAAGCTACTCCTATCAGATCGAGAGCGACGTTTACTGGATGTCGTTCGCTGCCGGAACGTTCAACGACGCCGATCATCAAATAATGAACACCCTCTACGCCTGCAAATGGTCCAATGCTACGACCGTTACTTTGGATCGCCCCTGGGCTGGTCCGACGGGCACGTATGGCGTTTATCGTTACCAGGAGCTCGGCTACGGAATTCAACCGTTCTTTGACGGTATCAAGACCATGGCGATGAAATGGGCTTCTTTAGCCGCCGACGGCCAGACGGCAACCGACTACGCGACGTTAGCCGCCAACACGGCGAATTGGGTTATGACCACCGGGTTCGATCCTCCCACCGGAGGCTTGCACTACGCTCGGGAATGGGCCGGGTGCGAACCGAACGAGAATCCCCGGTTGGGCTGCACTTATTCCACCTCTGCTTCCGATCGTGAGAAAGCGCGCTTCCTCAATGGAGAGGCGCAAAACGCCATGCGCGTCGCTTATGAAGCTAACCCGACCGATCAGAATAAAGCTTTCGGCGACGAATTCTACGGCGCGCAATGGGGCAAGCTCGGCGGGCCCTATCATGACGACGTCTACCTCAGCGCGCTGGAAACCGATTCGATTTGGAGTTATAAGTGGCTCGGTTTTTTGTTCGGCATCGGCATGGCTCACCAGTGGCCTGCCGTTCGCGTCGGCGGAGCGCAGTCCGCCCTTCAGTCGCAAAGCTTGATCAGTTTCAAGCTGGGAACAACGGATGGCGCAGCCAGTGCGCGAATTACGGTCACAGCGCCGTCCGGTGCCAGGCAGGTCTACAACTGTGCGACTTCTCCCTGCCAGGTGACGGTCGATCGGCGGCAGGGCGAACATTTGTACCGCGTCGATTACTTGAATCGCCAAGGGCTGGTTATCCGGCATAGCGATCCTGAGATCCTGGCGGTGCAGTAAGCGAATGCGCGGTTGGCCCGAATGGATCTGCCCTAGCGACCAGCAACCGCTCGAACAGCAGTCGAATCAGTTATCCTGCGCGGCGGGACACGTCTACCCGATCATCAAAGGAATTCCGCGATTCGTAAGCCAATCGAATTATGCCGACCACTTCGGAGCTCAGTGGAATCGTTACCGGTTGACACAGTTGGATTCCTATACCGGGCGACCGATCACTCGCGACCGGGCACGGCGTTGCCTGGGCGAACAGCTATGGGAATCGTTGTCCGGCAAGACGATTCTCGAGTGCGGCTGTGGGGCCGGGCGCTTCACGGAGATTCTGCTCGAACGCGGAGCGCGCGTCACCTCCATCGACCTCAGCAACGCCATCGAGGCCAATGCGCTCACCTTTCCTCAAAGCGAGCGCCACCGCTGCGGCCAGGCCGATATCACTCTGTTGCCTTTCGCCCCGGCGCAGTTCGATGTGGTGGTCTGCCTCGGCGTGATTCAGCACACGCCCAGTCCGGAACGCACGGTCGAGGCCCTCAGCCGTCAGGTAGCCCCCGGAGGAACTCTCGTCATCGACCACTACACGGACGGATTCGGATGGTACACTCGCACCGCCGCGCCCTTGCATGCGATTCTGAAACGCCTGCAACCCGGGAGCGCTCTCAAGGCCACTGAATCGCTCGTGAAGCTCTTCCTGCCCCTGCATAAAGCCGTTCGCGGACGGCGTCTGTCCAGCATGCTTTTGCATCGCCTGTCACCGGTGATGTGCTATTACGCCATGTTTCCCGAGCTCAACGACCAGATCCAGTACGAGTGGGCGTTGTTGGACACCCACGACACGCTCACCGATTGGTACAAACACTTTCGTTCGCGCGATCAAATCCGCAGCATGCTCGAAAAACTGGAGCTGGAGCACATCTGGTGCGAATATGGCGGCAACGGAGTAGAGGCGCGTGGTTCGCGGCCTCCGGCGTAAGTTTCGGAGACCGAACCGCGACAGCATCGATTTCGCCGGGCAACGAAACTTCGGCCCAGGTGTAGTGTTACCGTGATAGAAGAGCGTTGCTTCTTTTTCCCGCACGATTTCTGTGTGTGAACGTGACTCAAGACGGCTCTGAGCGAAAGCCGTCATTAGCCAAGAGGTGTGCCAGCCGTTGAAATCCAGCTACTATTCTCCGGTTCTGAGCCGGCTTTCGCGGTTGCACGAACCCATCCGAATCGGCCTTGTGGGCACCGGTGTCATGGGACGCGGGCTCCTATATCAGTGCGGGATCACGCCTGGCATACATTGCGTCGCTTTGGCCGACGTTGTGCCGCAACGGGCCATTGAGTCCGCCGAAATGGCCGGCCTCCCTTATAAACTCGTGCGCTCGGTTGATGAGGCGAATGATGCCATTCGCCAAGGCTTCACAGCAATCGCCGAAGACGGTGATCTCGTGGCCGCTTGCGAAGGCCCTTCCGTCCTGATCGAAGCATCCAATGCCATCGCCGAGGCCGGCCGGTTTTCCGTCACTGCGCTGGAAACCGGAAAGCACCTGGTCATGATGAACGCGGAGGCCGACTTGATCTTCGGCCCCTATCTGATGCGTCTCGCGCACGAGCGTGGAGCGGTTTACACCAGTTGCGATGGCGACCAGCATGGTGTCATCCGCCGGCTGGTGAACGACATGGAGATCTGGGGCTTTGAGCTGGTGATGGCCGGGAATATCAAGGGCTTCCTGGATCGCTACTCCAATCCCACAAAAATCATTCCCGAAGCCGACGCGCGCCAGTTGGACTACAAGATGGCGACGGCGTACACCGATGGAACCAAGCTGTGCATTGAGATGTCGCTCCTCGCCAACGCGCTAGGCTTGCGCGCTTCCATCGCCGGCATGCAGGGTCCCGCCGCGCGTGATGTCCATGATGTCTTCCAGCTTTTCGATTTCGAACGGCTCTGGGCCGGACGCGAGCCTTGTGTCGATTACATTCTCGGCGCCAATCCCGGCGGCGGTGTCTTCGCCGTCGGTCATTGCGACAATCTCTTTCAGCAAAGGCTCATGGCGTACTACAAGATGGGCTCCGGCCCGTTCTTCCTTTTCTACCGGCCTTACCACCTCTGCCACGTAGAAGCGGTCGAATGCATTGTCGACGCCGCTCTCGATGGCAATTCGCTGCTCGAACCCGCGTGCGGATTTCGCACCAATGTGTACGCATACGCCAAACGCGACCTCCGCGCCGGCGAGTCCCTCGATGGTCTCGGTGGTTACACCTGCTACGGTTTGATTGAGAACTGCAGTCCCCAGCAGGACGGCCTGCCGGTTTGCCTCACCGAACAAGTGGTCCTGCGGCGCGACATCGCTCGCGATGCGGCCATTCGCCTGAACGATATCGAAATTCCGGCCGGGCGCCTCGATTTCGAGCTCTACGATCTCGCCATGAAAGCCCCGGCGGTTACTGTATGAAGCTCGGAATCGTCGTGGTCTACCTGGTCGCCGAAGAAGACGAGGCTCTGCTCGATCTGCATCTCTCACAGATCGAGAAGTGCACTCAGGCGCCCCACTGTACCTATGCTTCGGCGAATCGCCTTCTGCCCAGGTTTCGAGCCAGGATCGAACAATTTCCTCACATCCGGATCTGCGACGTTCCCGGCACCAGCCTCCGCTACTCCCAGGAGCATGCCTATTACCTCGATCGCCTGATCGAGAAAGCAATTGACGACGGCGCCACCCACGTCTGCACGCTCCACGTCGATTCATTCCCGGTGACGCGCGGATGGGCCTTCGCGGTCGCGTCCAAATTGAACGAACGGTGCGTCCTCGCCGGCAGCCTCAGAGACCCAAAATTCCATCGCAAGCCCTCGACCGATTTCATGATGTTCACGCGCGAGTTTTATCTCCGGCACCGTCCCACCATGCTCTTATCGCCCGAGGTTATGGCTTCCGCCGAATATCAGCGATACCAAGCCGCCTTCGCCAATGTTCCGGACTCGGGAGTCGGCTACGGCTTCAAGATCTGGTCGGAGCGGCTCCATTGGTTAGCGATACCGCGCGCTGCCGAAGCCGAAGACTCCTATCACCTCGGGTCTTTGTTCGGTGGGCTGGTGTTTCATCTCGGCGGCGCTGTCCGGAACCACGCTGATCATAAAGCCAGCGGACGTCAGATCCGCGTGGCGCAAATGCTTGGCCGATGCCTGCCGCTGGCTAAAACAATAGCGCCGGCCTTCGTGAAAGAAAGCCTCCGCGGCGCCGTCGAAAAGAACGTGGTTCGCCCGAAGTTCGATTCCGTCCGCACAGCGCTGCTGGCCGATCCCGAGGGATTTCTCCGTCAGCTTCGAAGCACCACCAGAATCCAAGGCGAGTGGGCTACCATCTAGCTCCGCATGCACGCTACCCGGTAAATGTACTCGGAAGCGGCCGATTCACTTCCTTCGGCGCTTCCGGCGTGCTCTGCTATACTCGCGGGTGCAGAGGACCCGTGAAGTCATTCCCCGCGGCAACGATCCTGTGACAGGGCGAGAATGAGTGCCAGGCGACTCGTCGGAAAGCTCGTGGGATCGTTCGGACGCGAGATTTACTACGAAATGTGCACTGCCTGGGCGCGTCCGGTCTTTGCGCCAAAAGATGTCGACTATGACGAATACTGGCGCAAACGGAAGTTCGTCGCCGTTCAGCCGCGCTTTCCCTTGATGAGCGATCTGATCCCTGAAGGCGCCACCGTGCTCGATATCGGCTGCGGTGATGGCGGGTTCCTGTCTTATCTGAAATCGCAAAAGACCGTGCGGGAGTGCGGTATCGATATCGCCGATCCGGCCGTCGATGCCTGCCGCAATCTGGGACTCAACGCTCGCCGCGTTACCCTCTTCGAACTGGCCGCGGAAGATCCGCCGGATAAGCAATTCGACATCGTTGTGATGAGCGAAGTCATCGAACATGTTCCCAATTCGGAAGATTTCCTGCGTACGGCCTGGAGCCTCACGCGATCGCGGCTTATTATTTCATTTCCGAACATTGCCTTTTGGCCGCATCGCTTACGCCTCTTGCTGGGCCGTAACCCGATTCAGTGGCTCTACTATCAGGCCGAGCCCCTCCGCTTTTGGTCCTTGAACGATTTCCTGGATTGGGTCGCCGCCATGCAACTGCCCGGCTATAAT
>DASQGY010000066.1:0-4553 GCA_035632375.1 Bryobacteraceae bacterium | reverse complement strand
TGGTTTGACCCTTCAGGGGAGGAACCAACATCAGACTCTATCGGCAAGATAGCAACGGGCCACCACGCGGACAAGGCACAACCGTGCCATTGAGGTGGCACAGAAGTAATAGAAGTAACTTGAAAGTCTAAGTCCTGACGGGACCGCCGACTGCGAGGGAAGGCACTCTCGCAGTCGGCGGATAATAGGTAGGAGTTCAGTGGGCCGGGACGAATTCATCCGTCGCCCGTCCCGCCGGCGGCACAACCACCGTCGACAGGCTGCCCTCTGCCGTCAATTTCTGCAGCGCCGCCAGATCTCGGCGCTGCAAATCATCCCAGCGGGCCAGCAATTCCCCGCTCTGCCGCTTCAGCTTGGCGAACTGCTTCTGCTCCGCTTCGGTCGGCGCCGAATCCGCAGTGCCTACGTCCATCGCAAGATACGCCAGCTTGGCATCCAACTGTGGCGGATATGCCAGCGAGTCTTCGTTCGCGTCGATCGTCAGGTTGACGAGTTCCTCGCGCACAGCCACCAGCTTTTTCTCCAGATCATCCGCCGCCGTAGCGATTGTTTTCGAACTGGCGTTCTCCGGCAGCCGCCGCTTCAGTCCGGCCAGCTGAGAACGGACGTCCTGGATCTGGTTGACCGTATCGTAGACGCGGCTCAATTCGTCGCGCGTGTCCAACAACAGTTTCAGTTGTTGCTCCAGATCCGCCTGGCTCACGTTCACCCGTGGATCGAGTTTCAGATCAAAATCCGCCGTCTGCGTTTGGCCGCCAGCCGTGAGGCGAACCTGATAGTGCCCCGGAACCGCCACCGGCCCCCTCGCACCCGCTCCGTACTCCCACAAATAGTAGCCCGGGACGTGGCGTGCATCGTCGTAGCGCAGATCCCAGACAAACCGGTTCAGACCGCCCTCCGGCTTAATCTGCTTCTCCGGCTTCTTGTCGTCTGGATCGAGCGGCTCTTCCAGCGTTGTTAACTCCATGCTCGAGAATTTGCGAATGACCTTGCCCGAGGCATCCAGAATCTCAAGCTTTGTCTCCGCATCGCTTTTCGGAACGTCCTTGAGGAAGTAATAAACAACGGCCCCGGCCGGAGGGTTCTGGCCCGTCCGCTTCGACGGATGCCGTTCGGCGCTGGCTCCGGCCTGAATGCGATAAGCAGTCGCCGGTGTGTACAGGAACACATCCTTCTTCGCAACTTCGTCGCTGTACTGCCGAAGTGGGCTCAGATCGTCGAGAACCCAGAAGCTGCGCCCGTGCGTCGCCAGCACCAGATCGTTGTCTTTCACGACCAGATCGTGTACCGGCACGGTCGGCAGATTCAACTTCAGCGGACGCCAGTTCGCACCGTCGTTGAACGAAACGAAAACGCCCTGCTCCGTTCCCGCATAGAGCAGTCCTTTCTTCTTGGGATCTTCCCGAACCGCGCGCACGAAGGTTGTCTCCGGAATCCCCTGCCCCAGTTTCGTCCAGGTCTTGCCATAATCGGTGGTCTTGTAGATATACGGCTTCAGGTCGTCGAACTGATGCCGATCGACCGCCACGTAGGCAGTGCCGGCATCGTGCGGCGACGCATCGATCTGGCTGATGCGGCTCCACTCCGGCATGTCTTTCGGAGTGATGTTAGCCCAGGTCTTACCTTCATCCTGGGTGAGCTGAATCAGGCCATCATCGGTCCCCACCCACAGCAATCCCTTCTTCAGCGGCGATTCGGCGAGCGCGAAAATCGTGTCGTAATACTCCGTGCCCGAGTCGTCGAGCGTGATGTCGCCTCCCGATACTTTTTGCTTGCTCTTGTCATTGCGCGTGAGATCGGGACTGATCGCGGTCCAGTGCACCCCACCATCGGTCGTCTTAAACAGGACTTCGCCCGCGTGGTACAGCGTGTTCGGGTCATGCCCCGAGATCATGACCGGAGCGGTCCACTGGAAGCGATGTTCCAGATTCGCCGCGCCGTGCGCGTCGGAGAGTTCCGGCTGTTCGGTGATCGCTTTGATCTGCCCAGTGTGCCGGTCGTACCTCGTGATGTTGCCCTGATAATCCGCCGCGTAGACGATGTTGGGATCCGGCGTATACGGCGCAATGTATCCCGCCTCGCCGCCGCCCACGTCATACCAGTCGCTCTTGTCAATCGATCCATCATCGCTGCGGCTGGCGATCGCCACCGTTCCGCTGTCCTGCTGCGGACCGTACACGCGATAAGGGCTCGCCGAATCGGTGATGACGTGGTAGAACTGCGCCGTCGGCTGGTTGTCCTGTCGCGTCCAGTTCTTGCCGCCGTCCAGCGTCACGCTAACTCCACCGTCATTGGAAGCGATCATGCGCCGCGAATTCATGGGATCGATCCACAGCCCGTGATTGTCACCGTGCGGTACATGCACTTTGTTGAACAGATGTCCGCCATCGGTCGACTTGTAGGCATCGACATCCATGATGTAGAGAACGTTCTCGTCGCGCGGGTCCGCGATCACGTGCATGTAGTACCACGGCCGCTGCCACAGGCTGTGGCTCGGATTCACCAGCTGCCAGGACTCGCCGTCATCATCGGATCGATACAGCCCGCCATCCGGATTGTGCGCTTCGATCAGCGCATACACGCGATCGGAATTCGCAGCTACGGCGACGCCGATCTTGCCGTATGGTCCCTTGGGCAGGCCATGTTCTTCGAGATGCTTCCAAGTCGTACCGCCATCGTTGGAACGATAGAGGCCGCTGCCCGGCCCGCCGCTCGACATGCTCCACGACGTGCGCCGCGCCTGCCACAGCGCCCCGAAAAGAATGTTCGGGTTGTGCGGGTCAAACGCCACGTCGATCCCGCCGGTGTTCTCGTCTTTATAAAGAACCTTTTCCCAGCTCTTGCCACCGTCGGTCGTGCGGAAAATGCCGCGCTCGGGGTTCGGGCCGTACGGATGACCAAGTGCCGCCACGAACGCAATGTCCGGATTTGTAGGATTGACAATTACTTTGCCGATGGCGCGCGAATCGCGGAGTCCGACGTTCTTCCACGTCTTGCCGCCATCGAGCGACTTGTACACACCGTCGCCGTGCGAGATGTTGCCGCGAATGCACGCCTCGCCCGTCCCCGCGTACAGCACGTTGTGGTTCGAGTTCGCGACGGCAATGCTCCCGATCGACGACGTCCCTTCCTTATCAAACACGGACGCCCAGGTCATCGCACCATCGGTCGACTTCCACACTCCGCCGCCGGTCGAGCCGAAATAGTAGGTCGTAGGATCGCCGGGAACGCCTGCCGCCGTCAGCGAGCGCCCGCCCCGGAAGGGCCCGATCAGCCGATAGCGCATTCCGGCGAATACATTGTCTTCCTTGGTTGATTCGGAAGCTTCCGAATCGGCCGTGGTCGAGGCTGCGGCCGGAGCAGGCTGCGCCTGCGCGTCCGCCTTAGTCGGCTTCGGTTTCGGTTTCGTCTGAGCGATTGTCGCTGAGACCGAGGACAGAGAAAGCGTGGCCGCGAGTGCGAACCACGCGCCGAGTGACGCGTTCCTGCAAAGGCGTGGGCCGAACATGTTTGAGATTATCTCCGGGGGAAGAAATGGACAGTTCAGCTATGGTAATACCGCGCCAAGCCTGACTGCAAAGCCGTTGCGCTCACCGGTCCGGCTGTCAGGAATGCCACCTGACACTCGACGCCGGGCTCACGCCTTCTTTTTCAGAAGACCAGCTTTTGCGGCGGCAAGTTCCTTTCGCTTCGCCTCATCGACTTTGGGATAGGCCAGATCCAGCGACTCCAGCGTCTCCACGATCACCGACGACACCACGATTCGCGTAAACCACTTGTTATCCGCCGGCACAACGTGCCAGGGCGCATGCTCCGTAGCCGTGTTCGCGATCATGTCCTGGTAAGCCTTCTGATAGTCATCCCAGCACTGCCTCTCGCGAATATCGGCCGCCGAGAATTTCCAGTTCTTCTCTGGCTCTTCCAGTCGCGCCAGGAACCGCCGCTTCTGCTCTTTCTTCGAGACGTTGAGAAAGAATTTGCGGATCACCGTCCCGCTGCGCGCCATATGCCGCTCAAAACAGCGGATATCTTCAAACCGTTCTTCCCAGATGTTCTTGCCGCACAGAACCGGCGGCGTCTTCTGGCCCTCAAGAATCCCCGGATGCACACGCACTACCAGCACTTCTTCGTAATACGACCGGTTGAAGATACCGATGTGCCCGCGCTCCGGCAAACAACGCGTCGTGCGCCACAAAAAATCGTGCTGCAGTTCCAGATCGGACGGTGCCTTGAACGAAAACACCTGGCATCCCTGCGGATTCACTCCCGACATCACGTGCTTGATGATTCCGTCTTTTCCGGCCGCATCCATCGCCTGAAAAATCAAGAGCAGCGCCCAGCGATCCTGGGCATAGAGCATATCCTGCAGTTCCGCGGTGCGCGCAATGCCCTGCTGCAAGGCCTCCTCCGCGTGCTCCTTGGAACGCCAATGTCCGGTCTCGGCTGGATCGAAGTCCTTCAGCCGGAAATGCTTCCCGCCCTCCACCCGATACGCCTTCGCCAGTTTGTCGGTCTTCATGCGCTACACCTCTAAACTTTAAGTTAAACCGTAA
>DASQGY010000065.1:0-13600 GCA_035632375.1 Bryobacteraceae bacterium | reverse complement strand
GGGAAGCCACGAAATCCTGCGATTTGGCCTGCGCCCACTGTCGTGACATCCCGCAACCGGACCGCGACCCGGACGAGCTCACCACCGAGGAAGGCTACCGCCTCCTCGATGAAATCAAGGAATTCGGCAATCCGCTCATGGTTTTTACCGGAGGCGACCCGCTCAAACGCCCCGATCTCTTCGATCTGGCCCGGCATAGCGTCGGGCTCGGATTGCGCACCAATATCACTCCGAGCGCCACGCCGTTGCTGACCGACGAAGCCATAGACGAGTTCCAGAAATGCGGAATTTCGCGCATGGCCATCAGCATCGATGGGCCAGATGCCGCAACTCACGATGGCTTTCGCCAGGTGAGCGGCACCTACGATGCGGCCGTTCGCGCCCTCGAACACGCCCGCGATATCGGCCTGGACACTCAGGTCCAAACCACCGTGACCCCCCAGAACCTCTCCAAACTGGGTCAAATCGCCGAAAAAGTGGGCGATATTAAGGCGAAAATGTGGAGCTTGTTTCTGCCCGTAAGCACCGCCGAGGGCGACCTGACAGGCGAAGAATACGAGAAGGTCTTTGAGTTCCTCTACGAGATCTCAAAGGTGGCGCCCTTCGACGTAAAGACAACAGAAGGAATGCATTACAGGCGATACATCGCCCAACGTCTGAAGGCCGAGCACGGCGGCCGCGGTGGCCCCAACGGCCGCCTGCTCTGGCGAACCGCCGGCATCAGCGACGGAAGAGGCTTTATTTTTGTATCACATACGGGCGAAATCTTCCCCAGCGGCTTCCTCCCCATCTCCGCCGGCAACGTTCGCCGCGACTCCATCGTCGACGTCTACCGCAACTCCAGCCTTTTCAAGATCTTGCGCGATACTTCTGCCAAGGTCGGCAAGTGCAGCTATTGCGAATACCACAAAATCTGCGGCGGCTCGCGCGCCCGCGCTTACGCCTTTACTGGCAACTACTTAGAGGCCGATCCGCGCTGCACCTACCAGCCGTCTTCGATGCCGCAGTTGGTGGAAGTCTAGGGGTGAGCGAACTCGTTGGCCCTCGGAACTAGTTGTAAATAAACCTTTTCCGGCAGATCCGTGCGCCAGTGCCCGGTCCAGTGCCCGATTGCCACGCATCCCAAAAACAGCACCGCCACCCCGCCAGCCATGGCCCACAAAGGCACTCGCCTACGCCCTGCAACTGATAGATACAATGAGCTTTCCACCGGACAAGAGGCCACGCAGTTCAGGCACCCGGTGCATTCCGCCGACGAAATCGTAACCAGTTGATCCACTTTCAGCGCAGACGGGCACGCCCTAGCGCACTTTCCGCAATCGATACATAGACTTACGTCGCGCTTGATGCGCAGCGGCCCGGCCATCGCCAGTAGCCCGAGCAATCCGCCGTACGGGCACAGATATCGGCACCAGAAGTTATTGATAAACAAGGAGAAAACTACCAGAAACGCCATCACCAGGATACCGGCCGCCGAGAGCGTCCGGAAAAAGTTCAGCATCTTCACGTCGGCCACAATCCCGTACGGCCCGCCGAGGAACGCGCGAATCTGCTCAACTGACATGGCTGCAACAACATACAGGAACAGCGCCATCAATATGTACTTGAGCGACCGCAGCGGAATATCGAGCCAGCGCGGCGGCAGAAAGCTGCGCCGGAAGAGTTTTCGCCCGATTTTCGCCAGGTATTCGGATACCGTGCCAACCGGGCAGAGCCAGCTACAGAAGCTCTTTCGCAGCAGCCAGGACATTAATAGGAAGGCGATAAGAAGGAAGACGCCAGCGGGATGAATGCTCGGGAAGCCGCCGGTATATATAAGGACCTTGAGGTTCATCAAGGACGCGATCGGCAGCCAGCCCTCGATGCCGGGCGGCCGCGTGGTGACGCCAATCTCGCCACCGGTTTCGTAATAACGGACGAAAAGGTAGAACTGAATGCCGATCCAGACGTTGAGCGCGAGAAACGCGAGTTGAAACCAACGGCGGGTGCGCTGCGTGTAGTCGGGGCCGGCTCTGAGGAAGTGTTTCTTCATGGCACGATCAGCTTCATGCATGACTCGAATGAAAATGCGGGGCACGCGAACTGCCAAAGATCCTTCGCAGTCCGAAGCGTTGCAGTGTTATGTTGAAAGAGAACCTGTACAGACATGCTTGGAACTAACGTCGACTCCTCCGCGGACATTAATCCGCAAGAAACTGCCGAATGGCTGGAATCGCTTGAATCCGTCGTGGAAGAAGGGGGCCCGGAACGCGCCTCCTATCTGCTCGGCCGGCTGATCGATCAGGCGACTGTTCAAGGCGTGCATACGCCGCATCAGCTCACTACGCCGTATATAAATACGATACCGGTGGACGAGGAAGTGCCGTATCCCGGCGATCGCGAGATAGAGCGGCGCATCAAGAGCTTGATCCGCTGGAACGCGATGGCCATGGTGGTTCGGGCCAACAAGCACGATGCCGGGATCGGTGGGCACATCTCTACTTATGCGTCGCTCGCGACGCTGCAAGAGGTGGGGCACAACCATTTCTTTCACGCCAAGCACGGCGACCAGCCTGGCGACTTCGTTTACTTCCAGGGGCACGCGTCGCCCGGTACGTATGCGCGCGCGTTTCTCGAAGGGCGCATCACGGAGAAGCATCTCGAAAATTTCCGCAACGAACTGCGCGAGCATCCGGGGCTATCCTCTTATCCGCATCCGTGGCTGATGCCGAACTTTTGGCAATTTCCGACGGTGTCGATGGGGCTCGGTCCGATCAACGCGATCTACCAGGCGCGCTTCATGCGCTATCTCGAACATCGCGGCATCATTCCGGTGACCGAGCGCAAGATCTGGGCTTTCATCGGCGATGGCGAGACAGACGAACCGGAGTCGCTGGGCGCTATTACGCTGGCCTCGCGCGAAGGGCTCGACAATCTGATCTTCGTGGTGAATTGCAACATGCAGCGGCTGGACGGGCCGGTTCGCGGCAACGGGCACATCATCACCGAACTCGAAGCGGCGTTCCGCGGCGCTGGATGGAACGTCATCAAAGTGCTGTGGGGCTGCACTTGGGACGAACTGCTGGCGCGCGATACCACCGGGCTGCTGATCAAGCGCATGGGTGAATGCGTGGACGGCGAGTATCAAAACTTCAAGGCCAAGGGCGGTGCGTACGTTCGCTCGGAATTCTTCGGACGATATCCGGAGTTGTTGAAGCTGGTGGAGCACATGTCCGACGAAGAGGTGGGCAACCTGCGCCGCGGCGGTCACGATCCGCAGAAAGTTTACAACGCCTACAAGCGCGCGGTGGAACATAAGGGTGGGCCGACCGTGATTCTGGCGAAGACCATCAAGGGTTACGGGTTGGGCGAAGCGGGCGAAGGCCGCAACGTCACTCATCAGCAGAAGAAGCTGAACGAAGAAGAGATGCTTCGCTTCCGCAAGCGCTTCAACATTCCGATTACCGAAGAAACGGTTCATACGGCGGCATTCTACAAGCCGGCTGACGATAGTCCGGAGATGCGCTACGTGCAGCAGCGGCGAGAGGCGATGGGCGGCAGCCTGCCGGCGCGCAACGTGCCGAAGATCGCCATTCAAGCGCCGCCGCTTCAACTTTTTGCCGAATCGATTGCCGGGTCGGGGGGCAGGGAAGTCTCCACCACGATGGCCTTCGTGCGCGTGCTGACGCTGCTGTTGAAGGATCAGAGCCTGGGCAAGTACGTGGTTCCGATTATTCCGGATGAGGCGCGGACGTTCGGCATGGAGTCGCTGTTCCGGCAGTATGGAATTTATGCCAGCCGCGGGCAGCTCTACAAGCCGGTGGACAGCGAAAATTTCCTGTTCTACAAAGAGGCGGTGAACGGGCAGATTCTGGAAGAGGGCATCACCGAAGCGGGCTCAATGTGCTCGTTTACGGCGGCGGGCATGTCGTACGCGACTTATGGCGTGCCGATGATCCCGTTCTTCACTTATTATTCGATGTTCGGATTCCAGCGCATCGGCGATCTGATCTGGGCCTTCGCCGATTCGCGCGGCAAAGGCTTCCTGATGGGCGGGACCGCCGGGCGCACTACGCTGGCGGGCGAAGGCTTGCAGCACCAGGACGGTCACAGCCTGGTATTGTCGAGCGCCATTCCGACTTGTCACAGCTACGATCCGGCATATGCGTTCGAAATCGCGGTGATTATTCAGGACGGTATCCGTCGCATGTATCAGGAAATGGAAGATCGCTTTTATTACCTGACCATTTATAACGAGAATTATGCGCAGCCGCCGATGCCGGAGGGAGTGGCGGAAGGCATCCTGCGTGGGATTTATCGCTACAAAGCGGCCGACGGCGGGAAGCCGCAGGTGCAACTTTTCGGCAGTGGCCCGATTTTGAATGAGGCGCTGCGGGCGCAGAAGATTCTGGCGGACCAATATAAGGTACAGGCCGATGTGTGGAGCGTCACCAGCTACAACGAGCTGCGGCGCGACGCGCTAGAGGTGGAGCGCTGGAATCGCTTGCATCCGGTTGAGCCCGAGCGCAAGCCTTACGTTCAGCAGGCGCTCGGCGCCACCGAGGGGCCGATTGTTGCGTCGACCGACTACATGAAAGCGGTTGCCGACCAGATTGCCCCGTGGCTGCCGGGGCGGTTGGTCGCGCTGGGGACCGATGGGTTTGGACGCAGCGAGAATCGGCAGCGGCTTCGGAAGCATTTTGAGAATGGGGCGGAGGCGATTGCGGCGGCCGCGCTGTCGAGGCTGGCTCGGGATGGGAAGTTCGACAAGAAGCGGGCAGCGGGGGCGATTCAGGAGCTGGGGTTGAATCCGGAGAGTCCGGATCCGGTTAAAACTTGAGTAATCAGCTTCCCACAGGCTAAAGACTGTGCCACCAGGAGTTCTTCTGTTCTATTTCACTGAAGCGGATGTTCGTGAATTGTTGCCGATGGCCGAGGCCATCCGGCTGATGCGCATGGCGTTTGAGGCGCTGGCGATCGGGCGCGCGCTGAATCAGCCGCGGCGACGTCTCATCCTGGAGAGCGGGTCGGTGCTGCACAGCATGGCAGGGGCTTGCGGCAATTATTTCGGAACCAAGTTTTACTCGACGAATCCGCGCTACGGGGCGCATTTCTATTTCATGCTTTATGACGCGAAGACCGCGCAGCCGCTCGCGCTGATGGAAGCGAATCACCTGGGTCAGATCCGCACCGGGGCGGCCAGCGGGTATGCAACCGATCTGCTGGCGAATCCGGAAGCGAAGACGCTGGCGATCATCGGCTCCGGATTTCAGGCGGCGACGCAGCTTGATGCCATCCGCGCGGTGCGGCGTATAGAGACCGTGCGCGTCTGGAGCCGTAGCGAGGAGAAGCGCAAGAAGTTCGCTGAGGCTCACTCGGTCACGGCCGTCGACACCCCCGAGCAAGCCGTTCGCGGCGCGGACATCGTCGTGACCGCGACGAATTCCAAAGACCCGGTCCTCGAAAGCGAATGGATCGCACCGGGAACCATGGTCAACGCGATGGGATCGAATATTGCGAATCGGACCGAGCTGCCGGCCGATCTGGTGCGCAACGCGGGACTGGTTGCGGTGGATTCGCTCGAACAGGCCAAGATCGAAGCCGGCGAGCTGATTCTGGCCGATAGCTGGGCCAACGTAGTGGAGCTGCAAAACGTCAAGAAACATTTCGACCCGAATCGCGTGACCATCTTCAAGTCGATTGGGTTGGGAGTGGAGGATGTCGCCGCCGGGGCGTTTCTCTACGAAAAGGCGCTGGCTACTCCTGAGCGATTTGCTGATCGGAATCGCGCCACGCGCTGATTTTCAACCGCCGGCAAACCCAGCAGAGCTGCTCTTCGGAGTTGGGAGCGCAGGCCCCACCGCATACCGAACACTTCTCCACGCGCTTAAATTGATCGGCGACAATCGCGCGCTTGGCTTGGGCCAGAAGCTTCTGGTCGATCACCGGTTCGGAGGTGGACGGCAGTTTGCGTCTCATTACTTGAACAATAACACGGATCGGGCGGGGGAGTGGGTCACCACGGGGATCGGGCTAGTCTCTTGAAACCAGCACCGCCTCCGACGCGTCTACAAACAATCGCCGTGTATAGCACGCATTCCGTGCCAGATCGGATCGCAGGCCCCCGCCAATCAAAGTGGCGGCTGCTCCTGGCGTTGAGCGTTCTCGCCTGCTTTGTCCTGATCCAGGATCCTGGCGCTGAGGTTCTTCACCATCATTCCCATTCCGGCGCTCACACGCACTGTTGCCCGGCCTGCCATAGCGGACATCTGCCGGCGCTACAAGGCGCGGGTGTGGCAATCCCGTCCCCATCCACATCCGAATGGCATTCTGTTGCGGGCGAGCTTCCAGCCGCTGTCCGATTGACTCATTCGCCAGGTTCTTCCCGAGCTCCTCCAGCCTAATTCCCGCTCATCATCTGTTCTCTCCGCCGGTCCTGGCCAGCGCCGTTGCATGCCGACCATGCCGTGCGGCCGTCCATTTGTTACTAGCAGGAATTGAGGAAAGGGAAGACGCATGAAATTGAATAGACGTAGACATCGCATGATTCAGGCCGCGATCGGTTTGATTGCAACAATCGGTCTCACCGGATCGGCCGCGGCACAGTCGCTCGGCAATGCCGGAACTATTGAAGGAACTGTAGTCGATCAAACCGGCGCTTCAGTGCCCAAAGCGCGGATTCACCTCAGCAACGCGATCACCGGGTACAGCCAGAACGCTACTACGGCGCAAGACGGTTCATTCCGGCTGGTGAACATACCTCCGAATCCTTACCACTTGGACGTGACTGCTTCAGGATTTGGCGTTTTTGCACAAGACGTGTCGGTCAGGAATGCGATTCCGATTCAAGTGAACGCGATACTAGCGGTAGCCGGCGAAAAAACGACCATCACGGTCGAGGCTACGGGCGGGACCGTAGAAACCGATCCATCCGCGCACGTGGATGTCGACCGAAGCCTGATCCTGAAACTCCCCTCCTCCGATCCAGGAGCGGGCTTGAGCCAGGCCATCGTTTACAGCACTGGAGGAGTTGCTGCAGACGCGAACGGCTTTTTTCATCCCCTCGGCGACCATGCGCAGGTCAGCTTCGTGATCGACGGGCAACCGATTAGCGACCAGCAGAGCAAGTTGTACTCAACTCAGCTTCCCACCAGCGCCATCCAAAGCATGGAAGCGACTACGGGGACGCCGAGCGCCGAGTTTGGCGACAAGAGCAGTTTGGTGGCACAAATCACAACGCGCTCCGGGCTCGGCGCCGGAAAGATTTTTGGAAACGTCGACGCCACTTACGGCTCTTTTGGAACCACAGGTGGCAGCGTCGGGCTTGGATTCGGCAACACGAAGTTCGGAAACTTCCTGGCGGTCGACGGACTGCGCACCGGGCGCTTTCTGGATGCGCCGGAATTTACAGCGTTCCATGACAGAGGAAATAACCAGACCATCTTCGATCGCCTAGACTATCAGCCAACCGGAAAGGATATCCTTCATCTGAACCTGTTCACGGCACGCAGTTGGTTCCAAATACCAAACGACTACGATCAACTGGGCCAGGACCAGCATGAGCGCGTTCTGACCTGGAACGTCGCACCCGGATACCAGCACACCTTCAGCGCTCACACGTTGCTGACCATTAATCCCTACATCCGCAAGGATCAAGTGAATTATTTTGCCAGCCGCGACCCTTTTGCCGATACGCCGGCCACGCAGAGCCAGACCCGCCACCTCTTGAATTGGGGCGTCAAAGCCGACATCTCCACAACCCAGGGGCACAACAACATAAAGTACGGCATCGACTTGAAGCAAACCAGGCTGCTTGAGAATTTTGGTTTTGGCATAACTGACGCGGGGTTCAACTCACCCTGCATCGATAAAACCGGATCGGCCATACCCGACTCTTCTCTCACCGATCCGGGCCAGTGCGCGGCGGCCGGGTTCGAGCCAAACACGGCAGACAATCCCGATGTCGTCGGCAGGCCCTTCTCTCCCGCTCTACTTCGGTTCGACCTCACTCGCAGCGGAAGACTATTCGCGTTCCACGGATCTCAAAACATAAACCAATATGCGTTCTACGGGCAAGATGAGATTACCTGGAACAACTTCCAGTTCAACATCGGAATCCGCCTGGATCGCTATGACGGGATCGTATCGAAAACCGGGCCCGAGCCACGGGCTGGAATTGCATACAACATCAAGAAGACCGGAACGGTTCTGCGTGTGGCGTACGCCAGAACTTTCGAAACCCCGTTCAATGAAAACCTCATCCTCTCTAGCGCAACCGGTGCCGGCGGCCTTGCTCAGAATGTGTTCGGCTCGACATCGGTGCCGATTGAACCTGGTTTTCGCAATCAGTTCAATACCGGTTTCCAACAAGCCGTTGGCAAGTTCCTGCTCATCGACGCGGACTATTTTTGGAAGTACACGCACAATGCCTACGATTTCGGCACCCTGCTCAACACCACCATCGCCTTTCCCATTGCGTGGCATAACTCGAAGCTGGATGGAGTTACGGGTCGCGTGAGCACAACCAATATCCACGGCTTCCAAGCGTACTGGACAGTCGGCCACACCCGGGCCCGATATTTCTTCCCTGAAGTTGGCGGCCTCATCCTACAGGGAACGCCCCTGAACGGGAGCGTGTTCCGGATCGACCACGATCAGGTCTTGCAATCGACGCTGAATCTGCGTTACCAGCGGCCTAAGAATGCTGAATGGGTGTCTTTGATCTACCGTTACGACAGTGGCCTGGTTGTGAGCGGCGTACCGGACGCCGGAGCAGCGCTGGCGCTGACTCCGAACCAGCAAGTCTCGATCGGCCTAGCCTGCAATGGCATCTTCGCGACGGTCGCCAATCCGCTCTCGGACTGTGTCTTGCCTGGGGGCCAAATGGGTACTGTGACATCGAAGCTGCTGGCGCTTCCGCAGGGTGGCTACGGCAGTTTTCCGAGCCAGCAAAACGCCGACCACAACCCGGATCGAGTGAAGCCGCGCAACGTCTTCAACCTCGGCGTCGGCACCGACAATCTGCTCCACTCCGAAGGACACGTTCGCTATACCGCATCGCTTGAGATTGCGAATGTGACGAATGTTACCGCACTCTACAATTTCCTGTCGACGTTTAGCGGCACGCACTTCCTGCAGCCGAGGACGATGATCGCACGCTTCGGAATAGCGTTCTAATCCCTGTGTCCCAGGTTCGACGATATCCGCTTGTAGCGCCCTGTGCGGCACAAGCGGATTATCGGGGAAGGCCGGCGCGCTCAGGCGGCGGAATTGGCTAACCGTCGTGCCACAGCTTTACGCCGCGCGGTCGAGACGCATGATGTAGCCGGGGTCCAACGACGCCGAGCAACGCGAGCACTTCTGGCCGACCTTCACCTTGGCCGTCTTCCCGTTGCTGACGACAATTCCTTCCACCGTGTGGGTGCAGATGGGGCAGTACACGAATGCCTTCACTTCGAACTGCGCCGGTTGAGGATGAGCTTGGAAGTTCATGTCTCCTCCTTTCGTCATTAATACAGACGCAGACTGGTACACAAAAGATTGCAAAAAATGTGTAAAGGAAACCGCTACACTGGTTCCGTGTTATGAAGACCGCCTTCATCTTTCCCCGCCAAGGCTCTCAATCGGCAGAGCTATGGGGGCAGAGCCTGGGCGATGATTTCGGGGGCGGCGGCAAGCTTGACGAGCCTGGGCGTTCGGTCTACTGACTCGTCTGCAGCCAATCGGTGATCATATCGGACAGGTCAATGAAGGTGAGGGTGTCTGGTTCGAGCCCGAGTGCCCCGCAAATACGTGGAAGGTCGTGCCTGAATCGTCGGTAATGTTTGACGATCTCGGCGCCACCGGCCAAATTGCTTCTGCTGGAAGCGGCTCGCAGCCAATCACGAGTCTCGATGATCGCGCGCTCTGGGTCGCCCGCGTGGGAATGAATATCCTGGCCGGCGATGTCCGACATGAAAGTCCGATAGCGATACGGCTCCCTGTCGAGAATGAGCGATGATTTCTTGCGTTGGTTTCCGGCCCCGAAGCGCCGGCATCCTAGGAAGAGGCCGAGTTCGAGCGGCATGTTGAAGCGCGGCAGATGCGTGGCGGCATCCAGTTCCACCGCCGACAGATCGTGAATACCAAAGCGGCATTCCTCAATAATTCGTTCGATCTTCGACAGGCGAATCTCACCGCTATCGTCCTGTTCCAGCGCGCAACGCGCAGTGAGGCCAAGATCGTGAACGGCAAATACGATTGCATCGAAGATCGGACGGTAGCCAGCGTCGAATGGAGCGTTGATGAAAACGTTATCGCTACGCAGGTGCGTGGTCACGGGGAGAATCGGCCCTTAGGCGGTCCATGACAACCTTGCCAACGGCCTTCGCGATCCTCTGCCTCAAAGGGCTTTTTCGGGGCGACTTCAGGATCTTCGGCATGCCAAACATTCGCAGCTCGGCAACGCGGCCATCCCGGCGGTGCACCACAACCTGTGCTGCGCGGGAATTTCTAGCTTGGTGAACGGCCATAGCCAGTGCGTCTCGCTTGGTTCCGAAGGTTCTGGATTTCCTGCCTTCCTTCTTCACCTCCCAACCGGAGATGGAGCGGTACACGTGGAGTGTCTTCGAGAGCATAACTAGCCTAATTGTAAACTACTCCTCAACCGCAAGAGAAACCTCGTCAGCCATCGCCTCCAAACCGCTACACTGGTTCCTTGTTATGAAGACAGCGTTCATTTTTCCCGGCCAAGGCTCTCAATCTCCAGGGATGGGGCGGAGCCTGGCCACGCAATTTCCCGAGGCGCGCCAGGTGTTCGAACAGGCCGACACCGCGCTCGGATTCCCGCTTTCGCAGCTCTGCTTTGACGGACCCGCCGAGAGTCTCCAGCTCACCGAGAACACGCAGCCCGCCCTGCTCACCGTCTCCATCGCGGCTTTCCGCGTGCTCCAAGAGCAAGGTCTGAAACCGGATTTCGTCGCCGGCCACAGCCTGGGCGAGTACTCGGCGCTGGTCGCCGCCGGTTCGCTCGATTTCGCCGACGCCGTGCGGCTGGTTCGCAAACGCGGCCAGTACATGCAGGCAGCGGTTCCCCCCGGCGTCGGCGCCATGGCCGCGCTGTTGAAGTTGCCCGAAGGGAAGCTCGACGCAATTCTCGCCGAGGCCGCCGAAGGCGAAGTGGTGAGCGCCGCGAATCTCAACTCGCCGGATCAAATCGTGATCGCAGGACACACCGCCGCGGTTACGCGCGCCGCCGAGTTGGCCAAAGCCGCCGGAGCCAAGCGCGCAGTGATGTTGCCGGTGAGTGCGCCCTTCCATTGTTCGCTGATGAAGCCCGCGCAGCAGCGCCTGGCCGCCGATCTCGACGCCACCGAGTTTCGCGATCTCGCCGTTCCCTTGGTTAATAATTGGGAGGCGCGGGCCATTCGCACGGGGGCCGACGCGCGTCGAGGTCTCTATGAGCAAGTGCCGAATCCGGTGCGCTGGTTCGAGTCCATCCAATTGTTATCATCCGAAGGTGTCGCGCGCTTCGTCGAAGTCGGTGCCGGCGGCGTGCTCACCGGCCTGCTCCGCAACATTAACCCCGAACTACAAGGCTCGAAATTCGGCGAGGCCGGAGACTTGGAGAAACTCCATGCGGCAATGGCGTAGCAACATGCGTTACCGAGCCGCGACCGTGAGGGAGCGAAGTTTTACGTGGTGTGTCGTTGGAATCGGAATTCTTGCTATCAGTAGCTGCACCATGCCTGGCGAAAAAGAAGACTTCGGAAAACTCACCGACGATTTTGTCTACGGCTCCCTCGCCCTTTCCCCCGTGAACGCCACCGCCGCCGGCTACCACATACACAACGGCGTGCGCCTCGACGAAAAGCTCGACGACATGGGCATCGCCGGCGTGCAGGAACAGCGCAAGTTCTATTCCGACTTCCGCGACCGCCTGTCGCTGATCAAGCAGGACGCACTCTCCCCCGAAGAGCGCGCCGACTTCCAGATCATGCAGAACCAGGCGGATCTCGTGCTCCTGGATCTGCGGCAAATCCATAGCGCGCGCCACAATCCCACCATCTACGTGGAGCTCATCGGCAACGCGCTGTTCAATCCTTTCGTCCTGGAATACGCGCCGCTCGAAACGCGCTACGGCCACATCATCCAGCGCCTGTTCAAGGTTCCCGCCGTCGTCACGGCAGCCAAACAGATGCTGGTAGACTCACCGGAAGTCTGGAACCGCGTCGCGCGCGAGGAGAACGACGGCAACATCGCGCTGATCGATCAGACCTTGCGGGCCAAAGCGCCGGCTGCGTTGAAATCCGAATACGACCGCGCGGCGAAGGCGGCGCTCGATTCCCTCCGCGATTTCAACACCTATCTCAAAACCAAATTGGCCGGCCGCACCAGCGACTGGCGTTTAGGCAAGGAAAAATACGACGAGAAGTTCAAATATACACTGGTTTCCGGCAAAACACCCGAACAAGTGCTGGCCGAAGCCGAAGCCTCCCTGAAATCCGTGCGCGACGAAATGGCCAAGCTCGCCGCGCCGCGTTCCATCAAGGACGCGCTCGACAAAATCGCGCAGCAGCACGCCACGCCCGCCACCTATATGGATGAGGCGCGAAAAGGTCTGGAAGAAGCGACGGCCTTCGTCAAACAGAAACACCTGGTCACGCTGCCCTCGCGCGGCAACCTGCAAGTGATCCCCACGCCCGAGTTCATGCGCGGCATCTACTCCGTCGCCGGTTTCAACCAGGCGCCCGCGATCGAGCCCCAGCTCGGCGCATTCTATTGGGTCACGCCGATCCCCGCGGCCTGGCCCAAGGACCGCATCGAATCGAAACTGCGCGAGTACAACCGCTTCGGCCTGATGCAAATCACCATTCACGAAGCGATGCCCGGCCACTACGTGCAATTGGAGGTCGCAAACAACGTGGAGCCGAAGGGCCGCCGCTTGCTCCGCAACATCTACGGCAGCGGCGCGTACGTGGAAGGCTGGGCGGTGTACGCGCAGCAATTGATGTCGGACGAAGGATTCCTGAACAACAGCGCCGAGCTGCGTTTGACGCTGCTGAAGCAACTGCTGCGCACCATCTCCAACACCATCCTGGATATCAAGCTCCAGACGATGGACATGACCGATCAGCAGGCGCTCGACCTGATGATCAACGACACATTCCAGGAAAAAGAAGAAGCGACAGCCAAGCTCCAGCGCGCCCAGTTATCGTCGTGCCAATTGCCGACCTACTTCGTCGGCTGGCGCGGCTGGCTGGACACCCGCGAGCAATACAAAAAGCGAAAAGGCGCAGCCTTCAACCTAACCGAGTTCCACGACGCCGCATTAAAAGAAAGCGCCGTCCCATTACCGGCGTTATCCGACCTAATCACCCATTAGGACGTAGCGCACGCACTCCTGCGTGCCGTGTTCACACTCATGTGAACACAGGAAGAGAATTCGGTGCCAGGATATCCATTCCCCAATTCCGCCGGCTCAATCCTCCCCATCCTGTACTCGAAACAATCGCCCACCGTCTGAGCGCCGCCGTACACCTTCCCGCGCACGCTGTCCACCGCGTGCGACTCAACGCCCGTCGCGGAATAAACGGGGGCCAGCCAGCGTGTTTCCAGCGAGCGAACAATTCGGTGCCAGGAT
>DASQGY010000064.1:0-52566 GCA_035632375.1 Bryobacteraceae bacterium | reverse complement strand
GAGCGTACGCCACCTGAATGTGATTCGACTTGTGACGAGCCATCATCTGATCGCGCGTGATTCCGTAGGTGACGGCGTGCATGATGGGCCATTGCCGGGTGGTGATCTGCCAGCGGCGCTCGGTCTCCTCGCGCGGTAGCTCGCGGACCGCGGCGCGTCCCAGGTCGGCCTTCAGCTTGCCGTTGTCGACAAACACGCGGCTCCAGACAATCTCGCCCGGCTTGCTGATGCCCTTCACGGTGCCGCCGCGCAGTCGGAAATACATAGGAGGTTGGCGCTCGCTGACCACGCCCGCGTAGCCTCCGATCAAGTGCTTGGGCGGCACCGCTCCGCTGATCTCAAATACCCAGACAAACTCCCCGTTGTATTCCTCGCCGTAGCGGACGTCGTGCAGCGTGGTCTCAGGATCGAATCCCAGCTTGGTCCAAATGCGATTGGTGAGCAGCGCGTCAAAACCGGCGCATTCATCTACTTCATTGAAATGGGGCAGGGCACTCCCGGCGTAAAGTTCCCTGCGATCGCGCGAGTAGACTGGCGGGCGTTCCACGTTGTTGAGCAGGCCCTCCACCAAGTCGGACGCGGGCGCCAGATCCTTCAAGCCTTGCTGATACTGGATGCCGATGGCATCGCAGCCGAACTCATCGGCGATTCGCACGGCGGCGATGTACATCTTGCATTGTTGCAGGATCTGATCGTCGGTCAGGTCGGTCTCGGGATTTGGCCCGGTCATGAAATGGACGCCGTTATCGTCCAGCCATTGCCGGATGGTCTGAGCTTCGCGGTCCGTGGTTCGCAGCATTTCTGCATAGAGTGCCGATTGGCTGAGGCGCTCCTTGTAGACGCCGGTGGGATGCAGCAGCTCATCGGGGATGATGGCGTTGTACATGCCCATGCAGCCTTCGTCGAAGATGCCGAGGATGGCCTTGTCGCGCAGCAGGGCGCCGGAGACATGGCCCGCGATCGCCTCGGTTTCGGGCGGCAATTTGTAATCCGCCAGCGCGTGTGCGTGGCTGGTGTCATGCTTTATCGGTTCGCCGTTCAGCCAGCGATTCAGGCCGTCAAGAAAAAACTTGTCCTGGAAATCGAGGCTCCACAGCGTGTCGTAACGCACGCCGGCCTTGGTGAGCGATCCGTTGAGGTTGAGCATGCCCACCAGGCCCGGCCATTCGCCGCTCCAGTTGGCGACGGTGAGAATGGGGCCCTGATGTGTGTACAAACCATGAAGCAAGTGATGGCTGTATTGCCATACCGCTTCGATGACCATCAACGGCGCGGTGCGTGGGATCTTGCGGAAAACTTCCATGCCGTATTTCTGGCTGTCGATGAATCCGTGCTGCTTGGCCGGATCGAAGGGATGGCCGCGCTCCGCTTTGCGCCCGGCGCGCTGGATGGCTGCGGTGACGGCTGCTTCGACCCTCTCCTGCGCCGGCCAGCATTTCTGATTGGCGGAGAGGCGCAGATCCCCGTTAGCGATAAATATAACTGCATCGGGCATTGATATTGCTATTGTCCGATGCGCGTTGCCCGCGCCGCAACCGGGAATGGATCGGCACTGGGGAAAAATACCGGGGTTGCGGACAAGATTACCCTCCGCGCTATAATGGGGGTGCGTTTGATCGTCCCGCCACGCTGGGCTGAGTTTCATTTCGCCTCGTCGAGCCGTCGTCAAATGTAGGAGAGACCATGAAGAAAATATTCGTAGGCAATTTGGATTTCGGCGCTTCCGAGGATCAGATTCGAACAGCTTTCGAAGCGTACGGCGCCGTGGAGCGGGTTAGTTTGATGACGGACCGCGACACCGGGCGATCGCGCGGCTTCGCCTTTGTGGAGATGACCGACGCGAGTGAAGCGGACCGGGCCATTGCCGGATTGAACGGCACGAACCTGGGTGGACGCGCGATCAACGTCAACGAAGCCAGGCCCAAGACCGAAGGTGGTGGCGGCGGGCGTCGAGATCGCCGCTGGTAATCGAGATTCCGTTAAGGTTCACCGCTCGGTCCGCAATGGACCTGAAAATCCTATAGGAGAATTCTATGGCCGGACGGTCACGCGATACATACAAGAAACGTCAAAAAGAAGTAGCTCGTGCGGAGAAGCGGCAAGAAAAGCTGGCTCGCCGCACAGAGCGCAAGACAACACCGCACGTTCCGGGGAGCGGTCCAGAGATGGGCGAGGCCGTGAACCTGTTTGACGACGATTTTGAAGACAGATCGGGGCTCTTAAACGGAGTCGGTCCGGCGGAGCAACATTAGCCTGGTTGGTCGCTGTTAGTACAGCAGCCGGGTGCGAATGGTGCCCGGCACCTCATCCAGTTTTCGTTTCACCTGCAGTGAATCCCCGGGTGCTTTCGTTTCCACGTCGATCACCACGTAGCCGATCTTTGCGTTGGTCTGCAAATATTGGCCGGCGATGTTGATCTGCTGCTCGGAAAAAATAGCATTGATGGCTGATAGGACGCCCGGCTGATTGCGATGGATGTGCAGCAGGCGGTGCTTGCCGGAATGCTCCGGCAGCGACACTTCGGGAAAATTCACCGCACTCAGCGTCGAGCCGTTGTTACTGTACTTGATGAGTTTTTCGGCCACCTCGATGCCGATGTTCTGCTGGGCCTCGGCGGTGCTTCCGCCGACGTGCGGCGTCAACAACACGTTATCCATGCCGCGTAGCGGGGACACGAATTCCTCGTCCGCGGTCTTCGGCTCGTGCGGGAAAACGTCCATCGCCGCTCCGGCCACGTGCTGCGAGCGAAGTGCGGTGGCCAGCGCGTCAATGTCCACCACCGTTCCGCGCGACGCGTTGATCAATTGCACACCGGCCTTCATGCGCGCCAACTGCGGAGCGCCGATCATACCACGCGTCTGCGGCGTCTCAGGAACGTGCAGAGTCACGACATCGGCTGTTTCGAGCAGCGCATCGAGCGACGGCATGGAACGCGCGTTTCCCAGTGCCAGCTTCGGTTCGACATCGAAATAGACAACCTGCATCCCCAGCGCCTCGGCCAGCAAACCGATTTGCGTACCGATGTGGCCGTATCCAACAACACCCAGACACTTACCGCGGACTTCGTAGGAGCCGCTCGCAGTCTTTATCCAACCACCGCGATGGGCCATGGCGTTGCGGTAGGGAATCCCGCGCAACAACATGATGATTTCCGCCAGCACCAATTCGGCGACGCTGCGCGTGTTGGAGAAGGGTGCATTGAATACAGGGATTCCGCGCAACTGGGCGGCGTCCAGCGCCACCTGATTCGTGCCGATGCAGAAGCAGCCGATGCCGATCAGCCGCGGGGCATGCTCCAATACGCGGGCCGTTAGCCGTGTGGCGGAGCGAATGCCGATGATGTAGGCATCGCGCACAGCAGTGAGCAGCTTCGTTTCCGACAGCGACTTGGGGTGCGCGTCGATGTCCGTGTAGCCGTCGCGCTGGAAGACTTCGAGAGCGCTGGGATGAACGCCTTCCAGCAGCAGGATCTTGATCTTGCGCTTATCGAGCGAGGTCGGGTTCATGCTCGCTGAATTATTTTTCCGGCTTCGCGGCGCCGGTGGCGGCCAGCATGTCGGTCAGGATACGGCTATGCTGTCCCGCCGCGAGAAGGGTCAGGCGGGCGTCGCTGGCCAATATCTTCTGCGTCTCCAGGATATCGAACAACGCGCCGGCCACGGTGGGTTCCTGCGCGATTTCCTTCAGCGCTTGCCCTAGCGTGCTGGGGCGGATAGCTGCGGCTTTGGCGAACTCCACCGATGCCTCGCGCTCGGCCGAGCTGGCGATCACGCTCACCTGATTCGCGCCGGCCTGACGGATCGCGGCGGTCACCTGCCGCAGGCGGTTCACCACCTTTTCTTCGATCTGGCGGATCATCTCCAGATCGCGGAAATGAACCTTGCGGATGTATACGGATCCCAATTGATAGCCCCAGGCCTGCGACTGCGGCGAAACCTCGGCGCGGACCGTCTGGCTCATCTGGTGGCGCGTTTGCAGCATGTCCGCCAGCGGCATATTGCTAAGGCAGCGCACCGTGGCGTTGCTGACATTGGCGCGCAGAGAGCCGCGCGGATCGGTGTTCTTGAACAGGTAGGCCACCGGATCGCTGATCCACATTTCGTACCAGATGCCGATGCCCATGGGCGCGCCTTCCTCCGAGTTCACCGGCTCGCTGCGGCGGTATTCCTGATCCAGCCGCAGGTCCAGCACGTAGCATTTGCCGAGAAAGTTGATGAACAAGGCCGACAGTCCAATGTCAAACAGCAGAAAATGCAGGCCGGGTTCGTTGATTACGCCGACCACTTTGCCGAACAGCATGTAGACCCGGCAGGTGCGTTCCTGAACGGTGGTGTAGAGGCCGAACAGGCGGGCCATGGCCAGCACGAACGGCACTACGATCCACATCGCGAAAAAGGTGACGACGACTACGACGAAGGTGTTCATCGGCGTGCCTCCAGATAGACGGCGCTCGCTTTTTCGTACAAGCGTAGCCTCACGTTTCGCAAGTAGGCATCCAAGACTCCGCCGCCGGCACGCTGCAGACTGGACAGCTCCTCAGCCAGCAGCTTAATGGGCTGCACCTCTGCTTGGGCCTTCAGTGTCTCGATTTCCACCGCGCGCTTGGATTGCACGATTTTCTGATCGGCCGAGGCTTGCGCCAGGCTGATGTCGCTCGATACCTGGTTGTGCGCGGTGTTGATGGCGGCGAGCGCCGATTCCACCTCCGGAGGCGGATCGATGCCGGTGATCAGGGAGGCGTCCAGCACCACGCCGTAGCGCGCGGATGTGGATTTGCACTCCAGGTCCATGTATTCGTTCAGGTCGCGCAAGTTCTTGCGCAAATCGTTGATGGAGACGCCGATCATTTCGCCGCCGGGAATCGCGACCGGTTGTGCCGGATCGGCCGGCGGCTGCTTGGCCTCGAAGTTGGCGATGCGCTGCCGCAGCACCGAGACGAAGTAACCCATCACGTGAACGAACGGCTGTTTGATGCCGAACAGGAAGGCGTAGAGATTATTTTCGCTGACGTGGTAGCGGATCTGGCCAGTGAGTCCGGTGTTGAGCTGGTCCTTGGTAACGGCTTCGAGTCGGGTGCCGCCGTCGTTGGCCTGGGGGCTTTCGAAATCCAAAGCCATGTTGACGGTGTTGGTGGCGACGGTGACCTTGTGTACCTTTTCCCAGGGCATCTTGAGATACGGGCCGCCGGGCGGGATGACGCGCACCTGCGGATAGACATAGCGGGCGCGTTCTTCATCGAGCAGGAAGCTGGACATGGGATCGTCGAGCGTGGTCTTGCCACCAGGCAGGCGCTCGGCGCGGCCGAAACTAGTCTTCACCGCGCGCTCGTTCTGATTGACCGTGTAAATGCCGCCAATCACCACGCGTACGATGAACCAGATGACAAATCCGATGAAGAAGCCGGCGGCTAAGCTCATGCCGGGTAGTATAGCGACAAACCTGTTAGTCTGGAAGAACCATGACAGCCAACAACGGAGACAAGTCGCGCTACGGCCGCCAGCGGAAGCGCAAGATCAATCGCAGAATCAAGCTGCGCGCGCTACGTGCGGAACTGGCGAAGAAGTCCCAATAAGATTCCCAATTCCTTACTTCAGAGTGGCCAAGACAGACTTCGGTACTTTCGCGACCACGTTGATTTGCGGGTCGACAATCTCCGCGACGTCGTAGCGCATGGATGTGCCCAGCACGATTGCCGTTTCGTTGGGCGTCAAGTGATAATCGCGCTCCAGCCAGCGGGCCAGCGACGTGGTCGCCGAGCGTAGAGCGTCGGGAAGAGCGCCCGCGATTCCCATAGCCATGAGGTACTCGTCGTTTTCGGCACGGGGGCCGGGAGTACCTTTGCCGGACAGCAGGCTCACCGTGAACTCAACGTCCATCGACGTCTCCAGCGCATCGCCGGTTAGCTCGCCATCGCCCTGCGTGGCGTGGCCATCGCCCACGAACAGCAATGCGCCGGCCTGGAACACCGGCAGATATAAGGTGGTGCCTTCGCGCATCGCGTTGTAGTCCATGTTGCCGCCCCAGCCTCCGAGCCAGCCGGCTTGAAACGTCTGCTTGTCGGGAGGCGCCACGGCGACGCATCCGAGCATGGGCTGCAGCTTCACGCGAAAATTCTTCAGGTGTTCGGACGGTTTGGCGAGCGTCGCGTAACCGCCCTGCCGATCGAGCTTCCACTCGCTGTCGAACTTGTTGTCGTATTTCGCCCTCTCGATGTAGTCGGGATTGAGCGCGGTTCCGACAATGCGGTCGCCGCTGCCCGCGGAATCACGATTCAGGCGGATGCGGTTGAACTTCACCACCAGCGTATCGCCGGGCACCGCGCCTTCGATGTAGAACGGACCGGTTTCGGGATTCCCGCCGTTGGAGCGGCGCTTGCCGGTAGCATCGCGGCCGCCGGCATCCACGGTCCAAGTGCGAACCGTGTCGCCGGGGTTGATATGCAGCGCTGGCGGAATGGTCCCGGAGAAAAGGCGGTGGAACTGGGTCGGTTCAAATGTGCGAGTCTGCGGCGCTGCGGTGACCGGAGGAGGCGGCCGCCGAGCCACCCACTTCACGTCGTCTTCGTTTTCCCGGTGGGCGATCCCGCTCAATTCCGCGCCAGTGACCTTGCCTTCCGCGGTGGCGAACTTCTCGCCGTTAGGCCGGGTGACGACAAACTTCAGCGCGTCGCCTTGAATGGTTCCGTCGATCTTCAACTGGTCAATGGTACCGGTGAACTTGTCGCCATCGACTTTGATGTCGAGCCTCGCGGGACGGCCTTCCTCCTGGCCAAACTGGATCAGATAGAAATGCCAGGACCCGGCGATGTCGGCGGCGGTCAATCCGGCGGCCAGGACAAGAGACAACAGCAGGAGCTTCTTCATTGGAACCCTCCTCGGTTCATGATCCGACAGCTTACTTCGAGGGTAGACGAGACCTGTCAGGCCGAAGTTCCCTGATTCAATTTTGTTGAGGTACGCATTAAGTTTCTTGACTTCAATAAAGTTGAGGTGTATATTGATTTTGTGAAGGAGCCACAACCGCCCTGGCTGGAAGCGCTGGACGAAGAGGATCTGCAGTTCCTCAAGCGTTTCGTGCTGAGTTCGGGGTCGCTGAAGCAGTTGTGCGACGAGTATGGAGTGTCGTACCCGACGGTGCGCGCAAGACTCGACCGGCTGATCGCCAAAGTGCAGGCGGCCGACGATCCCAAGATTGTGGACTCATTCCAGCGAAAGTTACATGTGTTAGTAGCGGAAGGAAAGATGCCGGCGGCGTTGGCACGGGACCTGTGGAAGGCCCATCGTGCGGCCGCCGAAGAAGGGACAAAGTGAATATGACAGAGCCATGGTTCGATCCGAATCAGTATGCTTGGATTCCCGGGACGGCGTACGGGATCGCGGCTGGATTGATGGGAGGGCTGGTGGGATGGCTGGCGCCGCGCGGACGGGCCCGAGCGCTCATCGTGCGCGGTTGGTTCGCACTGTGGGCCGCTGGAGTGGCGCTGCTCATCATCGGCCTGGTGGCGTTGGGCCAAGGACAACCATGGGGCGTCTGGTACGGGCTCGTGCTGCCAGGAGTGATAGGCACGTTAGTAGTCGGCGCAAATTCGATCGTTATTCTGAAAAAGTACCGCGAAATAGAGGAACGGCGCCTCGCCGCGAAGGACCTTCTGTAAGAGTTTTGTCGCAGCCCGCCTCTTCCGGCCGGTTCGTCACCGTTAGGTGGCATCCACCGACGCGCGCCCGGTAACCCTGGAAGGCGAGGCACGTCTCATCAGTATCCGAACTACCATGTGTGGCACTGCCATCCTGCGCTAGGCCTGCGTGTATTTCCGATCAGTTATAACCTGAATGAAACTTTCCACCTTTGCGATCTGTTTCTGTGCCTGGCTCATGGCTGGGCTGTTTTTCAACCCCCGAACAATCAAGATCCTGCGGCCGGATGTCTTACGCCCGCGGATTCCTGTTCCGAAATTCACCATGAACGAGATTATCCGGGCGATGGCCCTGAAGCATCGGATCAAGCCGGCGTTCGTGAAGAGCATTATGGCCGCCGAATCCGGGTTCCAGCCCGCGGTGGTCTCGCCCAAAGGCGCCATCGGCCTGATGCAACTGATGCCGGCTACGGCGAGGGAATTGGACGCCGATCCAAATATTCCGGAGCAGAATGTGGAGGCGGGCGCGCATTACCTGAGCCTGTTGATGGCGCGGTATGACCACAAGCGCGATCAAATGACGCGCACCATCGCCGCGTATAACGCGGGTCCCGGAGCGGTGGCGCGGTTCCACGGCATTCCGCCGTTTCGCGAGACGCGGAAGTATGTGGCGCGCGTGATGAAGTATTTCAAGAAGTACCAGGGCAGCGAGCTGGCCGGCTAGTCTTCTTCCGGCGGCCCGAAGACGCGCGGATTGCCATGGTGACAGCGATCGCTGCACCGGTGTGCTGACACCAGGGGTAACGGCTCCCTGCCAGTCGCGGGCCGGTGTCACGCACCGATCTGTTGGGCCGACTGCGCGTGCTACCATCCCGACAGGAATACTCGACCTGGAGAGCAGTATGTACTTGACCAAGTCAGCCTTGATTCTTTCCTTCACCGTGGCGTCCTGGGCGCAGTTAACTCCACGTCTCGCGACCATCACGGCCGTCGGCGATGCGAGTGTTTCCGTCACACCCGATCTTGCGCACGTGGATGTCGGTGTCACCAGCCAGGCGGCCACCGCGCAGGAGGCTACGTCGCAGAATGCGACACAATCCGCGGCGGTGATTACCGCTCTGCAGGGCTTGATCGGCACGGGCGCGGATATCAAGACCATCAGTTACTCGCTGTCGCCGGTGTACAATAATCCACCGGCGGGACAGAGCGCCACCATTATTGGATACTCTGTCACCAACGTGGTGGAGGTCACCCTTACCGATACCACCTTGATCGGCAAGGTGATCGATACCTCGATCCAGAACGGAGCCAATCGCGTGCAAGGGGTCTCGTTCGGACTTCAGGACATGAATCCGCCGCGTGCACAGGCTCTGAAGAGCGCGGCGGCTAGAGCCAGGGCTCAGGCCGATGCGATCGCCGCAGGTCTCAACGTTCACACCGGCGCGGTGCTGCACGCCGCCGAGGGCGTGAGCACCACCAGTCCGGGAGTTCGCGCCGGCGTCGCATCCACCGTCACTACGCCTATCGAGACCGGTCTGGTGGTTGTCTCCGCAACGGTGACGCTCGAAGTTGCCATCACGCCATAAACAAAGAAGGGCAGGGAAGCGCCCTTTCGACGCCGCCCTGCCCACTCTTACTAGAGCCCTCGGTCGCTTACTTGAAGTTCGCCGTCACCGATGTGTCTTTGGACATGTTCACATCGCACGAAAGCGCAGTTCCGGCACAGGCTCCACTCCAGCCTAGGAATGCATGCCCGGCAACCGGGGTTGCGGTGAGCGTCACGATTGTTCCCGCCAGGAACTTGGTGGAGCAAGTGCTGCCGCAATTGATCTGAGCGGAGACGCCTGCGGGATTGCCGATGACGGTTCCCGCACTGCTGTGGCTGACCGAAAGATTGTAGATGGTGGTGAAATTCGCGGTTACGTTCACAGCATCGTTGACAGTCAAAGTGCAGGTGTTTTGCGTGCCCTGACAGGCGCCATCCCAGCCGGTGAACACGCCATTGGAGGGTGGAGTGGCGGTCAGAGTGACCGAGGCCCCCATGGTGGTGTTCGTGCTGCATGAACCGCCGCAGTTGATCTTACCGCTTGCGCCGTTGACTGTTCCGGCGCCGTTCTTGGTGACGGTAATTGACGGAACTCCAACATTGGCGGCGGCGTTCTGTGCGCCGATGAAATCGCCCACCTCGTTGGGCGCAGGAGCCGAGCAGGTACCGTCCGCGCAAATAGCGGAGTGGTCTATGGGGCTGTAGGCGCCGGTGAATTTGTAATGCTCATAACGGCGCAGCACGGAACGGGAACCGCTGCCCAATCCGCCCTGGTTGGTGAGAATGCCACTCTTGCCATTGCTGGTGGGATTATATTGCAACAGCTTCCAGCCGGTTTCGAGCAGGCCGGGATCCTGCGGAACCGCGGGATTGTCGTCCACCAACTCGTCGAGTCCCACTTCGCGCTGCAATTCGGTTTTGTAAACCTTCACCCACTGGGCATCGCCGAACTGCGGAACGGGCTTGGGGATCGGAGGAGGAGGAGGGGGCTGAACCTTGATCTGGAACACGACAACGGGGGCCGCGCCAATCTGCTGTGGCGGAACCACGGTGACAGTGGGTTGCGGAATGGACACTGTGGGGCCGGCGTACGGGATCAGCGCTCCTGGATTATTCGGATCGGCCACCAGCCACCGGTAAACTACGTTGGTTGGCGTCGCCCCAATCACAACCACACCGTAGTGATCGCAGCCGACAATGTTCGTCAGCACACAAGAGTGCCCGAAGGTGGGCGTGAAGCTCGCCGGAGTGACTGTGGTGGTGGTGAATTGCTGCTTGATCGGGTCCCACTGGCTGGCGTAGTGGAATACGACGCCGTTCTGGATGGGGACGATGGACGGTCCGCCATAGCGGGTCGCGGTGAAATAGTATGGCGCCTGGGCCGGAGTGATTCCGTCCAGCTCGATTTCAAAGCCGTGTGCATCCTGGCCGGTATCGTTCAGGACGTCGAAGTTCGAAAGCGCGCCGAACAGCGTTACGGTCTGCGCTTGCGAAGCGATTGGTGCGGCGGCCAGCATCGCCAGCAGGAGCGCGCTGCTCCCGAGGACTCTCCCGGCTGCGGTCAGTTTGTCAAGAATTCGTTTCATTGGAGTGATTCCTTTCAGTCGGTTTTTGTGGAGCAACGCATTCCTGCTTTCTCCACTTTCAGCTTGCGGCCTGGAGAGAATTTGTTTGTCAGAACGAGGTCAAGAAGTTGTCAAGACCGCAGAGCGATCAAAAAGTACAACAAAAAAACCGCGAGGCAGTCGCCCGGCTATTGGGCAACTGCCTCGCGGCTACTTGCTGCAATTGCGGCGGTCAGTCTATGGAACTAGCGTTACGCCCTGCCCAGTCTTGCCGCCGAGATTGCTGACCACACTGACGCTGGCTGGGGTGCCTGCCAGGAACGGCTGCGAGAACGAGAAGGTCCCGCCTCCCTGATTCACCATAGTCCCCAGCAGTTGATTATTGGACGCGAGGAAGACGTTGAGCGTCGCCTGGGAGTTAGTCCCGGTTGCGGCCACTGTCAGCAGATGCGTCGAAGGGGAGAACGTCGCTTTGCCGATCTTCAGCGAATCGCCTGGAGCGACAGTCAAGCTGGCGCTGGCCGTTCCACCGTTGTAAGTAGCGGTCAGTGTCACGGTTGTCGTCGCCGATACGCCGCTGCCCTGCACCGGGAAGGAGATCGAAGACTGACCGGCGGGAATGGTGACGGTCGAAGAAACCTTGGCGGCCTTGGGATCGCTGGACGCGAGCGTGAGCACGGCCCCAGCGGCCGGAGCAGGTTGATTCAGTGTGACGGTGGCTGTGGTGGTGACGCCGGCGCCGATCATCGTCCAGGGGCTAAGCGTGTAGCTGGCCGGCGCGATCGGCGGATTGGCCTGAAACGTGAGACCGCCGATATTGCGGTCGATTACCGACACGTTCTGCGATGCAGGCGAGAAAGAGAATGACGACGATGACGGGGCGATCGCGTACCCGCCGAACTGTAGTCCGGTGAGCACAAAGAGCCCCGTCGAATCGGTTACCGCGGAGGCGCTTGCAAATGCGCCCACTGCGTTCACCGTGATACCGGCGGCGGGAAGGCCCTGCGCGTTCTTGATCACGCCGTTGACGCTAAACTTGGCCGGAGCGGTGGGAGGATCGAGCGCGAAGACGCTGACGGTCCCGTTGACGTTGGCAACATAAAGCGTGTTGGAGGTTTCGTTGACCGCCAGGGCGATGGCGCCACCGAGCGAAGTAAGTGTGCCCACCGAGTTGGGCGACGTGATTACTCTGTTGAAGTACGTGTTACCGGTTTTGACGTCTTGCATGATCGTGCTGGGCGGGACCGGCACACTGACGATGGCCCCGTCAGGTACCGGAATGGAAATCGTTCCGATCAACGCATTCGTATTGCCGTCGAACACCGAGATAGTGCTGCTGACGGAGTTGAGCACGAAGATTCTGTTGGTAAGCGTGTTGATCGCGATTGGCCGCGGCAGCGGCAAAGGGTAAATCCCACCGATCAGGAAATCGCTCGACTGGTCCGGCAGGCCGGGGAGCGAGGCCACGATTGTATTGGTACTCAGGTCAATCACATCCAGCGACGTTGGGCTCGTCGCGGCCGCGACGTAGAGCCGGTTGGTGTTCGCATTCACTGCGAGGCCTGCAGGCTGCCCGTTTGCGTTTTGCAGTGTATACCAGGACGCGGGGCGCGGAGTTCCTCTCCCGATACGGGCTTGCATATCCGGGGAGCCCCCGTCGACGCCGACGATGCCGTAGTTGGGGATTTGTGCCAGGCCGGAACCGCTGTATCCGAGAATGCAGGAAGTATAAACGCGCAGGGTCATCGGATTTAACACAGTTGTATTGCAGGACGAAAGGGCGAAGTTCAGCCACTTCAGACCTTGGGTCACCCAGAGGGCATCGCCCGTCGCGCCGTAGACGTTGCCTGTCACCGGGTCCCACGCGCCGCCCGATTGCATCGCTTGCCCAACGACGTTCTCAACAAAAGTCGTGCCGCTAAACTGCCCGCCGCCGAACTCGCCCATGAACAGCCAGCGGTTGGTCGCTGGATTGGCGATGACGGTGGTCACTACATTTCCCGCCGTACCGCTGAGCGCGGGTGGAACGCCGTCTATGTTGCCGTACAAGCCATAGGTGTAAGCTGCCGATGACACTGCATTGATGGCGCCGTCGATCAGGTACACGTTGGAGGAGGCGTGATCCGCGACGTAGATGGTATTGCTTACCGGATCGACAGCGATTCCGGTGAGCGAAAACGAGGACCCGGGCGCCGGCTGCGGTACTTGTACGTAACTTGGGGCGACGATCACATTGGACGGCACCGGAATCGGAGGCTGGGCCGTGGAGACGGGCACGCCGGTCCAAGTACTCAAGTCGATTGTTTTCACCAGTGTCGCCTGTGCGTGAAGGGCCGGGGATGCCGCCAGGAGCGCTCCCATGAATATCGCGAACGTTACCGCAAGGTGTTTCATTTTTTATCCTCTTTTCCTGTCCACAGACCCATCTTGCGGGCGTTGCGAACTTTCGTTGTCAGGGCGATGTCAACAACTTGTCAAGAGCGGTGGCGGAGGCAGGAAAGGCGGTGCTGGAGCGGCTATTTGTAGACCGGGCCAGGCTTCGGTGGATCGTAGTCGCGGCCGTACTTGTTTTTATGCGGAACCAGGAGTTGGCCCGAGTCGATCAAGCGGATGGTCCGGATCGTGGCGTTCTCCGCGGCGATGGTGATATCGCGCGGAAACTCGCCGGCTGCCTGAGGCTTGCCGCGTTCGTGCCATACGAACAGGAAGTACCGGCCCGGCGGGACGTTCGGGATGGAGAATTCTCCTGCAGCGTTGGAGACCGCATAGTAGGGCGTGTCGAGAACCACTACGGCCGCGCTCATCTCGGGATGGATGTTGCAGAAGATGTAGCAGACTCCCGCCGTGTCGAATGTCGCGCCGTGCGATGTTCCCGACTCATAGAGGCCCAAGTCGAAGCGCTTGCCGTCGAACATCGAAAATACGTTGTGAAAGAACGGGTCCAGATTGGGAAAATCGACGACTGAGCCGGCGGGTACTGCCAACACATGCGGTTCAAAGCGCTTGTGATGCTGCACGATCTTGAAGTGCGGCCGGGACGCGGGACCATCGGCGGACCGGCTCACTGCGCCGGAAGCAGGCTTCAACCACACCACGGCGGAGGCATTGTCCAGCTTGCCGCCGGCGTTCGACGCTCCATGAACTACCTGGACGCTCCCGGTCACGGTAACAGCTTGACCGGGAACCGACGATGCGGCTACGCACACGGCCCCGGCCAGACCCAGAATGGAAACGGCGCGTATCAAAATATCCTTCACTCTCCCTTGGACACTCAAAAAACGATCCCGGAACTGATACTTACGTGGTCGGCAGTTTGTTTCGGATCGTAGAAGCTCGAAGTCCACAGCCGCCGGTATTCAATTGAAAACAAGAGGTTGGAGCGCGGTTGATAAATCACATTCAGAAAACCGCTGGCGTTCCGGCTGGCCGGTGACCCCTCGATGCTACGCGACAACAACAAGGGCCGCAAGCCTTGACGGAACGGGTAGTCTTCACCAAAAGCGGCGTTAAACTCGATCCGCTCCATGGGCTTGAACTTGAATTGAGCCCAGCCACCGGCGCTGTTCAGTGCGAGCACAGAGCTAGTGGAGAGCAACGGCACACCGCGGAACAAGACACTTCCGCTGGCGCCCGCGCCAAGGCCGCCGATGGCTCGACCACGGTATGCCTCCCCGGAGAGGGTGAACCACTTGCCGAGTGGGATGTCCCAGTCGGCGGTGGCGGCCCACGCATCCACTGTGCGGCCAAAGCCCCAATTCTGCCGGGAATAATACGCACCCGCTCCGAGCGTCGCGAGCCGGTCACCGGTGCCGAGTTGCCAGGCGAGCCTCGTCGCATAAGCAGGCACGCGGCTTCGTTCTCCCGCCGAGGGCATCCAATTGTATTCGGCTGCGGGCGATTCTCCGCTGAGCGGAGCGAGGATTCCGAACTGCATTGCGAATTTCGACGAATCCGAAATAGCGACACGCCGTTCGACCTGTACCTGCGGCGTCCACGCCCATATGTTGCCCGCCGAGGAAAGCGCCGGATACGCAGTGGATGCGAGCGACGTGGGGGAGAGGGGCGAGAAGAATGGCGCGTCTTGCCCCACAGCAACCGTGGTATTCGGCCAATCAAAGAGAACCTTGGCCGTGCGCAGCCGGACCAGCCCGGAGGTGATTCCTCCGCTGGTGGCCGGGAACCCTCCGAAGAAGTCGAAGCTCAGGTCGCCACTGGTGCGCGCCCCTCCCCAGTTTGGTCCGGTTACGTCGAGCCGGATCAGCGACTGCCGCAACGTGACGCCGAAGCTTCCGTTGGAGTCCAAGGCGCTCTTTGGCCGCGCGATGCCGGGGAGATCGAGGTTATCCACCGAGCCGTTGGTGCTGACGACGTTCAACAATGCGAGCCCCGACAGCCGCACTCGATACTTGGAACCGCTCTCGACTTTGGTCTGATACTGATCCGCTACCTTGGCGGCGAGTAGCTCCTGCTCTTCGGCCAAGGCAGCGGTGCGGTCCATGGCCTTCGCGTCAACCACGCTTTCTCCGCCGGGCCTCGTCGAAATGGCGCGAATCGAATTCAACTGCTCTTGGACCGTCTGCAGTTCCCGGCGGAGTTCCCGGCCCTCGCGGCGCGACTCAGCAAGCTGATCGCGCATATCGTTGAGCGCCAGCCGCAGTTGCTCCATCTGTGCCATGACGCTTCTGAGAGGATCGGCGCCCTGTGAATTCGCCGGGGTAGGTTGTCCCACGGCTGCTGGCGCCGAGGCGAAGCAGAGCGCAACAACAAGCCAGATATTCTTCACAAGGCGTCTTGGCACACTAATACCTCCCACTTCCTCCTCCGAAATGGTGTGACTTGGGCAGTTAACCGGCCAAACCCTGATTAAGGCCCGCCGTCCTTTAGAACACTTGACTTTCGCGCGCTTCTGAGGAATCAAACGCTATACATGCGTAACCTGACCCAGGGTGGTGATGAGTTTGACACACAACGGCGACTGAAAACCTCGTAAAACCTCTAGTTCATTGGTGAGAAAGACCCGATCAGAGGTAGCACAGGCCTTAGCCTTTGAGGCGCGCAATTGGCCGGAAGGATGCATGTGTTCTCACCGCTACCAAAACCAGCGCAAGGGTGAGGTATGGAAAAAATCCTGGTGATTGAGGACGACCGCGCAACCCGCAAGGCGTTGCAGCAGTTGTTTGAACCGGAAGGCTATACGGTAGAAGTCGCGCAAAACGGGGCCGAAGGCTTAGCGGCTTTCCGTGCCTCCAAGCCAAACTTCGTGATCCTGGATCTGCGCATGCCGCAAATTGGCGGGCAGGAAGTCTGCCGCGTGATCCGTAAGGAATCGGAGGAAGTTCCGATCATCATTCTGACGGGCTCGGCCGACGAAGTGGATCGCGTACTCCTTCTGGAACTTGGCGCGGATGACTACGTCATCAAGCCGTTCAGTCCCAAAGAGCTGATGGCGCGGGTGCGGGCCGTGCTACGGCGAGCGAGACGCAGTCCGGCGGTAGAGCAGCTTTACTTCAGCGACGTCTCGGTGGATTTCAAGAAGATGGAAGTGTTTCGCGCCGGACGCGCCGTTGCAATCACCCCGCAGGAATTCAAGATGTTAAAGTATTTTTCCCAGAACGCTGAGCGAGTCGTATCGCGCGATCAGCTCTTGAGCGACGTTTGGGGATACAATTCGTATCCATCCACGCGTACTGTCGATTCTCATATCTTGACCCTCCGGCAAAAGCTGGAGCGGGATCCAGCCAACCCGGTCCATTTCCTGACGGTTCACAACGTCGGCTACAAGTTCGTGCCCTAGGACAGGAGCCCGTGTTCAAAGGCAAACTCAGAACGAAATTTCTGCTCTCGCTGGCGCTCATCTCGGCTCTGCTCACCTGGGCTACGCTGCTGCTGGTTCGCCAGCGCGTGAGAGTTCATGTCCGCGAGGAAATCGTTCAAGGCCTGCATAACTCGGTGGTGACGTTTCAGAGCTTCCAGCAGCAGCGCGCCACCACGCTGGAACGGTCGGCCGCGCTCTTGGCGACACTCCCACCCTTGAAAGCGGTGATGACTTCGCGGGATATGGCCACCATCCAGGACGCATCCGGCATGTTCTGGGATCTCAGCGGCAGCCAACTGTTTGTCCTGGCGGATCGCGATGGCCGGTTGCTGGGGATCCATACCGCGGTGCGCGGTCTCACCAGGGAGGAAGCGCAGCAGTCCATCCTGCGCTCGGTCTCCAAAGGCGATACTCGCGATTGGTGGTTTTGCAATGGCCATCTCTTCCAGGTTTTTCTGCAGCCGATCTATTTCGGGTCACCCACGGACAACACCCAACTGGGCGTCCTGGCCGTCGGCTACGACATCGACGCCGGGGTGGCGGAGGACGCCGGACGAGTAGCTTCCAGCCGTGTCGCCTTCCGCTACGAAAAGAACCTGGTCGTCACTACAGTGGCCGCCGCGCAGCGAGCCGACTTGGCGCGCCACATCGAACAGTCTCCCGATCCGAACGGCGCGCCGGAGGAGGTGCAACTCGCTGCCGAAAGATTTCTCGTCACCTCCGTGCGCTTGTCCACGGGGAACTCCGCGATGGTGCGGCTCACCGTCCTGAAATCCTTCGACGAAGCCACGGCATTTCTCGAAAGTCTGAATCGCTGGATCGTTGGAGTGGGTGTTGCCGCGGTTCTCGCGGGCAGCATCCTGGTGTTCTTCGTTTCCACTAGCTTCACCCGCCCGCTTGCGCAGTTGGTCGCCGGAGTGCGCGCGCTCGAAGAAGGCGATTTCGCCTATCCGCTCAACGCCACCGGGAGCGACGAGGTTTCCGCCCTCACCGCGGCCTTCCAGCGCATGCGGCTGAAGTTGCAGGACACGCAGCGCCAGCTTCTGGACGCCGAACGGCTGGCCACCATCGGTCGCATGGCCAGCATGATTTCCCATGATTTGCGACACCCGCTGACGGCGATTCTGGCCTACGCCGAGTTTCTCTCCGAAGGGAATTTGAGCGCCGAACAAAGACAGGACTTCTACCAGGAGATCCGCATCGGCGTAAATCGGATGACGGACGAAATCAGTTCGCTGCTGGGATTCTCCAAGCAGCGCGGAGCCATCCATCCCAAGCAGGGCCAGCCCGGCGAAGTGATCGAGCGCGCCATCCACACCGTGAAAGTGCTGCCGGAATTCCAATCCATCGAAATTGCGTTCACTCACGATCCGGAATGCGATGGTTGGTTTGACCCAGGCAAGCTGGAACGCGTCATGTTGAATCTGCTGTTCAATGCCGGCTCCGCCGTTCCGCCCGATTCGGGGAAAATCGACGTTAGTTGCCGGAAGTCGGCGCAGGGGCTCGAGATTCGAGTGGCCGACAATGGCCCGGGAATTCCCGAATCCATCCGCGAGACGCTCTTCCAGCCCTTCGTCAGTTACGGAAAAGAAACCGGCATCGGACTCGGGCTCACCGCCGTCCACAAGATCATGAAGAACCACGGCGGCGAGGTTTCGGTGGAAAGCACCGGGCCGAACGGCACCGTTTTCAAGTTGGTGTTTCCCACTCCGGCCGAGGTGCAGAGTGCGGTAAGAGTGTAGATCCCCCGCAGCTAAGTCCTTCACGCTGTCCAGGAGCTTGGCAGTTGCCGCCGGAGATAGTTTCGCGTAATCTGAAGGCGATGGAAGTCCACTTTACACCAGAACAGGAAGCGCAGCTTTCGCAGATTGCGACCAAGACCGGCACCGATCCCGAATGCCTGGTGAAGGACGCCGCGTTGCGGCTGCTTGAGGAAGATGCCCGCTTCCGCGCCGCCGTGCGAGAGGGCATCGAGCAGGCCGACCGCGGCGAGTTCATCGAGGAAGCGGAAATGGACGCCCGGATCGAGCAGATGCTGCGCTCATAAAATGCGCATTCGCTGGACGCCAGCCGCGGCAGCGGACTTGGCTCGCATCAGCAATTTCCTCAAGGACCGACAGCCCATTACCGACAGCCACCATGCGCACGCTGTATGACGCCATCGGGTCTCTGAAAAACTCGCCCCACCGTGGGCGGAAGGGGCGCGCGACAGGCTTCGATCCTAAACGGGCCAGCACTTCGCTATAGCGGCGAATCGGGATTCGCGATGGTGCGCCACATGTGCGCCACGGGACTGTTGTCGTGCCCCAGGCCTTCCTTCGGCTGTTTGAACTGGCGTCCCACAATGTCGATGAACGGGTCGAGCGACACCTTCGCTTTCGGATCGAATGCGTACAGATCGTTCACCGTCACCAGCCGCGGCTCCATGTACCACTTGTGCTTCCGGACGTAATTGTACGTTTCCTCGATATACGGTGGCGGCGTGTAATCCGCACCAAAGACGCGCCGGTAAAGATCGGGATATTCGTAACCCACGGATGTATCGGCATAGAAGCGCAGCGCCTGATGGTATCGGATGGCAAACACCACCTTCTCGGAAACGTACGGCTCCAGAAGTTGCGCTCCCCACCACCCGTGGTCCGGCTTGATGAGCGCCTGTACCACATCGTGCAGCAGGCAGGCGAAGATGATTTCCTCCGACATGCCCGTCTGCATGGCGCGCGTGGCGCTTTGCAGCACGTGATTTGCCGGTGCGAACCGGAGCTTGAAAAAATCGACCAGCGTTGGTTTCGCCGGCATCGGCTCCAGCCGCTTGACGTTGCCGCCCTCGCCGCGCATGCCCGCCACGAACAATCCGCCTGCGCCACGCCGCCAGTTTCTGGATTCGATCTGCGACTCGAGTTCCGCAACCGTCGGAAACTTAGCGGGCGTACCGGCGGCGGCTTGCTGCTCTTCCACTTCAGCGTCCAACTGCTGCGACAGATAATCTTCCAGCGCGTCCGCTTTTGCTTCGGGCCCCATCAGGCTGACGGCAGCGGCTCCGCCCAGACTCGCGATCAGCGCTCTCCGATCGATGTCCATAGTGCCTCCCCACCCGGTCCAGGAGCCGGTTAGCTGGAAGTATACACCAGGCGCTGGAGGGATTTTACAGGAGTCGTTTTTTGAGGATTTGGTGAGCCGGGCGGGGCTCGAACCCGCGACCACCGCATTAAAAGTGCGATGCTCTACCAACTGAGCTACCGGCCCGATGGGTGCTGCTAGGAAGGCGTTCTCCTTCAAGATAACATGACGTGCCGCTCACTATTCACTTTGTGAGAGCGTGACGCTCTAGCGCCCGCCTTCCGGGAGTGACCGCAGGATTTCCTCCGGGCTCGCGTTATCCCCGAACGTTGCGCTCGGATGGGCGTAGAGATCCACGTTCCCCGGGCCGAAGATAAAACTGGCGCCTAGTTGAAAAGGATTCGGCCCCAACTTATGTTGCCGATGCCCGCCAGCCTTGGCCCGCCGCCGCGCCGCCGCGTTGTCCGACCGAAACAGATGAAGCAGGTTGGCACTCCGCAGCCCCGCCGCTCGATACGCCAGCCGTTGCTCATCCACCAACAGCGGAAATGCGATACCCGTATCGTCGCGGAACATGCGCGCATAGTTCCGGTCCCCAAGCCCGATAGCCGCCAGGTTCGCCCCCTTAGACCGGAATTCCGCCTCGTGTTCGCGCAACTGCGCAACATGCTCCCGGCAGAAAATTCACCCATAGTGCCGAAGAAACACCAGCACACAAGGCTGCTTTTCCCAAAGCGATCCCAGACGCACCTCGCGCCCCTCGGAATCGGGCAACGAGATTTCCGCTAACTCTTGACTGAGGGTGCGTCCCATTCTACTTTCTCGGCTGGACCACAACGCCTTCCTTGATCTCATCCGTCGGATTCACAATCACCACTTGCCCCTCCGCCAGACCCGACAGCACCTCGATCTCGTGCCCGTAATCCCGCCCCACTTCGATTTTCTGGAAATGCACTTTGCGATCCGGTCCTAACAACGCGACCAGCATCCCATTCGACCGGATCAACAGCGTGTCGCCGGGGATCAGCGGCGGCGCGTTCCTCCGTGCACTGGAGAATTTCACCTGCCCATACATCCCCGGCAGCAGCGTGTGATCGGGATTCTGCACGTGAACTTCAGTGCGCAGCGTTCGCGAAGTGGCGTCGAGCGCATTCGCCGTGCGTGCCACAAATCCGTGGAACACCCGATTCGGCAACTCCTGCACCGTCACGTCTGCGGCCATCTTCACCTGGATCGCCGCGACATTGGTCTGCGGGACGCTGATGAAAATCCGCAGTACATCGATCTGCGCCTCGCGCAACAATTCCCGGTTCGGCGAATTCGTCCCCGCGCTGATCAGCGTGCCGGTGGTGGTGTTTCGCACCGTGATGATGCCATCGAAAGGCGCAGTCACCTGGCCGAATCCTGTCAACTCAGCCAGCCGTTTCACGTTCGATTCATTCACACGAATATTGCTCTGCGCCGCCGCGACATTGGCCAGCGCCGCTTCCAGATCCGCCTGGCGCGCGTCAAACGCCGCCTGCTTCTCATCGCCATCCTGCTTGGCCATCACGCCCGCCGACACCAGTTGCCTCCAGCGTTCCAGCGTGACCTTGGCCAGCGCCAGGTTCGCCCGCGCCTGCGCCACCGCGGCTTCCGACTGTTTCAACGCCGCCTTCGCCTGATCCACGCTGGCCCGCGCCTGCTGCAACTGCTGGTCCAACTCCGGAGTCTCGATATCCGCCAGCGCCTGCCCCACCTTCACGCGATCGCCGATATCGACATAGAGCTTTCGCAGATATCCATCCGCACGTGCGTAAATTGGCGCCTCCAACATCGGCTCCACGTTGCCCGGCAAAACCAGGTCCGACGTCGCTGCCGCGCTTCGCACCACCACCGTATCCACCACCGGTACGCGCTCGCGCTCCACATCGGACGCCGCGAGCAGCGCCTTTTGACGGCTCATGCGAGGAATCAGCCCGAACGCCACTGCGGCGATCAGAATCACGACGGTCAGCAGCAATGCGCCAATGTAACGGATCTTCACGCTCTAGCTCTCCAGCTCTTTCTCATAACTCTTCGGCTCGTGACGGCGCAGCACGCTGTAGACTACCGGGACGAAGAACAGCGTAGCAAACGTGGCCACCACCAGCCCTCCGATCACCGCACGGCCAAGGGGCGCGTTCTGCTCGCCACCCTCTCCGAATCCGATGGCCATGGGCAGCATTCCGATGATCATCGCCAGTGCGGTCATGATCACCGGCCGCAGCCGTGTGTAACCGGCTTCGAGCGCCGCCTCCGTGGGGCTCATACCCAGCGCTCGCTCGTCGTTGGCGAAGGTCACCAGCAGGATGCTATTCGCCGTCGCCACTCCGATGCTCATGATCGCGCCCATCAATGCCGGAACGCTGAACGTCGTTTGTGTCAGGAACAGCATCCATAGAATTCCGCACAGCGCCCCCGGCAGCGCGGTCAAAATGATGAACGGATCCAGCCACGACTGGAAATTCACCACCATCACCAGGTACACCAGCACTACCGCGAAAATCATTCCGTATCCCAGGCCCAGGAACGATGAATTCATCGTCTCCACTTGGCCCCGCGTCTCCAGAAAACTCCCGCGCGGCAGATCCTTCTTGAATTCGCTCAGCACCTGCTGGACATCGCTCGCGAAGCTCCCCAGATCCCGATTCTCCACGTTCGCGTAAATGTCCAGCACCGGCTGTACGTTGTAGTGATTCACCACCGCCATCTCCTGGCCGCGCTCGAACCCGGCAAGGTTGCTCAACAACTGTGGCGCACTGCCGTTGAAGTTGATGGGCGTGCTTCCCAGCTTATCGGTGGAATCCATGCGATACGGCGGAGTCTGCACGGCAACCAGATAATTCACGCCATTCACCGGATTCAGCCAGTAATTCGGCGCAACCTGGCTAGTGGAGCTCAGCGAGATTAACATGCTGTTGGCCACGTCCCGCTGCGTGAGCCCCACCTGGCTCGCCCGCGTGCGGTCCACGTTCACGTTGATGGTCGGCGAATTCGCCACCTGATGGAGATGCACGTCGGCTGCGCCAGGAATCCGCGCGATCCGGCTCTCGATACGCCGCGCCAGCTTGTAGTTCTCCTCTTCGTTCCGTCCCACCACCTGCACGTCGATCGGCGCAGGCAGCCCGAAGTTCAGGATCTGGCTCACGATGTCGGAGGGCTGGAAGAAAAACGCAGCTTGTGGATACTCATCGCGTAGTTTCTTACGCAGCTCCCGAACGTACTCCCAGGTCGGTCCGTGCTGGCCTTCTTTCAACGAAACCAGAATCTCACCATCGGACGAGCTGATGGTCGAGCTGTCGGTGAACGCCAGATTGATGCTGCCGAACGGCAGGCCGATATTATCCAGAATGCCAGTCAGCTCCCGCTCCGGGATCCCCCGCCGGATGGTCTCTTCCACTTGTCCGAAGAGCTGTTCGGTTTCCTCCACGCGCATCCCCGCCGGACCCCTTACGTGCAAGCGAAACTGCCCTGCATCTACCCGCGGGAAAAAATCGTGTCCGATAAACGGATAGAGCCATGCCGAAACGCCGCAGAACAACAGGAACATCACGAATGCCAGGACGCGATGCCGGAGTGTTACCTCGAGCAAATTCCGATATCCTTCCCGCATGCGCGAGAATCCACGCTGGAACACATGATGGATCTTCCAAAACACATCGTTCGAAATCCGAGCCTGCGGCGGCGAGCCCGAGCCAGCCGTCTCGTCATGCCCCAACAACTCGCCCGCCTCCGCACGGTACCGTTGCACTTCCTCGCCGAGCAGAAACCGGATCATCGTCGGCACCAGCGTGCGCGACAACACATACGATGCCAACATCGCCAGCACCACCGCCGCCGCCAGCGGCGTAAACAAAAACTTCGCTGCGCCCTGCAAAAACACCACAGGCACAAACACGATGCAGATGCACAGCGTCGACACAAACGCCGGCACCGCGATCTGCTGCGCGCCATCGATGATCCCGCGCACAATAGTTTTGCCCTGCGCGAAATTGCGGTGTATGTTCTCGATCGCCACCGTCGCGTCGTCCACCAAAATCCCCACCGCCAGCGCCATCCCTCCCAGCGTCATCACATTGATGGTCTGGTTGCACAGGTACAGCACCACCAGCGAGGTCAAAATCGAAAGCGGAATCGAGATACAAACGATCAGCGTGCTGCGCCAGCTTCCCAGAAAGAGCAGAATCACCAGGCCGGTCAGCAGCGCCGCGATTACCGCTTCGCGCACCACCGAATCGATGGCCGCGCGCACAAACACCGATTGGTCGAACAAAAACTTCACGTTCAAATCCGGCGGCAGTGTCGACATGATGCGCGGCAGCGCCTCCTTCACCTTCCGCACGATGTCCAGCGTGGAAGCGCCGCCCGACTTCAGCACCGTGATCAACGTCGACCGCCGGCCATCCTGCCGCACAATATTGTTCTGCACCGCGTAGCCGTCCCGGACCTGCGCCACGTCGCGGATGTAGACCGTCGCGCCGTGCTCCTGCTTCACCGGCAGATCGTTCAGCGCTTCCACCACCTCCGGACTGCTGTTCAACCGCACGTTGTATTCGCGGTCGCCGATGCGCGCCGATCCTGCCGGCAGTAACAAATTTTGCGCATTGATCGCGTTCGAAACATCGGTTGCCGAAAGATGGTTGGCGTACAGCGCCTGCGGATCCAGGTCCACCATGATCTGCCGCGGCTTCCCGCCGTAAGGAAGCGGCACCGATGCGCCTTGCACCGTGGCCATCTGGGTGCGGATAAAGTTGTAGCCGTAATCGTAGATCTCCTGCTCCGTCATGCGCGGACTGCTCACGCTCAGTTGCAGGATCGGCACGCTCGACGCATTGAAGCGCAGAAGAAACGGCGGGAACAACCCCGGCGGCAGCACGCGCAGCACTGATTGCGTCGACGCTGAAATCTGCGCCAGCGCCATCTCGATCCGCGCGTCGGGATGAAAATAAAGCCGCATCAAACTGGTGCCATTCACCGATTGCGACTCCATGTGCTCGATGTCGTTCACCGTCGTGGTCAACCCGCGCTCGCTGACGGTCACGATGCGCTTGGCCATGTCCTCTGCCGAAATCCCGGTATAGGTCCAAATGATGTTGACGATCGGAATATTGATCTCGGGAAAAATGTCGGTAGGCATGCGCACGATCGCCAGGCCGCCAAGCAGCGCGATCATCATCGCCATCACGACAAACGTATAGGGCCGCCGTAAAGCCAGCCGGACAATCCACATGAATCTTCTAGTCTATCCAAGACACCGCGCCGACTGCTAAATTAACAACGGATGAATCCTAAAATCCCCATCGCCGCCATCACCGACGAATTCTCACCCGACCTCGATATCGCCCTCACGGCGATGCGGGAAATCGGAATGACCGCGGCCGAGCTGCGTGTCATCGACGGCAGGAACATCATGGACCTCTCCGCAGACGAGTTGGACCGCACCGCCGATACCCTCACGGCGCGCGGCTTCAAAGTAGTCTCCATTGCCTCCCCAGTCTTCAAATGCTCGCTCCCCAACTCGCCGCCCATCGATAGCCGCTTCCAGCAGGATGTCTTCGCCGCCAAGCACACCTACGACGACCAGCCGAGCCTGGCCGATCACGCCTTCGACATCGCCGAAAAGTTCGGCGCGCGAATCATCCGTGTCTTCTCCTTCTGGCGAACGGTCGACCCTTCCGCGTGCTTCGACCCTATCGTCTCCGAGTTGCACAAGCTTGCCGTCAAAGCCGCCGCCAGAAACCTGATCATCGGGCTGGAAAACGAACACGCCTGCAACATCGCCACCGCACAGGAAACCTCGCGCGTGCTCCAGGCCGTCCAGCATCCGAACCTGAAAGTCGTCTGGGACCCGGCCAACGCCTACGTCGCCGGCGAGAATCCATTTCCCGATGGTTACCGCCTCCTCTCACCAGACCGCATCGTTCACGTCCACGCCAAGGATTGCCACCTCGACGGCCACACGCCCGTCTGGGGTCCGCTCGGTACGCGTAACATCGACTGGAAAGGCCAGATCGCGGCCCTGTTGAAGGATCGCTACTCCGGCTACCTCAGCCTGGAAACACACTGGCCCGGCCCCGGCGGCGACAAGCTGGAAGCGAGCCGCATCTGCGGCTGGAATCTCAAAGGACTGGCTAGCGCGTAATCATGCACCCATCGGTGACGCTCCACACATCATGCAAGGCACAAAGCGCCTCGCATGATATGCTTGTCCCAGGAGCGTTTCAAGTCAGTTTGGATCGGCTTCCTTAAATTGATCCGACAGTCAATTGTCTTGGGGTCCGACTCGGTTTATGCGTTGGTGTGCAAGCTCCGGCGGTGAAAGCCGCTATGGAGAAGCCTAAAGACGCTCGGGGGGCTCCGCCCTTGAAATATGGGGTCAAAGACGGGGGCCGGTTTCGCTGGTGTGGTGCGCTCCTTTCCCACCCAGCCGCACAGCACTAATGAATATTCTATTTATCGGCGATATATTCGCCTCACCGGGACGTGGCTTGGTCGCGCGCTACCTGCAGGAAATTATCACCGTCGAGAAGATCCAGTTAGCCATCGCCAACGCCGAGAACTCCGCCGGCGGATTCGGTATCACGCCGCTCATTGCTGAGGAGCTTTTCTCCCTCGGCCTCGACGTACTCACCTCCGGTAACCACGTCTGGGACAAAAAGGAAATTTTCGATTATCTGCCGCGCCAGCCGCGTCTGCTTCGCCCAGCTAATTATCCAGCCGAACTGCCCGGCCACGGCGTGGTCGTCACCAAGGCCCGCGACGGCACCGAAGTAGCAGTGATCGATTTACAGGGCCGGGTGCACCTCCCCGCCACCGATTGCCCGTTCCACAAAGCCGACCAGATTCTCGCCAGCCTCGATCCCGCCGTCAAAGTTCGTTTCGTCGATTTCCACGCCGAACTCACCAGCGAGAAGATGGCCATGGGCTGGCACCTGAACGGCCGGGTCTCCGCCGTCGTCGGCACGCACACGCACGTTCCCACCGCCGATGAACGAATCCTGGCGGGCGGTACTGCGTACCAAACCGACGTCGGCATGACCGGCCCGTACGATTCCGTGATCGGTTCCGACAAAAACCTGGCGCTCCGTCGCTTCCTGACCGGCATGCCCATCCGCCTGGATAGCTCCAAGACCGGCGCCGAGCTGCACGCCGTCATCGTTACGGTCGACCCCGCGACGGGCCACGCGACAGGAATCCGGCGCTACACTCGTACCTGAAGGATCGTCCAGTAGTCAGGAATGAACAGCAGGTCAGTCTTGGATGTGGGGCAGGTTGCCAAAACCTGCGCGCGATTGTCAATCGCGCTTCGCCATGCAGGTTACCAACCCGCAGCAGGTTGCCAATGTCCCACAAATTGAACCCACACTCCATATTCAATGCTGTGGACTGACGTGAAAATCCCTAAGCTGCGCTGGGTCATCGCGTTCCTGCTCTGCCTATCCACGATGATCAACTACCTGGACCGCCAGGCGATAGGTGTCGTCTCCGTCGACATCCGCCGCGAGTTCTCACTCAACGAGCAGGATTACTCGCACATACTCACGCTTTTCTTTCTCGCCTACGCCATCATGTACGCGGGATCGGGCTACATCGTCGATCGGCTGGGCACGCGCCGTGGATTCGCGGTTTTCATTACCGGATGGTCCATCGCGCAACTGCTGCACGGCTTCGCGATCGGCAAGTGGACTCTTGGCAGCTACCGCTTTCTTCTCGGACTCAGCGAACCCGGCGCGTGGCCGGCCGCCGCCAAAGCCATCTCCGAATGGTTTCCAGCATCGCAGCGAGCCTTGGCGATGGGCATCTTCAACGCTGGTTCATCGCTCGGCTCCGCGCTCGCGCCCTACACCGTCGCTGTCATCACACTGCATTACGGCTGGCGTTACGCGTTCGTCTTCACCGGATTAGTCGGCATCGCCTGGCTCGCAATCTGGATGATTCTCTATCAGCCGCCGCACAAGAATCGCTGGCTCAGTGCGCGGGAATACGCTGGACTGAAACCTCAAGTGCTGCCGCCGGAAGAATCCCGTGCCGCACCCGCCGAACGGATTCGCTGGCTCGATCTCGTCAAGGCGCGAGGATGCTGGACCCTGATCCTCACCCGTTTCTTCACCGACCCGGTAATCTACTTCGTCATCTTCTGGCTCCCCGAATACCTGCGGAAGGAACGCGCCTTCAATCTCGCCGAGGTTGGCAGATATTCCTGGGTGCCGTTCGCATTCGGAGGCGTCGGCTACATTCTCGGTGGCTGGCTTTCCGGACGATTGATGAACGCTGGATGGCCACTGGCGCGCGCTCGAAAAACCGTCATGGCCCTGGGCGCCGCGGTGATGCCGATAGCGATTCTAGCGCCGCTGGTTCCTACCGCTGCGCTCGCGATTGCAGCCACTTGCTTCATCACCTTCGGCCACGGACTCTGGGTTGCGAACCTACAAACCATTCCCACCGATCTCTTCCGTGGTCCGGAAATCGGCACGGTCACCGGATTCTCCGGCAGCGGCGGCGCGATCGGTGGAATGCTCGCCAGCCTCGGCACCGGCTACATCGTCACCCACTTCACCTATGCACCGGTATTCCTGCTCGCCGGCCTGATGCATCCGTTGTCCGCCGTGCTGACCTGCGCCTTGCTGCCGGATCGCTTCTTCCCACCTTTCCAAGCCGTGGTACGTTTAGAGAATTCAGCGTCATGAAGTGCGCGCGATGCAATGCCGAAAATCCGGACACCAGCCGCTTTTGTGGCTCCTGCGCGGCATCCCTTTCACCGGCCTCGCCGGCTTCGTTGATCGCTACTCAAGTCTCTACCAGCTACAGGACATCTGCGCGCCCACGGCCGGTTAGTTCTTCCTCCGACTCTTCCGAAGAAGGCCGCTTCGTTCCCGGCACCCTGCTCGGCGACCGTTACCGCATCATCAGCCTGCTCGGCTCCGGCGGCATGGGCGAGGTCTATCGCGCCACCGACCTCCGGCTCTCCCAGGCGGTGGCTCTCAAGTTCCTGCCGGAGGAAATGGCGCTCGATCCAAAAGCGCTCGCTCGATTCCACAACGAAGTGCGAATCGCGCGGCAAGTGGGACACGCCAACGTGTGCCGCGTATACGACATCGGTGAAGTGGAAGGCCTCGCCTACATTTCGATGGAATACGTGGATGGCGAGGATCTGCACTCGCTGCTACGCCGGATCGGCCGGCTGCCATCGGACAAAGCGCTGGAGATCGCCCGTAAACTCTGCGCCGGCCTCGCTGCCGCGCACGACAAGGGCGTGTTGCACCGCGATCTCAAGCCCGCCAATATCATGATCGACGGACGCGGCCACGTGCTGATCACGGATTTCGGACTGGCCGGCGTGATGGGACAGATCGAAGGAGCGGAAGCGCGCAACGGAACGCCCGGCTATATGGCGCCGGAGCAACTCTCGGGCAGGGAAGTGTCGGCGCAGAGCGACATCTATGCGCTTGGCGTGGTGCTGTATGAAATGTTCACCGGCAAGCGCCCCTTCAACGCGGAGACGCGCGCCGAGCTGGTGAAACTCAGTGAGGAGGGAATGCCGCCCCCGCCCCGCGGCATCGTGAAGGACATCGATCCGGCCGTTGAAAGCGTGATCTTGCGATGTCTCGCGCCCGACCCTCGCAACCGGCCGCAATCGGCGATCGCTGTTCTTGCCGCACTGCCCGGCGGCGATCCCTTGGCCGCCGCTCTCGCCGCCGGTGAAACGCCGTCCCCTGAAATGGTTGCGGCCTCCGGTCAAAAAAGTGGATGCAAGATGGCTCTCGCTGTGAGCTGTCTGGCCGCCACCATCGTGGGGCTGGCGATCTTTGCCCCAATCAATCAGCAAGTCAACGTACTGGACAACATTCCGTTCAGCAATCCGCCCGAGGTGCTCGCAGCAAAAGCCCGTGAGATCGTCCAAAAACTCGGCTACTCCGATCAGCCCGCTTCCAGCGCTGACGGTTTTGAGTACCGATTCGGCACCATCGACTACATGGTCCATCGATTGAAAGGCAATCAAGCAGGGGCCCTCGCCAAGGGTCGGCCGCCGGCGATTTCGTTTTGGTATCGATCGAGTCCCGTGGCGCTTTGGCCGCGCGAGTTAGCCGACATCCTGGTTGTCACCCGGGCCGATCCTCCCGAGAATGTCCCTGGAATGCTGCACGTCTCGCTGGACCCGCAGGGACGGATGAGCGGTTTCAACGCCGTGCCGCCGCAGTTCGACGAATCGAACGGGCCTTGGCCGAGTCCCGATTGGACTGTCCTGTTTGCCGCGGCCGGATTGGACCAAGGCCGTTTCACGCCCACCGAGCCACGTTGGGCGCCCGCCGTGATGGCCGACGCGCGCGCCGCGTGGACCGGAACGTTTCAGGAGGTGCCTGATATTCCGATTCGCGTAGAGGCATCCGCTTATCACGGAAAGCCAGTGGACTTCACCGAAGTCTTATCGATCTCCAACAGTTCCCCAATTTTTTCCGATGGCCGTTCGCCGGGCGACGTGGTTTACCTGGTGTTGCAGCTTGTGGTCCTCATCGGCTTGGTCCCTTTCGCGCGCTACAACCTTCGCCTGGGGCGCGGCGACACGCGCGGAGCCTTCCGCCTGGGCCTCTTCGCGATGTGCGTCGGCCTGCTAACCTGGGTCATCGGCGGGACGCATGTGGCCGGTGCGGCCGAAGGCGATCTATTCCTCATGGCGGCCATGCGCGCCGTATTTGTGGGCGCCTCGATGGCCTTCAATTACATCTCCTTTGAGCCATTCGTCCGCCGCAAATGGCCGCAGACCCTGATCTCGTGGAGCCGCGTGTTGGCCGGCGGATTTCGCGATCCATTGGTTGGACGCGATCTGCTGCTAGGCACTGCCATCGGTGTAACCATGGCTTTGATTCAGGCAACGGGCTCGCTCGTCTACCGAGTGCTGGGCGTTGCCTCCGTTCGCGTCTCAACCGCCCCGCTCGCGTTGCTGGGCGGCCGACATCTCACCGGAGTTGCCGTTCTGCTGGTTGGCGATGTTTTGTACAAGGCGCTGGGCACGCTGTTTCTTCTGTTCCTGGCGCGAACGGCATTGCGCAAGCAGTGGCTCGCAGCCGGAGTGCTCATTGTCGCTCTGGCCGCCATCAATGCCGCGAACGCAATCAATCCGTTCATCGGATGGCCGGTCAACTTGTTATTCTTTGGGCTCGGCGTGTTCACGCTGATGCGTTGCGGACTTCTGGCTCTGGCCGTGGCGTATTTTGTGTCGACTTTTGTGAATGAGCTTCCGATGACCACCGATTTCTCGGTTTGGTATTCGGGCCCGGCAGCGTTCACGATCGCAGTGATTGTAGCCCTGGCGGTGTTCAGTTTTCGAACCGCGCTGGCCGGCCAGCCACTATTCAAGGATGCGTAGCCAGGTATCCACCGGGGTACTTCACCCAATTCACCCAGTTCCAGAATTCTCGCTCCCAAGTTTAACTGTCATGGCTGCAACAGCTTAGCTGCAAACACGCGATTTGGTGCCGCAATTGCTCCGCTAGCAGCATGCCAGGATCACTGAATCACGGCACCGCGCCCCATCACACCCCTCGCGACTATTCGCGGACCCCTCTCAACATCTATTGGGAAATGACCCAGGCTTGCCCGCTGGCATGCCGCCATTGCCGCGCTGAAGCAGTCCCGTTCGCGCACCCCCAGGAGTTGACCTTTGACGAAGGCGTCAAGTTCCTCCACCAGATTCTCGAATTCGGCAACCCACTGCCGCAGTTGATTCTCACCGGTGGCGATCCGCTGAAGCGTGCCGACCTTTACGAGTTAATCGACGAAGCACGCAAACTGGGGATCGGCGTGTCCATCACTCCAGCCGCCTCGGAAGCCCTCACGCGGGAGATACTGGTGAAGTTACAGCAGCACGGCGTCGAAGGCTTGGGGCTGAGCCTGGATGGTTCCACTGCGGCGCGTCACGACGGCATCCGTCAAGTCCCCGGCACTTTTGAGCACACTATGCTGGCGATTCGCTGGGCGCAGGAGCTGGGAATGCCGCTGCAAGTCAACACGCTGGCCGCCGCCGAAACAGCCGACGACATCCCAGCGATCTATGAACTGCTGAAGCCCTACGATGTCGCCCGCTGGAGTCTGTTCTTCCTGATTTCGGTCGGTCGCGGCAAGGTGCTGCAGCCGCTTTCGCCCGAAGACGGCGAAAAGCTGATGGGCTGGGTCTACGAAACATCGCGCAACTCGCCGTTCACCGTCGCGACTACGGAAGCTCCGTCCTACCGCCGTGTGGCGCTGGAGCGTATGCGCGCCGAAGGCCTCACCGGCGAGCAGATCAAGCGCAGCGGCGCATTTCGTGGATTCGGTATTCGCGATGGACACGGTATCATGTTCGTTTCCCACATCGGCGACATTTGCCCGGCCGGATTCCTTCCGCTGGTGGTCGGCAACGTCCGCAAGGACACGGTAGCCAATATCTACCGCTACGCACCGGTGTTCCAATCGCTGCACGATCCCACGCAGTTCCAGGGACGTTGCGGCTACTGCGAGTATCACGCCCTGTGCGGAGGCTCGCGCGCGCGCGCTTTTGGAGCCACCGGCAACGCTCTGGCATCCGATCCGTTCTGCGCCTACGAGCCGCGCTCGTCGTGCGGTACCAGCGCCTGACCAACACCTCGCTCCCGAACGTTGACTTGTGGGGCAGGTTGGCAACAGTCGGCAGCCAGCCCCACTACGCGTCGCGGTGGGCGGCGGGGAGATCGAAGGCGGGGAGGCAGACGGCGATGTACTCGGCTCCATCGGGCGATGGTGTGCTGTAGCGCACCCACTCGCCGCGGCGGGCGATGACTGCCTGGCCAGCGTGGACATCGAGCATGCCGTCGTGCGACTCCACGCGCAGCGATCCGCGAAGAACGATGGTGAACTCGTCAAAATCGGGCTGTTGGCCGGGCTCGGTCCATCCTGACGGGGAGCGCATGTGGGCGACGCTGACGGCTGAGTCCTTCGAATTCACACGCCCTATGTACTCGTCGAGGATCTTGCCTCCGGGTACAGGTATGCGCGTCGGATTCGGAACCAGTGTCGGCATCGGGGATCAGTGGTCGCGATCCGTGACCAATTCGGTCAGGGCCATCATGGCGCGCTGGTACGGCGAATCGGGAAACTCGATCACAATAGCGCGAGCTTTGTCGGTGAACGCCTGGGCGCGTTCGCGCACGCGGTCGAAGCCGCGATGGCGTTCGATCATGCGCAGAATCTGGGCGAAGGGCGCGCGGTCGTAGTTGCCGTCTTCTAGAACGTGATCCACCAACTCGCGCTCCTGAGGCGTGGCATCTTCGAGCGCATAGATCAGCGGCAGCGTGATCTTGCCTTCGCGCAAGTCGCTGCCCACCGGTTTCCCGAGTACTTTCTCATGCGACGTGAAATCCAGTACGTCGTCCACAAGCTGGAAGGCGATGCCCAGGTTCCAGGAGAACTCACCCATGCGCGTTTCGGTGGCTTCGTCCGCGCCGCCCATCATGGCGCCCAGCCGCGCGCAGGCGGAGAACAGGCTGGCCGTCTTACGGTCCACCAGCTCCATGTAATCTGCTTCGGAAATATGAACCTTGCCGATACATTCCAGTTGAAGCAACTCGCCTTCCACCATCATCTGAGTCAGGGCTATGAGCAGATCGAGCACGCGGAAATTGCGTTCACGCAGCGCGATCTGAAAGGCCTGCATGTACAACCAGTCGCCAGCCAGCACGCAGGTGTGATTGCCCCAAATTGTGTTGGACGACGGGCGGCCACGGCGAGTCTTGGCGATGTCGATGACGTCGTCGTGCACCAGAGTCGCGGTGTGGATCATCTCCACTACGGCGGCCATGCGAATGGATCCGTCGGTGACACCGCCGGCCAATCGCGAGGCGAGTAGGACCAGGATGGGGCGCAGCCGCTTGCCGCCGCCGTCCTGCAAATAGCGGTTGATGGTAGTGACGGCGTCGACGCTGGCCACCGATTCGAGGCTGATCTCCCGCTCCACTCGCTCCAGGTCGTGCTTGACCAGATCGAGGATCTCGCGCGCGGTGAGGGTCTGCCCGAGCTTGCTGAGTCCCATGGGGAATCCTCAGTTTAGCAGGTTGAGGGAAAAACGCAGGCACGAATGCTTGTGCAACAAAATGCGGAGGTGCCCTTGGGGGCTGCCAAGGGGTCAATCCCAGTTACTAAGGAACTCGACTTGGTTCTTCATACTTACGGTGGTCATGGTCGCGCGAAGACGCAAACAACTGCTCGCCGACCGAGAACCGCTGCTGCGGTGCCAGAATCATTCCGGAATGTTCTCGCCCGGTACTGATCCATTCCGAGTGGAGTCGATAGAAATCGGAGACGTTAAACGTGTAGAGGACACACATTTGGGCTGTGGCGAAGGTCAACTGTTCATCGTCAGGCCTCTCGGTGAGGCCGGCGTCCAAAGCGGTGACCACGATGACGCCCCGAGAACGAAGGGCGGCGACAAGATCGCTGTCCATCGCGTCCTCATCGATGTAGAGATTGATTGGGCTCACAGCGGCTATGCTGTTGTTCGAGGGCTTCTGTTTTTTGCGTCTCGGTTTCTAGGTCGACGTCTACCTCCGCCTGATTTGCATGGTAGTAGGCAAGGGCGGCATGAACCTGCGCCAGCGACAAATGTCCAAACTTCCGAGCAATTTCCTCTGGAATCAGGCCCATATTGTGCCATTGAGCGATTCGGCGTACTGAGACACCTGTTCCAGCAATGCACGGACGGCCGCCACGAATTTCGGGCCGTCGAGAGATCAGGCTGCCTATCTCTGTTACGGTTGCCATCGACTTCTATTGTAACGCCCAGCCAAGGACAGCCGCACCTGTTTACTTCACTGTTTATTTCACGGCGATGCTGGAGTAGATTACTCCGCCGTCTGAGCCCATCCAGGCGAGAGTCGCCAGGCCCGGCTTCAGGCCGGTTGGAACGACGGCGTTCACCTGGTAAACGCCAACCAATCCGGGCGTGAGTCCGGCAAATGCGACCGCGGCATCACGTCCGCCGATTTGCACACGCGGCGTTTGGCGGGCGCGCGCGGGCGGGGAATTCGGGGAGGCAACGCCGGCGTCGACCATCGGATCGGTGATGCCCAAGCCCAGGCCGTAGATCTCCAGCGTCTCGCCGGCCGCAGCGGGATGATCCATGTCGGCGGCAATTGCGGTGCCCGCGTGAAATGCCGCGGCCTGAGTATAGAACAGTCTGTTTTGGGTGAATGGGAATGCAAAGTTCGCCGGCGACGTGTTTTTGATTTCTGCGCTCACTGGCGGCGTGTTGATTCCCGATGCGTAGCGGACTTGAAACGTCGCGGCGCCGGGGGCTATCGTTTGCGGCAACTGCGCGTTGATTTGCCAAGGCGTCACCGCGAGGAGCGGCACCGGTGCCCCGTTCACCAGCAACGACAGGCCGTTGAGCGATGTGGGGAGCGGCAAACTGCCGGCTTGCGTCAGTTCATCCAGGCCTAGCCCTGCGCCGTAAACGCTGATGAGCGATCCGGGAGATGGTGCACCGTAACCGGCGGCGCTGGCCACGCCATTCGCGTTTAGGAATTGCGGGACGTAGACGCCCACGAAGGCGCGCGGATCGGTGGGGGTGAGTGCACTGATCCGATAAACGGCAGCGGGACTGCCGGATTCAGGCCCCAACGTGAAGGCGACTTTCGTGCCGTCTTCGCTTGCGATGGGATCGCGTGGCAACGAGGTGGAGAGATTGGTTAGAGTCAACTTCAGAACGATATTGGTCGGAGTTTGAAAGGTTCCAAAGTTTTTGACCTGACCGCTCTGTACGAAAGTCACCTGGACGGCCTTCGTAGCAGTCGACGGACTCGAAGCGTTGTCGGAGCCTGTGGAGATTTGCCGCAAACCCGCGCCGCCCGGTTGCACTACCCAGATTTGGTTCACGGGTTGCGGGCCTTGATCGGAGAAATTACTCTCGAAGGCGATCAGCGATCCATTCGCACTGATGGTCGCGTTGGCGGCGTAGAAATTCGGATTACCGAAATGGGTGACCTGCGTTAAATTGGAGCCGTCGAGGTTCACGGTGTAAACGTCGGTCGCCGCCGCTGCGAACGTCGGACCGGACGGAGCCGACGACGTAAACACCACAACGCCCGCGCTGCTGATCACTCTTCGCGCGGAAGGAGCAAGCGCACCGGAGTAGATGGGTAGTTGCATCAGGCCGGTGCCATCTGCATTTACAACGAAGAATGGGTTCTGGCGCGCCACGGCGTAGAGGATCTTGCTCGCGTCATCGTTGAGATGTACCGGGCCGACACAAGCGTGAAAGCATCCGACGCACAGCGGCTGAATACAGCCTTGTTTATCCGTGACCAGCAAGCGATCCGCACCTGTCCCGGTGTTGACCAGGTGAACTTCCTCCGGGCCGCCGGGATTCGCTGCAAGGGCGGTGTAGGCGATGGAGTTGCCCGCGCTGCTGCAGGCCAGGCTGGTGACGCCGGTCAAGTTCGAATCGCCCGCATAGTCGGTGAGTCGCCGCACGGAAGTTGTCAAAGGGCCTTGTGTGAATAGATAAAGATTGGTGCCTTTTTGCGGTGTGCTGTCGGGAGCAACTGCGGCGGCGAACGCAATGGTGTTTCCGTCTACGTTTGTGGCTGGCGGGATCAAATTGATCGCATCGCCGAGGCGGATGGGAGAGGACTGACCGCAGACGACGGCGGAAAAAAGAAACAGAAGTACGGTTTGCCGCATGATGTAACCTTTACAGCGATAGACCGGGCGGCGGGCGCGGGATTACCGAAGTCTATCTATCCCCATCTTACTTCTTTGGCAACAGCAGACGCTGGAAGTTTTCAGTGGTGATGCGGCCGATTTCTTCGAACGTTTCGCCGCGGAGTTCGGCTAGTTTCCTGGCGGTGTGAACGATGAGCGCGGGTTCATTGCGTTTGCCGCGCTTCGGAACGGGCGCGAGGTACGGGGCGTCCGTCTCCAGCAGGATGCGATCGCTGGGAGCTTGTTTGGCCGCAGCCTGCAGATCGAGCGCTTTCGGGAAGGTGACGATGCCGCCGAAGCTCAGGTAGAATCCCAGGTCGATCGCGCGCTGCGCTTCTTGCGGACCGCCGGAAAAACAGTGCATAATTCCGCCGATGCCATGCGGCGTCCAATGCTTGTCCAGCAGCGCGAGTGTGTCCTCCCACGCCTCGCGCGTATGAATCACGATGGGCTTGCGTGCCTCCGCGGCGATGGCTAACTGCTGGATGAATACGGCGTGCTGCGTCTCGCGCGGCGAAAAATCGTAGTGGTAGTCGAGTCCGATTTCGCCGATGGCCAGGACCTTCGGATGCGCCAGCAGTTCACTCAGATGGTGGAAGTCTGCCGGCGTTGCCTTGGAGGCATCGTGCGGATGAATGCCAACGGTCGCGCAGAAGGCTTCATGTTTGTCCGCCAGTCGAACGGATGCCTCCAGATCCGGCGGCCCATTGCCCGTGCCAATGGCCATCATGTGCTCCACGCCGGCATCGAGCGCGCGGGCGATCACTTCTTCACGGTCGGCTTCGAACTCCTGGCTGTCGAGATGGCAGTGGGAGTCGATCAGGCTCACTTCAGCCTGGCTCCCACTGGAATATCTTCCAGGAAACCGGCGAGTACCGGCTTGCCGCCTTCCACCGATGCCGCGACGATCATGCCGTTCGATTCGATGCCGCGCAGTTTGCGGGGCTGCAGGTTCGCGACGATTACCACCTTGCGTCCGATCAAGAGCGCAGGAGCGTACGCTTCAGCGATTCCAGCAACCAGCGTGCGCGGTTCAGGCTCACCGATGTCCACCTTCAGGTGCAGCAATTTGTCGGCGCCCTTCACCGGCTCGGCGGCGAGCACCAGGCCGACGCGCATTTCGACTTTGGTGAAATCGTCGATAGCGATCTTGGCCGCCGCGGGCTGAGCTTCGGGAGCGGCTGATGTGGGCGAGAACAGTGCGGCTTGGCGCTCCTTCTCCTTCAATTCGAGTTCCTCCATTTTTTCGATGGATGCTTTCGCGTCGAGCCGCGGAAATACGCCACTCACTTTGCCGACTTGTTGCCCGGCCGGCAGTTTGCCCCAGTGCAGATCAGCTATGCCGATGTTCTCGATCGGCGTGGTCATTCCCAACTGGGCCCAAATCTTGGTCGTCGATTCGGGCATCACCGGATAAAGCCATCCACAAATGATCCGCAAAGCTTCGGCCGCGGTGTACAGGGTCTCGTCGAGCAAGGTCTGCGAGTGTGAGTCCGTTTCCTTGGCGAGTTTCCAAGGCGCTCGGTCCACGATGAACTTGTCGATGACCGAAATGAAGGCCCAGATGGTTTCGAGGGCCTTCGAGAAATTGAAATGGTTAAAGTTCTCGATGGTGAATTCCGTGGTGCGGCGCGACGATGCAGCGATGTCGCCGAGACCGTCCGATGCGGGAATCAATCCCTTCCGATACTGGTGAATCATGGTGAGCGTGCGGCTGGCCAGGTTGCCCAGGCCATTCGCGAGATCCGCATTGTACCGCTGGATCAATGCGTCGTAACTGAAGCTGCCGTCCTGACCGAAGGTGATTTCGCGGAGCAGGAAGTAGCGCAGAGCGTCGTTGCCGGTGACGTCGACAATGGGGCCGGGGCGGACCACGTTGCCGCGCGACTTGCTCATTTTGTTGTCTTCGAAAAGAATCCAGCCGTGAGCGAAAACCGTTTTCGGCAGGGGCAGATCGGCAGCCATCAGGAAAGCCGGCCAGTAGACGGCGTGGAAGCGCAGGATGTCCTTGCCGATCAGGTGCAGGTCGGCGGGCCACAGGTTGTCGTTCTTCACCGCGGTCATGTAGGAGATCAGCGCGTCGAACCAGACGTAAAAAACGTGCGGGCCCTCCACCGGTGCTGGAATGCCCCAGGTGAGATTGGTGCGCGTGATGGAAAGATCGTTGAGTCCTTGCTGAACGAAAGCCACGATCTCATTGCGCCGATGATCGGGCTGCACGAATTCGGGGTTCTTCTCGTACAGCTCAAGAAGCCGTCCCTGCAGCGCCGAGAGCTTAAAGAAATAATTTTCTTCGGTAACCGTTTCCGTGGGCCGCCCACATTCCGGGCAGGGATCGCCGGCCTTGGCCTCATTGACATACAGTTCATCGTTGACACAGTATTGGCCAGTGTATCCGCCTTTATAGATGAATCCGTTGTCGCGGCAGCGCTCGAACAGCCAGCGGACGGTTTCGTGATGCTTGGGATCGGACGTGCGGATGAAGTGGTCGTAGTCGATCCCCAGCTTCTTCCAAAGAGTGGTGAATTCGGTGGCCATCCGCGCGGCGTATTCCTCCGGAGTCAGATTGATGGCTTTGGCGGCGCGCTCCACTTTGCGGCTGTGCTCGTCCGAGCCGGTGGTGAAAACCACGGGATGTAGGCCTTCCATTTTCTTAAGGCGCTTCACCAAGTCAGCGACGAAAGTCGAGTAGGCGGTGCCAATGTGCGGCGCCGCGTTGACGTAATAGATCGGTGTGGTCAGGTAGTATTTCATCGAATGTTTTTCAGGTACGCCAGATTTGCCTCGGCCAAAATGAGCTTGAGCGGGGCGCCAGTTTCGCGCGCGATCTTGCGGCAATCTTCGTATTCAGGCGCGAACGAGCCGTCATCGGCGATTTTGATCTTCACTTTCCCGTGCGGTGTTTCTACTTCGAGTGAGTGTCGTGCTTTCACTCGTCGCTCGGCGGAATGAATGCGAAGTCCGAGCGTCGTGGTTTCCGCGAACATCACTTGCGCCAGCTTTTCGCGATCTTCCGGTTTGGCGATGACGCGGATCAGCGTGCCGGGGCGATTCTTTTTCATCAGCACGTACTCCAGCGTGACGTCGAGTGCGCCGGCATCCAGCAAGCGTTCCATCGCGTAGCCCATCACCTGCGGGCTGGAGTCGTCGATGTTGGCCTCCAGTACCGCGACTGTGGTGGACTCTTCCGCGCCGGTAGCCTCTCCGATCAGCACGCGCAGCACGTTGGCGTGTTCCGGAAAGTCTTTGTCGCCCGCGCCGTAGCCGGTGGCGGTGATACGCATCGGTGGCATTGCGCCGAAATCGGAAGCGAGCGTCACGGCGATGGCTGCGCCCGTCGGTGTGGTCAGCTCCACAGCGGGCCCGCGCGCGTAGACCGGCTTTCCAGTAAGGAGCTCGGCGGTGGCCGGCGCGGGGACGGGAAGAACGCCATGCTCAGTCTTCACCGTTCCGCTGCCGACGTTGAGTGGCGAACTGTGGATTGCATCCACGCCCAGCAGGTCGAAACCGGTGCATGCGCCGACGATATCGCAGATGGAATCCACCGCGCCGACCTCGTGAAAGTGGACTTTCTCCAACGGGATGTCGTGAACTTTCGCCTCGGCTTCGCCCAGCCGTTGAAACACCGCGGTGGCGTTTTGTTTCACTCGTTGCGAAGCTGCCGATTTAGCAATCAACTCGATAATGTGGTGAAGATGCCGGTGGTTTTTCGAGTCGCCCCCGTCCACGTGAAACTTCGACGCCGCGATGCCGCGCCGGTTTGTTTTTTCAATCCGGAACGACGCGCCGGTCCCGAGGCTCTCCAGCGTCCGCACAAGTGTCGCGCTATCTGCGCCGGCGTCGATCAAAGCGCCGACCGTCATATCTCCGCTGATACCGGAGAACGCATCCAGGTAGCAGATCTTCATGCGATTAGTTGGGGCAGCAACTCTCCGGAGGGGCCTTGCAGAAACGAATCGATCCCTTCGGAGAGCACGGTTTCGGCGATATTAATTTCCACCACGCGCGCGCCGGACGATTTTGCGATTTGCGCCAAACCCGCCGCCGGATAAACCACCGCCGAGGTCCCGATTACCAGAAACAGATCGGCAGAGCGAGCAGCGGCCTCCGCATCTCGCCAGGCATTGCGTGGCAGCGCTTCGCCGAACCAGACTACTCCGGGACGCAGCATCCCTCCACACTCGCACTTCGGCGGGATTTCAGGCAGCGGGACTCGCTTATCCTCACGTTCCCGTTCGCAGCCCAGGCAGCGCAGGGTCCACATGCTTCCATGCAACCGAAGAACATTGCGGCTGCCGGCGAGTTCGTGAAGGCCGTCGACATTCTGCGTAATCAAAGTGAAGTTGGGTACCCGCCGTTCCAGTTCAGCTAGCGCATGATGGCCGGGATTAGGCTTTGCCTGCGCCAGGACGCTGCGCCGCCAGTCGTACCATTCCCAGACCAGCTTGGGATCGCGCGCGAACGCGGCCGGCGTGGCCAGGTCCTCAGCGCGGCGTTGCTTCCAAAGTCCGTTGTTGCCGCGAAATGTGGGCACACCGCTCTCGGCGGAAACGCCGGCGCCGGTGAGTACGGCGACGGATCGAGCCTGCTTCAGCCATTCGCGAACGTGGTCCACTCACTTCAGTTTGGCACAGGCCTTCTCATCGAGTCGAGGTTGAGGCCTCGCTCAGCGGCAACACCAGGTACGTTCCGGCCAGCGGCAATTGCATCACGCCGGGCTTGGAATAATCGCACACGCCGCCGGGAAAGACCTCGCGCAATTGCTGCAACTCCGTCGCCGTGAAGGTGACGGTGTAGTCCTTCGGATCAATCGGCTTGAGCTGGCACTTCATCACGTCGTCGGCGAGCGGAGTTCCGGCTGCGATCCGCGGCGTTGCGTGCGCCGGATACAACTGGGTGCATTTTCCGGGACCATCGAGCGTCGCCGGCTCATCGATTCTCGAACCATTGGCCGTCCAACAGCCATCCACCGCCGCGGCCGGTTTCGCGTGAGCCACGCGGTCGAGCGCCGGCGCACTGGACGCGTCCTTGCTCAGTGCGTCCAGCCACTGGGTCATCGTATCGATGGCCAAGCCATTCACTTTCGATGCCAGCGGTCGATTGCCGTTGGGATACACCCAGATCACCTGATTGTCGAAGCGGCCATTCGCCTTGCGCAGACGCTCGCGAATAGTGAAATCCCGCACGTGATCGTGGATATCGCCCAGCGCATCGTTATAACTGCGGTAATTCAGAATCGGCACCATTGCAAGCCCGCCCGCACCCGAGTTGATGCGGCCGGCGACGTAGGCCATCCTCAGCCCTTCAGGATCCGCCACAGTGCGTTCGTCGCGACGAATTCCATCGCGATTAAAACCGCCAACGCCGCGATTCAGGTTGATGAATTCCTGCTTGGTGATCGCCCCGCCGTTCAGCGCCTTCAGCCCATATTGCACGCCGATGTTGTCCAGGGCTTGCCGCGCGTAGCCAGTGGCGGGATCGCGCCCATAGGTTGCCACATTCGTGTCCCACGTGGTGCATCGCGCGCCCTTGGGATTCTTCACCGGGTCGTATACCAGCTCCGGTGCTATGCCGCAGCCTTTCACGTTCGCCGCGACAATGGTGTCGACGAAACTTCGATCCCAGGACGCGCACGTGCCAGCCGAGTAGCCTGCCACCGCAGTCTGCTTGTCCTTCGTCCAGGTTGCGGGATCGGTGGCGAAGAACTTGTTCAGCAGCCTGCAGTCGTTGACGTCCGGCGTTATGCTGGTGCTGTCCGGAAAAGACAGGCTGGGCATGATTCCGTCGAGTAATCCTGGAAAATTCTGCGCGATCAAAAGCTGCTGAATCGCACCGCCCGACCCGCCGAAGCCCATGGTCCACACGGGAATTCCGTAAGTCTTGATGAAATGCTCCTTGATCATCATCACCGCTTCGCCCGAAAGATTGTCGTTGCAATCCTGCTGTAGCACGTTTTGCGTGGAGACGATGTGCGCGAAGCCTCGCGACAGCGCCGGATCGAACAGCGCGGCAGTGGCCTGGTTCTTCCCCTGGTTGTAATTGGTGCCGCAGCCTCCGCCGAAGCTGTAAATGATCCGATGGTTCCATCCGGCGCTCGGCGTCCACGGCGAGGTCGCAGGCCGCGACGGATCGTCGAGAATCGCGATGCGGTAAATAGCGCGGTTGATGGTACCGGATTCGACACGGACGATGTACGGCACCGTTTTTCCTTCGCTCGTCGTGGTGTGCACCAGATTCGCCGGGCGCGGTCCATGCGGATCGGGCAGCGGCTTAAACGTTCCATCCGGAGTTTCGGTGGGGTGGTAGAAATACTCGATCTTCGTCGCTGCCGAGCAGTCCGCATCCAGCGGCGCGCCGAGCCCCGACTCGACGGTATTGCACACGAACGGCTTCAGGTGTTCCCCGGAGACGATGGGGCCCGTGATCGGATGATTGGTCAACTGCAGTGTTGCCGATTGCGATCCAGCCTTGGCGACGATCGTGTTGCTGCCGTTGCGCAGCTCTTCTACCAACCCGATCAGCGATCCGCGCGCCGCGTCCTCGTGAAATGCCCGCCTGATGTCGTGGCCGTTCAACTTCACTTGAACTTTTCCTGGAGGCGCCTTGATCTCCACAAGCACATCGCCGCCGCTCACCATATCGGGGCGGCTGGAGAGTGTGGCGATAGTAAGCGTTGACGGGGCCGCAGCAACGACGAAGGAAAATGCGGCGCATAAAAGCAAAGTAACTAAATCGCGGCGAGCAGTCGACATGGAGGTCTCCTTCGGGGCTCTTCAGGTTATATTAGCTCACGGCGGAATCAAAGCGAACGGTTCGCCCTAAGCCTTACAATCGTCTATCAGATGACGACGGCGTCTAGCGCTTCGGCAATTCCGTTCAGGTCCAATCGATTTCTGCAGATATTGCTCGCGCTCTTCCTGGTGGTTTGGCTGTGGTCCGCAATCCGGCCGGCGATTCCCGAGGACTGGCTGCTCGAGAACCTGCTCGTTTTCGTTCTGCTTGCTCTGCTCGCCGCTACGTATCCTCGACTCACGTTTTCCGATTTGTCTTACTCATTGATCTTCATGCTGCTCTTCCTGCACGAATTTGGAGCGCACTATCAATATTCCGACGTCCCGCTCGGGGAGTGGCTGAAGCCCTTCTTGCAAACAGAAAGGAATCACTATGACCGTCTGGTTCATTTCGCATTCGGATTGCTCTTCGCATACCCCCAGCGCGAAATCCTGCTGCGCAAAGCCGAACTCCGTGCTGGTTGGCTCAACGTCCTTCCCATCTTCACAACGCTTGCTTTGAGCGCCTCTTACGAGATGATTGAGGCTGTGGTCGCATCAATCGTCGATCCCACGGATGCCGCGGCATTCCTTGGCTCCCAAGGCGATCAATGGGATTCGCAAGAGGACATGTTCATGGCCCTGTCGGGAGCCACGGTTGCCATGTTGGCTGTTTGGATAGCAAACCAGAGCCGCAAACCGAAGCAATAGAGATTTGAGATCAGGGCGTCAGGCTCTTCCGCGCCGCCAGCACCATCTGATAGGCCTGCTCGGAATCGTGATTCAACGCCGTCAGGTGCCCCATCTTCCGCCCCGGCCGCGGCTCCAGCTTTCCGTACAAGTGCAGCTTCACATCCGGGAAGGCGCAGGCCGCACGCCAGTCCGGATCGCCCTTCGACCACAAATCGCCCAACAGATTGGCCATCGCCGCCGGACGATGCATCGCCGTCGAGCCTAACCGCATGCCGCACACCGCACGCAACTGCTGCTCGAACTGGCTGGTGACGCAGGCGTCGACAGTCAGGTGGCCCGAATTGTGCGGGCGCGGCGCCAGTTCATTGATCAGCAGTTTGCCATCGCGCGTCACGAAGAACTCGACGCACAATACGCCCACCACGCCGAGTTTCTCCAGAACGCAGCGCGTCATCGCCACCGCTTCCTCAGCGATATTCGGAGGCACTCGGGCCGGCGCAACCGAGATATCCAGGATGTGCCGGCTATGCTCGTTCTCGATGGCTCCGTAGTGCACGAATTCGCCATCTTCGCCGCGCGCCGCCACCACCGAGATCTCGCGCTCGAAGTCGATGAATGCTTCGAGCACCGCTTCCTGCTGCCCAATTGCGTTCCAGGCCTTAGTCAATTGGTCCGGCGATTCGATTCGAAACTGACCCTTGCCGTCGTAACCGAACGCCGCGGTCTTTAATACTGCCGGGCAGCCCAGCGTGAACACCGCTTGCTGCAAGTCCCCGAGAGAGCGCACCTCGCGGTAGGGCGTCGTCGGCAAACCAGCACTCCGTAGAAACGACTTCTCCCGAATGCGCTGCTGCGTGGTGTGCAGGATCGATCCGTCCGGACGCACGGGTGCACAGCGCGCCGCTGCCTCAGCCGTGGCCGTGGGAACATTTTCGAACTCGAATGTAACGACGCTCACGTGGCTAGCAAACTTGGCGACCGCCTTGAGATCGTCGTATGGCGCCACAACTTCTACATCGGCGATCTGCCCGGTCGGCGTGTCCAGGTCCGGCGAAAAAGTGTGGACACGATAGCCCATGCGCCGCGCGGCTATGGCGAACATACGGCCCAGTTGCCCGCTTCCCAGTACGCCGATGGTGGCGCCAGGAAGAATCGGATTCATCACGGGAGTTCTTCCGAACGCACCTGCTTGGCCTGTTCGTCGCGAAACGCACGCAGCTTTTCGCGTAGCGCTGCATCGTGATTGGCGAGCATAGCCACGGCCAGCAGCGCGGCATTTTGCGCACCCGCCTTGCCGATGGCCAGCGTACCCACCGGAATTCCGCCCGGCATCTGCACAATGGAGAGCAGGGAATCCATGCCCTTCAGCGCCTGGCTTTCCACTGGGACGCCGAGGACCGGAAGCAGTGTATTGGCGGCCACCATCCCCGGAAGATGCGCCGCCCCGCCCGCCCCCGCAATGATTATCTGAATACCGCGCGACTCGGCGCTCGAAGCATATTCCACCATCCAGTCCGGCGTGCGATGCGCCGAAACCACCTTGGCCTCGTGCGCCACACCGAAGCGCGCCAGTGTCTCCGCGGCATGACGCATCGTCTCCCAATCGGACTTGCTGCCCATGATGATGCCGACCAAAGGCTGCATAGCGGGTTTACCAGGCGGCCGCGATTCGGGTGGCATTTGACATAAGGTTAGGAAAATCCAAAATACCATGTGCCGACGCGCAGCGCGGAGGATGCGTTAACGCTTGCCCCCGGCGGGCGGCACTGTTCCCGCCGGTTGCAGTGACTTTACCGGTTCCGGACAGGGCGTCTTGCTTGGACCGTTGCTCCAACAAGCATGCCAATCCTTGATGCGCTGGTCAATTTGCGTCGCTGAGTCACTCTTCGATGGCTTCCAAGTCCGTAACGATTCGCCTAAGCAAACATTCTTGTCATCCGCGAGATAAACCATCGCATTTTGTAAACGCGCGCGGACGTCCGCGTTTTCGGTATGCAATGCGCTCATCAACCAGTTCTGAATGCCGGACTTCGCGGAGGTGCGGTTTTCCACTGCAATGGCCAAGAGCCGATCCGCAGTATCGAGCGGCAAGGCCTGATAGCGAAGCAACCGCTCCATCCGCGCGAACTCAACTTCGGGAGAAGCCTTCAACAGTTTTGTGTATTCTTCCTTGGATCGAAACTGATCCGAAGCTGTGGTGTTTGCCTTTTGCAACCGCCAAAAATAGTAACGCGCCCAGTTGCCTGAGGTAAGGAGTTGCGATCCGAAATACACAGTCGCCACAGCCACCGCGACGGCGAGCACCAAAGCGCGCGACTTGCTTTTCCATTCCTGCGCATACCAGTAGTACTGAGTCGCGGTTATGATCCCGGCTTTCTGCATGAGGCGAACGCCATCCGGAATCGATCTCAAAAGTTGGTACAGATAGCGAATCTGTTTTTCAGTGATACCTTCCGCTCCCCACAAAACGCGGGTCTCCGGCGTATCCATGGCATCGAAGTCAGCTTGTACTTTCGGTGGATTCGTGGACCGAAGCAATGCCAACTTCTTCAGCTCCTCCAGTTTTTTCGGATCTTGCCTCACCCACTTGATCACGTCATCGGTGAAGCGCTCGGTGTTGAGTTGCACTCGATTCCGGATACGATCCGACACCCAATTCGCCCATGCCTCGAACGGCTGCCACACTTTGCCCAGGTCCCCAGATACGCGTATTCCAGCCACTCTGCCGTTGATTACTTGGCGATATCCAAGGGCGATCAATATCGCAGCGAAGATGGACGTGTCGTGAATAGCGTTCGTACGGTCGAGGAACCAGAAGAGCACGATGGGAATGACGGTGTAGGCCAGCAAGAGCAACCAGAAGTTTACCGTTCCCAGCGCACCGGGATAGTTTTCAAAAAGTGCTGAAACACGGGTCCACGCCGCAATCAAACCGAAAGCCAGAACCAGGAGATAGCAATAGTACGCACTGACGTCCGGTGAGATCGCCAGACTCTCGCTCATTGCTCCGAGACCAGCTATAAGTTCAACAGTCCTTCGGCCATGCCGCGCGCGGACGGCCGGAGGTTGAAGAAGGAGTCCAAAATTCCGCTTGCACTCGAGGGATTGCCGCCGCTAACGCCGACGATACCCTGATCGAGCAACGGTGCTAAGGCTGTCACTAAGTCTTCCGGTTTCATTTCGGTAGCCCACTGCAGGTCCGATCCGCTTGCGACTCCTTTACTCAGGATCACTCGGAGAACCTGCTTGCTTGTGTCGGGCAGTTTGGTGACAAACATCGCTACTCCAAAGTAAACACCCGTGCACGGCTACTGTCAAGCCGCGCACGCCCGGAGGTATAATCGACATCATCCGAAGTGCTGAAGTTTATCCTGATTGGTTGCCTGCTTCTCATTATTGCTTGCGGCGGCGCGAAGCACTCACCCGTCGAAGATCTGTCTCACCACCAGGATCTCTCGCTATTCAAGCTGCAATCCGCGCGAGGCACCCGCGACGGCGATCGGCTGAGCACGCAGATGATGTTCAGCGACACCTCTTCCATTCTCACCGTGGAAATGCAATTCGCCGTCGGCTCGCCCACGACGCTCCAATCGGGTACGTGGCGATGGAATCGCAATAGTCGGTTGTTGAGCGGAACCGTGACCGCCAGATCGGTCACATTCTTAGGCGGCCAGGACGGACCGCCCAGTATCGGTGGCGCGTTTGATTTGCTCGACCCCGGCGGCACGCCGCTTTACCGCGTCAGCATCCCGGTCACGGAGTTGAAGGCGCGTTTGTAGGATTCGCTCGCAGCAGGCCGGCGAGGCTGCGCAACTCGGCCACGTTAACGTCCGATGCCAGCCACCAGTTCATGCCGTCGCGCGTCCAGTGCAGCATGTTGTAGCCCTGCCGCGCATTTTCGCTCACGCCGCTGTCCGTTGAGCCCGCCGTCGGCCAGATGTACAAATTGACTACATGCAGCCGCCGTTGATACACCAGCACCGCGACCGAGTGGCCATCCACCGAATCCAAGCGGCCTCCAGTCAGCGGAAATCCCTGCTCGGCGAAATCGTTCACCGGCGGCGAGAAATCCAGCTTGCCGTTGAACCAGGGCTTTACCGTGTGCCGATCCGTCGACTGCACGTCGGCCAAGTGTCCGGGGATCAGCGATCGCAAGTGGCTATCCAGCACCTCTTGAGCCACCAGTTCGCCCGCCTGCGATCCCGAGCGGCCCGGCACAAAGCGGCCGAGGAACGCACCAGCCAACAGCAGCCCCGCCGCCACCGCCAGCATGGACCACGGGATACGCCGCGACAAGACGTCCGGCCGCGAGGCACGCCGCAGCGCCGCATCCACCCGAGGTTTCAGTTCACGGGGCATCCGATAATACAGTGAACCGCTGCGCAACGCCGTCCCCAGCGCCCGCTGATTCTCAACCGCCCTCGTGCAGTCCTTGCAGCCCTCGATATGCTTTTCAATCTCCAGGCTGCGGACCAGGTCGAGTTCGCCGTCTACGTAAGCATGCAGAAGCCCCCGCGTGTCCTCGCAACTCATGCCGCACCGCCTTTCTCCATTCGCCCGCTGAGTATCTTCTGCAAACGCCCGCGCGCCCGCGCCAGGCGCGACATCGTGGTTCCCAGTGGTACGCAAGTAATGGCGCTGATTTCCTTATAGGACAGTCCTTCGAACTCGCGCAGCACAATCGCCTCGCGGAACTCCACCGGCAATTCTTCCAACGCCTGTCGCAGCATTTCCGCGTCCACGCTGCGCAACAGCAGCGCTTCCGGATTCGATTGCGTCGAGTCCAACTCCGGCATCTCGTCGTCGAGCGGCGTCGTCGCCCGGCGATTTTGCTGCAGCCACGTATAGCAGGTGTTGCGCACCACGGTCAGCAGCCAGGTCCGGCAGTCGCCGCCGCGATAGGAATCGAAAAAACGATAGGCGCGCAGGTAGGCTTCCTGCACCACGTCCTCGGCGTCATGCTCGTTGCGGGTCAACCAGCGCGCCAGATTGTATGCGGCAGCCATGTGTGGCACTACGAAGATTTCGAAATGCACCAGTTTGTCGTGTTCCTGCATGGGAGCCGGTTGCGGTTTCGACGGAGCATTCACTAAGGGTAAGACTCGCCGCGTGGCGATTTTATTCCCAAAGCCTATGCCGGTTCCACCACAAGTTTCAGGCCTGCAAGCGCCTTCACCCGGACACGGATTCCCTCGCCGATGTTGGTTTCGGCGACGGCATCCCAATATTCGCCACGGACCAGTACCTTGCCTTCCGGCTCGAGCGCGGTCCGCGTAACGCCGATTTCGCCTATCATGCCGTCCGCCCCGGTCAGCACCTTGTTGCGCTTCGCCTGGATCACGATGGACACCAGAAACATAGTGATCAGCGCGAACGGGATGGCCACGCTGAACGCGGTGATGGGATGTATACGCAATTCGGGCGGCCCGTTGATCAGCAGCAGCGCGCCCAGCACCATGGATATCGTTCCGCCGATCCCCAGTATGCCGTGCGACGTGAATTTCATTTCTAAAACGAAGAGCGCCACTGAAAGAATCAACAGAGCCACGCCCACCCAATTGATGGGCAGGATCGACAGCCCGGAAAGTCCCAGCAACGCCAGAATCGCGCCGGCGACACCGGGGAAAATCAGTCCCGGCGAGGAGAATTCGACGTAAATTCCGAGAGCGCCCAGCACCAACAGAATAAATGCGATGTTGGGATCGGCGATGGTGGCCATCAGCCGCTCGCGAAGCGATAGCCGTGCTTCCTCCACCGTGGCGCCAGAGGTATGGAGCACCTGTTTCCGCCCATCCCAGAGCGTGATCTCACGGCCGTCAAGCTGCTTAAAAAGCTGCTGCTCGTCCGGGGCGATCAAATCGATCAGCTTATTGTCCAGCGCCTCTTTTTCGGTGAACGCCTTGGCGTCCCGAACCGCCGTCTCCGCCAACTGGCTGTTGCGTCCGCGCCGCGTAGTCATGCTGCGCAGCAACGCCGCCGCATCGTTCTCCACCTTCTTGCGCATGGTCTCTTCCATCTGTTGGCCCAGCAGAACCGGCGACGCGGCTCCAGTATTGGTGCCGGGCGACATGGCCGCAATATCACCGGCCTCCAGCAAAAAGAATCCAGCCGAAGCAGCGCGCGCTCCACTGGGTGTCACGTATGTCACCACGGGAATCGGCGATGCCGAAAGCTTCTGGATAATTTCGCGCGTCGCGTCCAGCAGTCCGCCGGGTGTGCTCAGACGGATCAGCAGCAACTCGGCATGTTCCGACTGCGCCTGCTCGATGGCGTGGCTGACAATCTCTACCGTAATCGGATGGACCACCCCGTCGATGGACACCGCGACCACTCGTGGCGTAGGAGCGCCAAACCCAGACAACGCCAAAAACACAAGTATCGAAACTGCCCGCAAGCACCTTCAATATAGTCCATTTGCGCGCGAGCGAGCGTAGACTTGAATTATGGAGTATTTCTTCGCGCCCGACGTGATCGCTCAAATCGAGGTTCCGAAACAGGGCATCCTGAGCCGCACGCTCTACAACGACGATCAGGTCAAGCTGGTCCTCTTCGGATTCTCCGAAGGCCAGGAGCTCTCCGCCCACACCGCTCCCATGCCCGCCGATCTCTATTTCCTGCAGGGCGAAGGATCGCTCACGCTAGGCCAGGACCAAATGCCGGTCCACGCCGGTTCCTTCGCCCACATGACGCCCGAGCTCCCGCACGCAATAGTGGCCACCACGCCGCTAGTGATGCTCCTGGTAATGATGAAAGGACTCCGCAACGCTTCGTAGCGCACGCACTCCTGCGTGCCGCGTTCACTCTTGTGAACGCCGGGCTGCTAAAAGTGTTCGCAAGAGTGCGAACACGGCACGCTTGAGAGCGTGCGCCACAAATACCCACGGCTGGCCTACCCGCGGAACGCTTCGCTCAACTTCCGGTACGTAACCACCAACTCCTCCGGCAACACCCGCGTCTCCCCAACCGTGGTAATGAAGCTGGTGTCGCCCGGCCATCGCGGCAGCACATGCATGTGGATATGATCCGCGATCCCAGCCCCAGCGCTCTCGCCCAGATTCATTCCAATATTGAACCCCGCCGGCTTATAAATAGCGCCCAAGCACCCTTGCGCCCGCTGCGCCAGCAGCATCATCTCATCGAGCGATTCCCTGGAGGCACGTTCCAGCGTATCCACATGCTCATAAGGCACAATCATCAGGTGTCCCGTAGTATACGGATACAAATTCAGCAAGATGAAATTGTGCTTCCCCCGATAGACCAGAAAATTCTCCGCATCCCTCTGTTCAGCCGCCTTCTCGCAGAAAATGCAACCGGCCGACGTGCGCGCCTTTTGAACGTACTGGTAGCGCCAGGGACTCCAGAGATGGTCCATAACTAGCGTTCGAGCGCGGATCTACGGCGTCGGAGGCGCGCCGCCAGGCGAAGGTTCCGCCGGGGCCGCTCCCGGCTCGCCCGCTGAATTGTTCACCAGGTCCTTCAGTTCTTTGCTGGGTTTGAAATATGGAATGCGCTTGGACGGAACCTCCACGCGCGTCCCCGTCTTTGGATTGCGTCCCACCCGAGGCTGGCGCTGCCGCGTACGGAAGCTCCCAAATCCCCGGATCTCAATCTTATCCCCCGACCGCAGAGACCGAACGATACTGTCGAAGATCGCCTCGACGATTACCTCCGAATCCTTGCGGGTCATCTCTACCACCCGGGAGACTTCCTCAATCAACTCGGCCTTCGTCATTTGTTGTTTATCTCCCCTCAGGTCCGTTTACCGGCCTTCGCCTTTCACTCTGATTACTTCTTCGATAGTCATCGTGGCCGCCGCGGCGTGGCGCTGATAATCCTCCAGCCTGGTTCTTTCTTCATCATCGGTAAGCGCACGAATACTGAGCCCGATCTTTTTCTCAGCCTCATTCAACTTTACGACTTTGAAATCCATCTCCTCGCCGATCGGCAAGGGCGATTCGTCATGCCGCCGGTCTCCGCTGCCCGGAATCTCCGAACGGTGGCACAGCCCTTCCACGCCCGGCGCTAACTCCACGAAAATCCCAAAATTCGCCGCCCGGCACACCCTTCCCCGCACTACATCGCCCACTTGATGCGCCCGGAAAAACGACTCCCAGGCGTCCGGCTGAAGCTGCTTCACACCCAATGATAGCCGCCGGTTCGGAGCGTCGATGCTCAATATCACCGCTTGCACCAACTGCCCCTTCTTCACCACTTCGGAGGGATGCTTTACCCGCTTGGTCCAGGATAAATCCGAGATGTGTACCAGCCCGTCGATCCCCTCTTCGATTTCGATGAACGCACCGAAATCGGTGAGCTTGCGCACCCGGCCTTCCACCACCGAGCCGATCGCATAACGGTCCGCTACTGTGGTCCACGGATCGGCTTCCAACTGCTTGATTCCCAGCGACACGCGCCGGTCCTTCGGCTTCACATCCAGCACCACGGACTCCACCTGATCGCCGACCTTCACCACCTTGCTCGGATGCTTCATCCGCCGGCTCCAGGTCATCTCCGAAATGTGGATCAGGCCCTCCACTCCAGGCTCCAGTTCCACGAAAGCGCCGTAATCGGTCACGCTGACCACTCGCCCGATCACTCGCGACGCCGCGGGATAACGCTCCCCGATGGTCTCCCACGGATCGGGCACCAGTTGTTTCAGCCCCAGCGAAATCCGTTCCTTCTCCCGGTCGAACTTCAGTACCTTCACCGAGATGGCCTCGCCCGCCGTGACCACCTCCGATGGATGGCTGACG
>DASQGY010000063.1:0-1845 GCA_035632375.1 Bryobacteraceae bacterium | reverse complement strand
GCGCCGGAAACCGTGGAGACGGCAGTACACATCCTGCGCGACTTTATCTGGCCGGCCCTGAAGGAACGCGAATTTCGGTCCGCCGCCGACGTTTGGAATTTGCTTGCGCGCGTGCGCGGCCACTCGATGGCCAAAGGCGGCCTGGAAGCCGCCGTTTGGGACGCGGAAGCTCGCATGAAGAATGTGCCGTTGTGGAAGCTGCTTGGCGGCACGCTTCAGGAAATTCCTTGCGGCGTTTCCATCGGCATCAAACCGTCGCTCGAAGAACTCGTCGCGGCGGTGCAGAAGGAATTGGCGTCCGGATACCAGCGCATCAAGATCAAAATCAAGCCCGGATGGGATGTGGCAGCGGTGGCGCGTGTCCGCGAGAGTTTCCCGCGCATCCGCCTGATGGTCGACGCCAACTGCGCCTACACGCGGTGCGATTTCCCTCTGCTCCAGCAGCTCGAAGCCTACTACTTGATGATGATCGAGCAGCCCCTGGGCTGGGACGACGTGTTCAGCCACGTGGAACTTCAGAAACTGCTGCAAACTCCGATCTGCCTCGACGAGTGCATCCACACAGAAGAACAGGCGCGCGAAGCGCTCGAACTGGGCGCATGCCGCATCATCAACATCAAGCTCGGACGCGTCGGCGGATATACGGTGGCGCGGCGCATTCACGACCTCTGCCAGAAGCGCGGCGTGCCTGTCTGGTGCGGAGGAATGCTCGAATCCGGCATCGGACGAGCGCATAACATTGCGCTCTCCACTATGCCGAATTTTTCGCTTCCCGGCGACGTCTCCGCCAGCCGCCGTTATTGGCAAGAAGACATCATCGAGCCAGAAGTGACCGTTACGCCGCAGGGCACCATTCGAGTTCCCGGCGGACCTGGCATCGGGTTTACGCCGCGCATGGACCGCATCGAGCGCCTAACCGTGAATCAAATCCGGCTGACCTAGTCTGGTGACTTCTCCAAACGCACAGGACAAGCGACCCTCCAGTTCGACGATCGCCGTTTCGATTGCACTGACGGTGGTGATGTGGTCGCTGAATTTCATCGCTGCGAAGATCGGTCTGCGCCAGCTTGGCCCGCTGACCATGGCGGCGTTCCGCGGCGTCCTTGCGGGAGTCGTGATGATTCCCGCCTACCTGGTTTGCCGGCGCCTGCCTTCGTTCGCCACGCGCATCACGAGGACACCATCGGAGTTTACGCGGCGCGATCTGTGGACCTTCGCTTACCTCGGCTTCTTTGGTGTGTGCACCAATCAGGTGTGCTTCACCATAGGATTGCGTTACACCTCGGTGGGCCACTCCGCTGTAATCATCGGCATGGGACCGATCTACGTTCTGGCCCTCGCGTGCATCATGCGCCTCGAACGGCTTACCTCCCACAAGGTGGTGGGCATGGGCGTCGCGCTGATCGGCGTAATCGTTCTTGCCGCCGAGGAGGGCATGGGCGCGCACTCGCCAACCTTTCGCGGCGACGCCATCACCATGGCAGGATCCGTCGGCTTTGCTATGTACGCGGTTTTGGGTAAACGAGTCGCCGCAAACTACGACACGCTGACCATGACTGCCTTCAACCAATTCTTTGGCGCGCTTATTCTCTTGCCCATTGCCGTTGTTGAAGCGGTGCGCATCGGCCCGGCAGTGCAATGGAGCGCCATCGGCTGGCAGACATGGGCCGCGACGTTCTACATGGCTGCGTTCGGCTCTGCCGCGGCCTACTTGCTCTATTTCTGGCTGCTGCGCTATATGCCGCCGTCTCAATTGAGCGCCTTCAGCTACCTGTTGCCGGTCACGGCGACGCTGCTGGGCATCTGGTGGCTGGGGGAAAAAGGCACCTGGAACGAACTCATCGG
>DASQGY010000062.1:0-22890 GCA_035632375.1 Bryobacteraceae bacterium | reverse complement strand
GTGGCGCATCTTGATTGTCCCGCGGCGCGTCTTGGGGGATTTGGAAAAACGAAGCCAACGGGGAAGGCGACAGGTCGCAGGCGGCAGGCGGCTTGGCCGGGCGGGTGGCGCATGCTGTTGTCGTCAAGTGGCATTGCCGGTAATTTGATAAAACGAAGCCAAAGCCGGGAAGTCCTTTTGCTCCAAGTGATTCCACGGGCCGCAAGCAGAGCGCGCTTTTGGGCATTCGGTTGGCGCTCGCTATTGTCATAGCATGGCGACGGCGCGTTTCGACCTACAGGTTTTGGGAAGTTGGTGTGTCGGAAGGGAAGATGGTTGTGGCCGGGTTGTGACTGAAAAAGGTTTGCTCGGTTTCGCGGCGCTGCACGGTCGGGGAACGGGGAATGAAAAGCCTTCCGATTCGAGGCGGCTGCGCCGGTAGCGGCAAATGCACGCATAGGAATGCAAAAGTTGCAAACCGTCCTGTTACCCTCTGGGATATTGACATAGGGACTCCACAAACGGAAGAATGGGCACAGCATGGCAGGCAATGGAAACGCGCCGGTCACACGGGCAGACCTGGAAGAGCACCTCGAAGGGTTCAAGCGTGAGCTCGTCAAAGAGATCGGTGAGTTCATCGATGCGCGGGTTCGCCAATCGGAAGAGCAGTTCGCGAAACGTCTCCACGACTCGGAGACCAGGCTGCTGAAGGCCTTCTACCAATATCAGGAGCACTCGGATGTACGTATGCGTAAGATGTCGGCTGACATCTCCAACATGGACACCGCGAGCGACCTGCGGCTCAACAATCTCGAGCGTCGAGTAATCGAAATCGAGCGCAAGATCCTGGACAGCGGCCGCCAGCATCAGAACACCATCCGCAACGCGAACTGAATCGGCCCCGGCCCGCCGATCTGGCGCATTCACACCTTCCGGCCCCGCTCCAGACTCTGGCTCAACATTTGAGAACTGCGTGCTCTGGGCTGGTTCCTAGACTGTAGAGAGTTCCGCAATTTCGGGGTCGCCTTTGTCAGGACGACGCCAGGAGTCAACGCGATCAGCGACTGGAAGCTGCATCCGTTCAATGACAGGTTCTCAATGAAGTCGCGATTGAGTTGGATGAATCCCGGATCGTGCTGGAAATCTCCGCTGTTTGCGCGAACGCCGGAACTGCGCAAAGAACTACCGCTATCAGCCGCAACACGACTCCTTCGGACCCGCGAACCGTGAATCTACAACATCTACAAGCGAAGCTCAAGCAACTACTTCAACAGTGGTAGCAACAGGCGATCAATCTCCGCATCCGTCCACGATGCAATCTTCACGTTGCGATGCAGGCTCCAGCGCTCCGTATGCTCCACCGCCGCGCCCGGCCGCACGTTCCGCAATTCGCCCAGCGTCTCCAACTCCAGGAACTGGTCATTGGTGAACGTCTCCAGCGAACAACCATAATCCGGCTGCTTTCCTGGATCCTGCGCCGCCGCCCTCTTGATGAACAAATCGGAGCCGAGCAGGTACGCCCCTAAGGAATCCTTGTTGAACAACCCGGTTTTCTGCGGGCTCGAATTCTTCGGATCCTGCCGCAGCAATAAGTATTTCTTAGTGAACTGCCAGCGCTTGTCGCTGAAATCCGTGTAGGCCCACATCACCAGCGGATTGGTCGGCGGCAGATCCTTGGGATGCGTCCCGCGCGGCGGAAACACCACTATTGCCATCCCGCCTTGCGCCATCATGGTCAGCGACCACGGTGCCAACTGCCGCGGCTTCGCCGCCTTGTTGGTGATCCGATGCATCACTTCGACGGCCGTACCCGTCGCTGCGATCTTCACCACAATCTGCTTTTGAAGTCCGGTCTCTTTCTCCACCTTGCCCAATAGCTCGATCGAGTCATTCCTTACCGTGGCCGTGATCGGGCTGTTGTCCAGTGCGTACGAAAGTACCGCGTCCTCCGGCGAAATCCACAGCCGATGCCCTCCGCGCGCCTGCCAGGTGGGCTCTCCGCTCTTTCCCATCTGGTCTTCAAACTCCTTGAAAACGTTGCGGCCGCCAACAAATCCGTACCGGATTATCCTGGGCCCAACGTCAGTAGTGACGACGAGCTCAATTTCGCCGTTCGATATTCGATAGCAATTGGGCCAGCCTTGATATTGAGTTTTCTCAATCTTTATAGCGGCGACGGCAGTGGCAGACATCATAATGGTGGAAGCAAACATCACGAGTAGGAAGGCGCGGGAGATCAGGCGCGAAAAGCGGGGGCAGCCAGCCTGTTTCCGCGTCGGCGGGGCGGTCACTGCAGGCCAATTCCAGCCGCATGAAACAGGTAGGCTGTCCCCGTTTTTCGCGCCTGATCTCCGGCAACCTGGTACTAGCGTGATTCTGGACATCAGCAGTCATTATATAGAAGCTCCGCGACATGCAGATAGTTTAATATCGAATTTGCAAACATCCGAGCAGGCCAAGTGTTCAGCAAAATGAGGAGGGCGTGACCATGCGAACCTGTCGAATTCTCTTTCTCCTGACCGTGGCGGTGTTTCTCGCCTCGGCTCAGAACGATCCTCCCGGCCGCGTTGGCCGTTTGGGGTACATCAGCGGCCAGGTGTCGTTCCGTCCCGGCGACGTCGACGACTGGGTGCAAGCCGACGTCAACCGTCCGCTCACCACTGGCGATCACCTGTGGACCGACGAGGGCGCTCGCGCCGAGTTGCACATCGGCGAAGCCACGCTGCGGCTCAATTCCCGGACCGCGTTCGAATTCCTGAACCTCGACGACGCCCAAGCGCAGATCCGCCTCACCGAGGGCTCGCTGGTCGTCCGCCTGCGCAGCCTGGGGAGCGACGAGTCCTTTGAAGTGGACACGCCCAACCTGGCCTTCTCCCTGCTGCGTCCCGGCGAGTATCGCATCGATGTCAATCCGGACCGCGAGACCACCACCGTGACCGTCCGCGGCGGCGAAGGCGAAGTCACTGGCAGCGGCCAGGCTTTCACTGTGCACGCGCGTGAGCGCGCCGAAGTCTCCTCCGCTGACGATGGGCTCTCTTACAACGTGATGGCCGCTCTGCCTTTCGACGAATGGGACAACTGGTGCCTGGCGCGCGACCGCCGTGAAGACCAATCGATCTCCGCCCGCTATGTGCCCCGCGAGATGGTGGGCTATCAGGACCTGGATGACAACGGCGATTGGCAAACCGTGGCCGACTACGGCGAGGTCTGGGTACCTCGCGGCGTCGCGGTTGGCTGGGCGCCATACCGCTATGGACATTGGGTCTGGGTGGAACCTTGGGGTTGGACCTGGGTGGACGATGCTCCTTGGGGATTCGCTCCCTTCCATTACGGCCGCTGGGTCTATGTCGGCCGTTGGGCTTGGGTTCCCGGACCCGTTCGCGCGCGGCCGGTCTACGCGCCTGCGCTGGTGGCCTGGGTCGGTGGACCACGCTTCAGCTTGTCGGTTTCCATCGGCGGCGGAGTCGCCGGTATCGGCTGGTTCCCGCTCGGACCGCGCGAAGTCTACGTGCCTGCTTATCACGCCAGCCCCGTTTACGTGAATCGTGTCAACGTCACCAATACCACCATAGTCAACAACATCAACATCACCAACTACAATCGGACCGACATCACTTACGTCAACCGCAACGCGCCGAACGCTGTTACCGCTGTCCCGCAAAACACTTTCGGGACCACCAGGCGCGTGCAGGACGCGGCAGTTCCGGTGCAGCGGAATCAGATTCAATCCGCGCAGGTGATCAACAACGCGCCGGTGGCGCCCACTCGCCAGAGCGTGCTGGGCTACACTCCGGCCGGGCGCGTGGCCCAGCCTCCGGCAGCGGTACAGAATCGCGCGGTGGTGGCCAAGACTACGCCTCCGCCTCCGCGTGTTCCATTCACGCAACGGCAGCAGGCTTTGTCGGCGAATCCCGGCCGCCCGCTGGAACCAGCCCAAATACAACAACTGCGCTCCACCCAGCCGCCCCCGGCACGGCCATATGTTCGATCCGCCCAGGAGCCTGGCCGTCCGGCGCTACAGGTGGCGCCTACCGTTCAACCATCTGTTCAGAATCCGCCGGTGCAGCGCGAGGACCGCCGGAATTACCAGCCGCCGCCACAGCAGCAGCGAAACCCTGTTCCTCCGCCGCGCGTGCAACCGAACGACGCGCCGCCGCCGCAGCAGCAGCCGAACAGAGTTCCTCCGCCGCGCGTGCAACCGAACAACGCGCCGCCGCCGGTGCAACGGGACGTGCAGTCGCCGCAGCGGCAGCAGCCGAACGAAGTGCCTCCGGTGCGTCGTGACGTTCAGCAGCCCCCGCCGCCGCGGCGCGATATCCCGCCGCCGGTTCAGCGCGAGGTGCAACCCCCGCCGCCGCGCCGTGACGTACCGCCGCCGGTCCAGCGCGAGGTCCAACCCGCGCCGCGGCAACAGCCAAACGAAGTGCCGCAACGGCGCGAGGTGCAGCAACCGCCTCCGCCACCGCGTCAACAGGAAGCGCCGCGCGTGCAGCAGCGCGAGTCGCCGCCGCCTCCTCGGGCAGAACAGCCTCGGCCACAAAAAGAAGAGAAGAAAGAAGAGAAGAAGGAAGACAAAAAGGACGAGCGCAAGAAGCAGTAGCTATTGCAACAGGGTCTTCAACTGCTGATACATCATCATGCAGGCCGGCCCTAGCGTCACCAGCAGGACCGATGGAAAAATCAGGAAGAAGACCGGGAAGATGAGCTTCACGCCCACTTTTCTCGCCGATTCCTGAGCCCGTTGGCGGAATCGAGTCCGCAGGTACTTGGCGTGGGTCCGCAGCGCTGGACCGATGCTGGTGCCAAACCGGTCGCTATCGATCAACAGATTAGCCAGCTTGCGCAGTTCCGGTTCTTTGTTCCGGGCACCGAAGCTGCGGAACGCTTCTGCACGGCTGCCGGCGGTCTTTAGCTCCAGGTAAAGCTGTGCAAGCTCGGCACTTAGATCCGGATGGGTTCGTTTTAAGCCGCGGCTGGCATCGGCGATGGATTGGTCGAGCGACTGGCCGGCTTCCATGCTCAGCACCATCAGATCCAAGGACGAAGGAAGCGCGCTGCGCAGCCGTTGTCCCCGGGCGTTGACGCGAGAGGACAGAACACGGTCCGGTAGCAGGAACCCCAAACCGACGCCGCAGATCATGGGCACAAACGCCGCCGACGCCTCACCATGATAAAAGACAGCCAGAGTTCCCAACAGGCCCGCGACGAAGAGCGCACTGCCGATTTTGATTCCGTAGAATACCGGCAATGCGGATGGCCAGCGGTATCCGGCCGAAGAGAGCCGGATGCGGTAAGGGTTCTTGTCGTTCTTGGCTGCGGGAATGGTTTCGCCGATGGAGCGGAACAAGCCGACAAACATGGATCGGGAGCCGGGCGCTGCCGGATCGGCGGTCATGCTGGGCGCGGCGCTGCGCTGAGAGAAGAAGTACCCCACCACCACAACGGCAGTCATCACGAACGCGAAGAAGGCAGCTCCTAACCAGACCTCGTTCATATCTTTATGTCCACGATCTTGCGAATCGCCAAGTGCGCCAGCAGCAGGCAGACCACCGCGGCGGTAATCAGGTATTTGCCATACGGATGGTAGATCAGGATCGCCAGGTAGGACGGGTTCACCATCATCATTACGAAAGCGATGATCACGGGAAGAATGGTCAGGACCATCCCGGTGAGCTTGCCGTGTGCGGCCAGCGCCCGGACTTCGCCTTTGAGCGCCGTCGATTCGCGCATGTTCTCGGCCACCCCGCCCAGCACTTCGTTTAGCTTTCCGCCCGTCCGGCTCTGCAGTTGCACAGCGGAGACGAACATGTTCACTTCCAGCAGCGGCATGCGCTCGGACAGGTTGGTCAGCGCCTGCGCCCACGAAGTCCCGAAATTTCCCTCCACCGCCGTGAGCCGCATCTCGGCGGCGACGGGCTGTTCACATTCTTCCGCTATGATTTCCATGCTGGCGGCGAACGGATGGCCGGCGCGCAGGGAACGGGCCAGCGAATCGAGCGCATCCGGGAAATTCTCTTCAAACTGACGAAAGCGTTTGGCCCGCCGGCGCAGGATGTACAGGTACGGAAGCGCGGCCACCGCGCCTGCAATCAGCATCGCGGCCCAGCCCGGAACGCGCTCGTACTGCATGGCGATGGCCAAGGTCACGCTGCCGGTGAGCAACATCAACAACGTGACCCGGCCCACCGACCAGCGCAGGCCCGCCTGCACCAGATGCCGGCGCATAATCTTGACCAAGTCCGACCGTTCCAGCAGCTTCGCCCACGGTGAGATGGTGCTCAGCGAGTCGTTCTTCAGCAACAGCGGACTGTCGTCCAGCAGGTGTTCCGAGACGTCGTCGGCCATCGCTTCGGCATTCAGGCGCTGCAGCGCGAACCATCCCACCAGCACCGCCAGTCCCGCGGCGAGAAACGTGGTGAGAAACACCAGGATGGAGGAAAGCGCCAGCACTTACCGCCCCCGATTGGCTTGCACCAAGGCCGCTGCGGAAAGCGGCTTCCGCCCGCGTGGAGTCACCAGAATCACCAGCTCGCGGCTGCCCCAGGAATGTCCGGGATATATGCGGTCCAGCACGCCGCGGTCGCTCTGGGCCCTCAGCAGACCCTTCACCAGAAAGCTCACGCCATCCGGCAGATCGGCGTCGTACTTTCGAGTCTCGATCCCCTCATCGCGTTGCAGGCTGATTTCCGGTTTCACGCGCAGGCTGACCCTTCCGCCCGAATCAGCTTCCGGCGAAAAGACCACGCGGAATTGATCCGGAGCCGTGCCGGCGTGAAAGCTGATGGGCCGTCCGACGCCTGCCGTAAGAGTCCAGGCCGACACGATTTCGAGCTCCTGTTTCTGTTCCAGACTCCGCACCAATTCCGCGGCGTCGGCGTCGGCCCGGAAGGCGGCCACATGCAGCGCGCCGTTTTGCGTGATGGCGGCCAGTTTGGAATCGAGCACTCCAAGCGCCTCGGCACTTGCGCCCAACACCTGTACGTGAAGCTGGACAGGATGCTCAAAGGTCGCCGGCGAAGATGCTGCTTTACCGGATTCCGTCTTCACCGCCTGCTGTGGCGACTGAGGTGCGGGTGCCACCGTAGCGCCGTTGAACACCGCGCTCAGAGCCAGCGAATGGTGTGTGGGAGCGGACTCATCCAGCGGATTGCGAAGGGCTACCCGAACGCGTGCACTGGAATCCGCCAGGGCCACTGCATCGGCGTCCTGCGCCCGCGCCAGCACGGTCACCACCGGAGCCGGCGGACGGCCTCCACCCACTGGTTCAACCTGCGTTCCCACCGATAGCACTTCCACGTTCTGCAGTATGGTTCGTAGTTCCGCTGTGCCGCCGCGTTCCAACACGGCCTGCACATCTACTCTGGTCCCCTTGCGCAGCAGGCTGACAATGCCACTCGATTCCGAAACGCGAAGCGATATCGCGCGCATTCCCGCCGGAATCGCTCCTCCCGCCGTGCCGGACTTCGCGTCTCTCGATGCCACCCGATCCTGAAGCACTGGCTCGTTCTGCTCCACCGCCTCAAGTAGGGTAACGCCAACTGCGTCCTCCACCTTAGAAAACGATCCGTGCAGCGATCCCTTGAGTTGCGACACTCGCAGGTCGTTCGCTTGCACCACGGTTCCCCGGTCCAGATTGCGCGCCGCCACCACAATGGATTGTCCGGGCATTTCGCTGGACGCGCTGCGCATCCTCCCCGCGAACAGTCCATAGAAGACGCCGGTGGATATGATGGCAACAACGAAGGCGATGCCGAGCAAGGGAACCATGTTTCTCTTCATTGGCGATCTCTCGTCCCTTCAGGGCCACACTGACACTTGTGGCCTCAAGACAGATAAACGGCCAGATTGGCCCCAGCAAATATCCAGTGTTGCCCTAAGGTTCTGGCCTTAATTGCCTTAGTAATCCAATCCACAGTTCATTGCAACGCGTCCGCGCCGAAGCGCATCCAATAAGTGTGTGAAGTTATAGGAAACATTATGTTTACCAGATGTGCATCGCTTTGGAAGATGGTATCCGTTGCGGCGCTGCTGGCTGGCTACGCAATCGCGAGCACGGCAGTTCCAGGTACCCTTAACTACTTAGAAGGGCAAGTCACGTCCAGCGGACAAACGTTGACCTCAAAGTCGGCCGGTTCGGTGCAAGTGGGACAAAACCAGGTGCTCCAGACCTCGCAGGGCCGCGCTGAGATGTTGCTCACCCCTGGTGCATTCCTGCGCGTTGGCGATAACAGCGCCGTCCGCATGATTTCGCCCAACCTGATGGACACCCGCGTGGAAGTCATGCGAGGCCAGGCCATGGTCGAGGTCGCGCAGTTGTTTAAGGAGAATCAGATTCGCGTGCAGATGGGTGGCGCGTCCACCATGCTGACCAAGGCTGGCCTATACGCGTTCAACGCGGATCGTGGAATGGTCAGCGTGTTCGACGGCAAGGCCGAAGTGACCCGCGACGACCAACAGGTCGAGTTAAAGAAGGGCCGCGAGGTGTCGCTCCAGGGGCCGCTCAAAGCTGAAAAATTCGATCGCGACGCCGCGCACGATTCGCTCTATGCGTGGAGCAGCCTGCGGTCCAAGTACGAGGCGCAGGCCAGCATGCAGTCGGCGCGCATGTATGTCGCTGGCGGCCCTGGTTGGTATGGACCAGGCTGGTATTGGAACCCGTGGTGGGACATGTATGGCTTCGTGCCCGGCGCGGGCATCGCCTACAGCCCGTTTGGCTGGCCGTTCTATTCGCCCATCGTTGTATATCGCGTGCCGGTGTTCCGTTCCTCTGGGCGCTCGCGAGTAGTTGCGCCCGCCCCCGCAATGCGATCCGGCGGCTTCGCGCGAGGCGCTCCGATGGGACGAACGGGGGTGCGCCACTAAGGATTGACCAGACCAGATCTGGTCTGATATCATATCATTGTGGTCGTACGCAACATCTCACAGGCAAAAGCCGAGCTATCGGCTCTCATCGAGCAGGTCCAAAAGGGTGATGAAGTTATCCTGGCGAAAGCTGGTAAACCGGTGGCTCGACTGATTGCTTATCGAGGCCCTGCTCACCCTCGCACCCCTGGGTCGATGGCTGGCCAAATCTGGATAGCTCCCGACTTTGATGTGCTTCCCGGCGATATGGCCGAAGCGTTTGGCATGCAGGACCCCTCCGATTGAGAATCCTGTTGGATACGCACCTGCTTCTCTGGTGGCTGGGAAACTCTCCCGACCTTTCCGAACAGGCGCGTGTACTCATCAGCGAGCCCGAGAATACAGTCTTCATCAGCGCCGTCAGTCTGTGGGAGATCTGGCTGAAGCAGAGCCTCGGCAAACTCCGGCTCCCGGTCGACTTTGAGGCCAAGTTCGAGGCAGAGCCCTTTGAAAACTTGCCGATGTCAGCGCGCCACGCCCGCCAAGTCAGCTTGCTTCCGTGGCATCACCGCGACCCCTTTGATCGCATGCTGGTAGCTCAGGCACAAGTCGAAAGCCTGATCCTGCTGACTGCCGACGATCACGTCGCTCGTTACGGCGACTTCGTCCGCCCAGTCCGGTAACTCGGATCACAAAACTCACTTTTTCTGTTTTCCCTTCTGTTTCAATAATCTCCAGCGCCGGAAAACTTGGCCCGATCCATGTGCATGCTATAGCGTATGCATGGCTGACACGAAATGCAGTGACACTTACCAGCTCCATTGCAAGCGGTGGTTTGACGACCTAAAACCCAAGGGTCCTACGGAAAGATGCCTCGTCCAGTTTGTGATCGATACCACCTGGCGGCTACAGCAAATCCCCGCGCTCGAAACAAGGCTGCTCACGGAGGGTACTTCCACGCTTCCTTGCCGTGTCGAAGCGATAGCCAGACTCAGCAAGGACGGGGAACGTCGCCAACGGCAGCTCAAACAAACACTCGATGTCCTCCGCAAGATCCAGAAAGAGCGCCGCGAGCGAGGGGCAGACCAGGAGCCTGAAATACTGCCGTGGCCCGATGTACCCGACGGGCCGATTCAATGACTCCCGTCCTCAAACTTTGCGGAACCGCGCCGTGAAGTGTCTCAGGAATTGCGGCTCGGACACAATTTCGAACCCGCGGATCCGCTCGCGGTACGCGTGTACTTCGAGGATCGCTTCCACCAGGTAGTCCACGTGGCTCTGCGTGTAGACTCGCCGCGGGATCGCCAGCCGCAGCAGTTCATGGCGCGCTTTGTCGCCAAACATCACCGAGCCGATTTCCACCGAGCGGATACCGGCGTGGCGGTACAGCTCCACCGCCAGCGCTTGTCCTGGGAACTGCGAGCGCGGAATGTGCGGCAGCATGCGGCCGGCATCGATATAGATGGCGTGGCCGCCCGGCGGCTCCACAATCGGAACCCCGTGGTCGGCGATGTGCCGTCCCAAATATGCGGTCGATGCGATGCGATATTCCAGGTACTCGGGTTGCAGTACCTCTTCCAGGCCCACGGCAATTGCTTCCAGATCGCGCCCGGCCAATCCGCCGTAAGTCGGAAACCCTTCGGTCAGGATTAGCAGGTTCGTTTCCAGCTCAGCCAGTTTGCTGTTATTGGTGCACAGAAATCCGCCGATGTTGGCGAACGCGTCTTTCTTAGCGGAGAAGGTGCAGCCTTCGGCGAGCGAGAACATCTTCTGCGCAATTTCGCGCGGAGTCAGTTCCCCGTAGCCCGGCTCATCGCGGCGGATGAACCAGGCATTCTCGGCGAAGCGGCAGGCGTCCAGGTACAGCGGGATGCCGTACCGCGCCGTTACTTTGTGGACCGCTTCGATGTTGGCCATGGACACCGGCTGGCCGCCGCCCGAGTTGTTGGTGACGGTGATCATCACCAGGGGGATTTTCGAAGCGCCTTCGGTCTCGATCAGCTTCTCCAGCGCCTCAACATCCATATTGCCCTTGAACGGTAAACGCGCCTGGGTGTCGGCGGCCGCGGGTAACGGCAGATCCACCGCCCGCGCGCCGTTGAACTCGATATTGGCGCGTGTAGTGTCGAAGTGCGTGTTGCTCGGGACGGTGTGGCCCGGCTTGCAGAGAATCGAAAACAGGATCCGCTCCGCGGCGCGGCCCTGATGCGTCGGAATCACGTGACGAAACCCGGTAAGCTCACGCACGGCATGTTCGAAACGATAGAAACTTTCGCTGCCCGCGTAGGATTCGTCGCCGCGCATCATGGCCGCCCACTGTTCCGTGGACATGGCGCTGGTGCCCGAGTCGGTCAACAGATCGATCAGGATATCGCTCGAATGGATCTGGAACAGGTTGTAGCCGGCGGCTTCCAGAAACTGCTCGCGCTGCCCGGGCGTGGTCCGCCGCAGGGGCTCGACGCTCTTAATACGAAAAGGCTCGATGATGGTTCGCACACTTCAGCTTACCCACTGTAGATGTGGGTGAGGCGGCGCTATGGCGCCAGACGCTTCGCCGTTCTGTTTGACTTTGCGGCAGCTTACGAAGTGGACCGTCGAATGCACTGATAGCAGCGGAGTGTACCGCGGTGCGATTCCTATGCCTTTTCGCGGCCACGCTTTTGAGCGCAAGCTCCGTTGTGGAGCAGGCTGGGCTGCGCCAACTGGTGGCCGCCGGAATTCTTCCAGAACTCAGGTGGTCGAAGTTCTCCGACTATCAGGCACAGGTCTCGAGTTTCTATCAATCGGGCGGCTACACACTGGCTTGGAGTCGCGACGGCGCGCCTACCAACCAGGCTCGGGCGATGGTCGCGATTCTCCAGAACGCAAGCGCCAAGGGTTTGGATCCGGAGGACTATGACGGCTCGCGCTGGGCCGCCCGGCTAGCTCGGTTACAGCCAGACAGCCTGGCCGTTTTCGACTTGGCGCTGACTGTCTCCACGATGCGGTACATCACGGATTCCAGCATCGGCAAGGTGAATCCGAAAGTCCTCTGCTTCGCCTATGATGTCGAGAGCAAGAAATGCAATCTTCCGGATGTGCTACGCCAACGTGTCATCAACGCCAACGATGTACGCGCCGCACTGGAACAACTGGAGCCGCCGTTTCCCGCATACCGCCGCACCTTGAAGGCCCTGCAAACGTACCTGGAATTCGCCCGCGACGATGGCGCCGAACAGTTGCCAGCCGTCAAAAAGACCATCGAGCCCGGCGATTCCTATCCCGGTGTTCCTCGATTGGAGCGCTTGCTGCGAAGGTTGGGGGATCTTCCTCCCGGCGCTCCCTCCGTGGCAGCCAACATCTACCAGGGTCCATTGGTGGACGCGCTGAAACATTTTCAAATGCGCCACGGTATCGATCCCGACGGCCGCATCGGCAAGAACACGCTGGCCGAGCTGAATACCCCGCTCCACCACCGGGTTCAGCAGTTGCGCTGGGCCCTGGAGCGTTGGCGTTGGATTCCGAACGAGTTCGCCCGGCCGCCCATTGTCGTGAATATCCCCGAATTCCGCCTGCGCGCGATGAACGATCGCTACGAGACGGAACTGGAGATGAAAGTCGTGGTGGGGGGCGCTTACCGTCGCCAGACACCGGTATTCAGCAACGACATGACGCATGTCGTCTTCCGCCCTTACTGGAACGTGCCGCTGAGCATCCAGCGGAACGAACTGCTGCCGAAACTGGCCAAGGATGCCGCTTATCTGGGCAGGAACGAATACCAGGTGGTAGATTCGCGTGGCACTGTGGTGGAGCGCGAAGCGGTCACTGAAGAAATGCTTCCTTTGCTCCGTGCCGGGAAGCTGTCCATCCGTCAAGTGCCCGGAGGCAAGAATGCGTTGGGCCATATCAAGTTCATGTTCCCGAACGAGTACAACGTCTACCTGCACGGCACTCCCGCGAAGTCGTTGTTCTCCAGAGCGCGGCGCGATTTCAGCCACGGCTGCATCCGTGTCGAAAAGCCCGAGGAATTGGCGGCCTGGGTTCTTCGCGGAAAACCGGAATGGACCATGGACCGCATCCGCGAAGAACAGAACAGTGCGGGGCCGCCGCTTCAGGTGAATCTCGATAAACCGATCCCGGTGTTGATTGTCTATGGCACTGCCGTGGCGCCGCTGAGTGGCGAAGTACATTTTTTCCGGGATATCTACAAGCACGATGCAGCGCTCCAGGCCCTGCTCGACAAGGGTTATCCTTACTCCGATTGGAAGCCGGCCAGCCGTGGCCGTTCCCGATAGATACTGGTAGGGAGGCTTAACAGATGCGGGTGCTTCTCACCAGCGACGGATCGAAGGAAGCGACGGCGGCTTTGCGCGCCGCAAGCCGGCTACTAGCCAACACGGACCGGCAGATGGACGTACTCTACGTTGCGCCTGAGCCCCGCGCGCCTAAGTCCGGAAAGATCGCCAGAGAAGCCTTGCAGCATCGCCTGGCCGAAGAAACCCGAAGAGTTCTGGAACAGGCCAAACAAACCCTTGCCGAGGAAAGCGTGGACGCTCTGACTCTCTCCGGCGCCGGATCGCCCGCCACCGTGATCATGCGCCAGGCGCAAGATTACGATGTCACGGTGATCGGGGCCAAGGGGCTCAACGATCGCACCGAGAGGGGCCTTGGGCCCGTCGCCAGCCGGCTGGTGGAGCATGCCACGGGTTGCGTCCTGGTGGGTCGTGAGCCGCCTGGCGACAAAGGCCTGCGGATCCTGGTGCCGGTGGATGGCTCGGCTGGATCGCAGCACGCGCTGGACGCTCTCAACTCATTCTTCGATTTGGAATCGGCGGAGATCACGCTCCTGCATGTGCTGGAGACGTTGTGGCTGGCGCTGGACCCCGAGGAGGAGTCGCTGGGAACGGGCGATCCCGATGCGACCCAAAGCGATCAACTGGCTCTCGAATTTCGCCGGGAGGCCGAACAGCTCCTGGCCGAAGCTCGTGCGCGGGTATTGGAGCATCATCCCGGCGTCACCATTTCCATCCGCGACGGCAACCCGGCGAACGAGATCCTCAGCGAAGCCGATCAGGGCGATTACGATTTGGTAGTGGTTGGAGCGCACGAGGCGAACGACCTGAAGCATCGGGTCTTGGGCAGCGTCTCGAGCAAGGTGGCGTGGAATGCCCCGTGTTCCGTGTTGGTAGTCCGCGTGCCGGAGTGAGGCGGATGGCCTTTACGTCCGGCGGCCGGGCGGCTGCTAAACCCGGAACAGCACGCCCTCGTTCTTGAAAATCCGCGCTGCAATCGCGAACCCAATCGCGGCATAAGCCAGATTCGCGATGCACGCGATCGCGAATGCCTGCCGCGAAAAGTCGCCGAGGAAAATCTGCTTGATCAGTTGGCACACATTGAAGATCGGAATCAACGCCAGCGTGGGTGTCAGTTCCAGGCCTGGAAGCATCCCGACCACCGCCGGGAAGGCGGCCAGCATCACGATCGGCGTCAAGTAGCTCTGCCCCTCTTTGTAGCTCTTGGCGAACAGTGCGATGGCCACCATCAACGATGCCGCCATCAACGCCGTTGGAATTACCGCGACCAGGGCCATCAGCAGCGAACTGATCTCCGGCGCGGCCATCTGAAACACTTCCTGCGTTTGGGCCGATTTCGCCGAAAAGCGGAACGAATAGGCCATGCTGCCCAGCGTCAATACGGCGGTGATGAACGCAGCGGTGGCCGTGGCCGCGATTTTTCCGAACACGATCTCCGTGCGGCCCGCGGGCGAGCTCAACACCGCTTCGAGTGTACGCCGCTCCTTTTCACCGGCCGTCATGTCGATGGCCGGATACATCGCGCCGGTGAACATCAACAGAATGACGATGTAACCGAGCGCGCTGCCGAAGATCAGCCCGGACATCTTCTTATCCGACGCCACATTGACCCGCTGCGTGGTAAACGGGGTCAGTACCTTTTCCGAAATACCCGATCCCCGCAGACTGGCGCGCACCGTCTCCGTCTTTAGTTTGTCGAGTGCGGCGCGGATCTTATCGCCGGCGATATCGGATGCCTGCCGCGTGCGGTCGATGTAGACACTGATGTGCGGCCCCGACGCATCCTGGGCTTCCTCCACGGACGCGGCTACTTCCTTTTTCTCCACGGCCCCGCGAAGATCCTCCTTCACCACGGGCCGGAAGCCCGCGGCTTTCAAAGCCCCCAGCACGGTTGGCACTTTGGCCTCGCTCAAAACCCCGACAGTGAGCGCTTCGCCCTCCGCTTGTTTCTCGCGCGACGACATGAAGCGGTTGACTAGATTCAGCATCAGCGGAATGGCCACCAACGGAACCACTACCATGCTGATGAGCGTCCGCCGGTCGCGCGAAATCTCCAGCAGTTCCTTCTGATAAACAGCCATGCTGGTCTTGAGATTCATGCTCGCGCTCCTTGTCCCCGTTCGGACATGTCCAACAGATCCAGGAAAATCTCGCGCAGCCGCTGCTTGCCGGTCAGCTCGCGGAGTTGATCCATCGTACCTATGGCGGCCAGCTTGCCTTGGTGGACCACGCCGATACGATCGCAGAGATATTCCGCTTCCTCCATCACATGGGTGGAGAAAATGATGGACTTGCCGGATTCCTTGGCCTGGAGAATGAAGTTTTCGATGAGCCTGGCGGTCGGGACGTCGAGCCCTGCGCTCGGCTCGTCCAGGATCAGAATCGGTGGATCGTGCAGCACCGTCCGTGCGATCGCCACTTTCTGCTTCATGCCTGTCGAGAGTTTGTCGATTTTGGTGTTGGCGTATTCGCCGAATTCGAAGATCCGGACCATCTCGTCGATCCCTTGCCGCAGCTTTTGCCCTTCCAGGCCGTTCAGCTTTCCGAAGAAGGCCAGCACTTCGCGGGGAGTGAGGCGGGCATAGGAGCCCATGTCGCCGGATAAGAACCCGATCTTCCGCCGGACCTGCTCGGGCGAGCGCACAATGTCCGCGCCTCCGACGGTAGCTGTGCCTTCCGTCGGTTTGAGAATTGTCGCCAACAGGCGCAGACATGTGGTTTTACCTGCGCCGTTGGGTCCGAGAAGGCCAAAAATTTCCCGTTCTTTCACCTCGAAGGAAACGTGATCGAGCGCGTGGACTACACCGCGTTTCTTGTCGTGGAAAAACTTGGCGAGCTTGTCGACCTGGATCATGGAAGATCCAGCCTAGCACTAAACTCCGCTTCAACAAAAAGACGAGCGGAGGCGTATTCATGACGCGCCGTCCGCTCGGGTTGGAAACTGGGATTACTGGCCCTTCAACAGTGACAACACTTGTTGCGGAGCTGAGTTCGCTTGCGCGAGCGCGGCCACGCCGGCTTGCAGCAGAATCTGGGCCTTGGTCAGGTTGGCGGCTTCAGCGGCCAAGTCGGCATCGCGCACGCGCGATTCGGCGGTGGTCAGATTGGTCAATTGCGATTGCGCCAGGTTGATGGCGTAGCTGAACTGGTTTTGCCCGCGGCCGACCACTGCCTGGGCGCTGCCCAGCGAGCTCACCGCTGTGGCCAGCGCGCTGACCGCATTCTGTGCATTGGCCGCGGAGTCGATGGCGGAATTGAAGGTAATGGTGTCGGACCCGGGGATCGTGGCCGTCAACGTTTGCGGAGCAATGGTGAACCCCTTGTTATCGGTAGCCCCGGTGCTCAGCGTCTCCGAGCCCACCGTCACGTTGAACGCCTTGGGTGACGCGAAGCCGATGGTGCCGGCTCCGTCCGACACCGCGACGATACCTTGCAGCGACGCCAGGTTGGAGTTCTGGAGAGCCGTATTGATGGCGGTCAACGCCTGTGCCTGCGTGGTTGCGCCACCCAGCGTGACATCTACTTTTTGCAGCGTGCCGTTGGAATCCGCCGAGAAGGTCAGCTTCTGGGCGTCGTTGGCCACCATGGTCACGAACGCCAGGCTGGTGGCGTTGTTGCGGTAGGTGCCCTGCGCGTAGCCGAAGACCGGAGCGGAGGCGCCGCTTAAAAGGTTTTGCGATGCGGCCGTGCCGTTATCGGTCACCATGAAGGCGTTCGTACTCGACGTGAAGTTGATGTGGCCGCTGGAGTCCGCGCTGGCCACGATGTTGGCCGCCTTGAAATCCGCCGACTGCGGAGTGCCGCCCTGGGCCGCTCCTTGGATACCGGCATTGATCGCCGTCACCAGGCTGTTGATGTCGCCGATACCCTGCAAGTTTACCGATACGGGAATCGAGTTCGTGTCGCTGAAGCCCGCACCTTGGAAATTCAGTGTCGTTGTTCCGCCACCCGGTCCGCCGTAGGTTGTGAAGAAGCCGGCGCCGATCGCCGATGTTTGGTAACCGTATCCGCTCAGGCCCAGCGACTGGGTATCGACGGTCGCGTGGCTTAAGTCGACGCCCACGCTCCCGTTGCTCTGCACCGCAGCGGTTGTGGCGCCTCGCCCGCCACCCACGAACACAGAAAGGTTCTTGGCGAAGATGCCGCCCTGGTTCAGCCCGATGGACGTCGCCTGCCGGTTGATCTCGCTTAGTACATTTTGAAACTCGCCGTTCAGCACGCTTCGGTCGCCGGTGAACGTCCCCGACGCCGATTGCGTGGCCAGGGTGCGGGCCCGGTCGAGAAGCTGCGAAATATTGCTGATGCCGCCGTCGATGATCTGCAGTTGGCTTAAGCCGTCGTTGGCGTTGCGAACGCCCTGCGTCAGCACCGATTCATCCGATCGATAACCGTTGGCGATGGCCAGGCCGGCTGCGTCGTCGCCGCTTTGCACGATGCGCAAACCGGAGGTCACGCGGTTGATTGTTTTGCTCTGGAAGTCGCTGTTTACGCGCAGATAATTCTGCGCTTGCAGCGATGCCACGTTGGTATTGATACTAAAGGACACAGTTTTCTCTCCTTAGAATTGCATTCAGACTCGTGAGCCTTCATGGGCCCGGAGCGCTGTCAGCGCCCTCCCTAAACTCCGATCCACGCTCCCGTGAACCAGGCTGCCGCGAAGAGCTTCCTCTTCACTCTGAGTCGCCAGACCAGGCGGCTGGCGGCTCTCACTGCTCAAATCCCTTGTAGTTCTTCCATGGCGCGATGGAAGTCCCGCGTAGCCAGCGCCTTCGCGGCCGCCTCATTCTGCTCCCGGGTAAGCTTCAGTTCTTTGCGGAGAATCACCGTCTCCCTCGGCGCTCTGATTCCGATCTTCGCGCCTTGCGAGGTGATAGCCAAAAGTTCGATCTCCACGTCGTCTCCGATCAACAGACTCTCACCCGCCCGCCGCCGCAGAACTAACATGCTTCCTCCCTGGCCCTGGTCGCAATCGGATGCTGATGCGAGTACACCGCATCTTGCCTGATCGCCTGCACGGCTCGCCGCGTTTTGAGATTCACCACAATTGGCGCCATTAAATTGGCAGTGGCACAAAAACCGTCATGCAATGATACCAGTGCCAGCACTAACGCCTCGCTAGCCAAGAGCGGTTGGCGTGTTATGTCCAGATCGAGTGCGGCCAGGTCCTCGCGCGATACCGCAAGCTGGTAACCGCTGTCCACTACCAGGATGGGAAGTGTAAGAAAACAAAGCTCGGGTTGCGCCAAGCTCTGAAGAAACAGAAGCGGAGCGTGTTCCGGCAATTCGATGGGGACGAAGCGTTTTTCGCTCTCGAAGGAAGGAATACCTAGAGGAAAATCGAAAACCGATTCCTCGCGGTAGGTCAAAGTTCCGAAGTATTTCGTGTCGACAAGCGGCATTCCGCAGTGGAGCTTTGCACGTGCCGTGCCAAGTCCGCGGCAAAGAAAAAGAGAGCGAGGGCGCGCCGTTCGATGCGCCTTCGCTCTTTAGAAGGAGGACTCTGTACTATTCCTCGAGCACTAGCCCTTCAGCAGGGACAGCACTGCTTGCGGGGCCGAGTTGGCCTGGGCGAGCGCGGCGACGCCGGCTTGCATCAGGATCTGGGCTTTGGTCAGATTGGCGGCTTCCGAAGCCAGGTCGGCATCGCGGATGCGCGATTCGGCGGTGGACAGGTTGGTCAATTGCGACTGGGCCAGGTTGACGGCATAGCCGAACTGATTCTGTCCGCGCCCGACGACGGCCTGTGCGCTTCCGAGCGAGCTGACTGCGGTGGACAGGGCGCTGACCGCGTTTTGGGCATTGGCGGTGCTGGTGATGGATGCGTTGGTGGTGGTATCGGAGCCGGGCACGGCGGCGATGTATGTTCCGGCCGCGGTGGTTAGCCCCTTGCTATCGGTCGCGCCGGTGGAAAGCGTCTCCGCGCCGACGGTCACGTTGAAAGCCTTCGGAGAGGTGAAGCCGATGGTGCCTGCGGCATCTTCCACCGCCACAATTCCTTGCAGCGAGGAGAGATTGGAGCCCTGAATAGCCGTATTGATTTGATTTACGGCCTGAGCCTGCGTGGTGGCGCCACTGAGCGTGACATCCAACTTTTGCAGCGAGCCGTTGTTATCCGCCGAGAAGGTGAGCTTCTGTGCATCGTTGGCCACCATGGTGACGAACGCCAAAGAAGAGGTGTTGTTGCGAAAGGTGCCCTGCGCGTAACCATACACAGCCGCGGAAGCGCCGCTGAGCAGTTGCTGGCCGGCGGTTTGCGCTCCACCCGCGCCACCGTCGGTCACCATGAATGCGGCGTTGCTGGAGGTGAAGTGGATCACGTTGCTGGAATCGGCGCTGGCCACGATATTGGCGGCCTTGAAGGCGGCAGCTTGTGCTGTGCCGCCCTGTCCGGCGGCCGTGATGCCGGCGTTGATGGCCGAAACCAGACTGTTGATGTCGCCCACGCCTTGCAGATTCACCGTGACGGCTACGGCGCTGGTATCGCTGAAGCCCGGTCCTTTGAAGCTGAGAGCTGCTGTTCCACCGCCGGCCCCGCCGTAGGTGGTGTAGAAACCGGCGGCGACGGCTGCGGTCCCATAGCTGAAGCCAGTCAAGCCCAGCGACTGTGTGTCCACAGTGGCCTTGCTCAAATCCACGCCGACGCTGCCGTTGTTCAGAATGGCGCTGTTCGTGGCCCCGCGGCCGCCGCCGATAAACACCGACAGGTTCTTGGCAAACGCTCCACCCTGGTTCAACCCGATGGAGGTCGCTTGCCGGTTGATTTCGCCGAGCACGTTCTGGAATTCGCCATCCAGCACGCTCAGGTTCCCGGTGAAGGTGCCCGATGCCGCTTGCGTGGCCAACGTGCGCGCGCGATCCAGCAGTTGCGAAATGTTGCTGATACCGCCGTCCATGATCTGGAGTTGGCTCAGGCCGTCGTTCGCGTTGCGAACGCCCTGTCCCAACACGGCTTCGTCCGACCGGTAGCCATTCGCCACGGCTAAGCCGGCGGCATCGTCGCCGCTCTGCACAATGCGCAGACCCGAGGTCACGCGGTTAATCGTCTTGCTTTGAAAATCGCTGTTGACGCGCAGATAATTCTGGGCTTGCATCGAAGCGATGTTGGTATTGATACTAAAAGACACAGTGTTTTCTCCTTAGAATTTGAGTACTCGGGCGCGTGAACCTTCACGGCTCGGAGCGCCTTTAGCGCCCTCGAGAGACTACTGATCCGCACCACCGCGGACCACTTCGCGACACAGCACTGCCGCCGCGCGCCGTGGCTTCCCGGCGGGCTGATCAGTTGTCTCTTTCAGTTCTCACTTCCCTTATCGGGAAGCCAACTCGCTTCTTGAGCCGCCGCCGCTTTTTTCTTCGCACGGCGTCTCGCCAAGCGTCAACCTTTCAGCAGCGATAGCACTGCCTGCGGAGCCGAGTTGGCCTGAGCGAGCGCGGCCACGCCGGCTTGCATCAGGATCTGGGCCTTGGTCAGATTGGCGGCTTCGGAAGCCAGGTCGGCATCGCGGATGCGCGATTCGGCGGTGGATAGATTAGTCAATTGCGATTGAGCCAGGTTGACAGCGTAGCCGAACTGATTCTGCCCGCGCCCCACCACGGCTTGCGCGCTTCCAAGCGTGCTGACCGCCGTAGCCAAAGCGCTGACTGCGTTCTGCGCGTTCGCCGTGCTGCTGATGGATGCGTTGGTGGTGGTATCGGAGCCGGGCACGGCTGCGATGTATGTTCCGGCGGCGGCAGTGAGACCTTTGTTGTCGGTGGCGCCGGTGGAAAGCGTCTCCGCGCCGACGGTGAGGTTGAACGCCTTCGTCGACGTGAAGCCAATAGTCCCACCGGAGTCTTCCACCGCGACAATCGATTGCAGCGAGGAGAGGTTCGACGCCTGCAGCGCCGCGTTGATTTGAGTGACCGCCTGAGCCTGCGTGGTGGCGCCGCTCAGCGTGACATCCAACTTCTGCAACGTGCCATTGTTATCCGCCGAGAAGGTGAGCTTCTGAGCGTCGTTGGCCACCATCGTGACGAACGCCAGATTCGAGGTGTTGTTGCGATAGGTGCCCTGCGCGTAGCCATAGATGGAACCGCCTGCTTCAGCCAGGATTTCCTGTCCGGCGGACTGCGCGGCGCCCGAGCCGCCATCGGTGACCATGAAAGCGGAATTGCTCGAAGTGAAGTGAATCACCCCGTCCGAATCGGCGCTGGCCACGATATTGGCCGTTTTGAACGCAGCCGCAGCCGCCGTACCGGCCTGTTCCGCCGCCTGAATACCGGAATTGATAGCGGAAACGAGACTGTTGATGTCGGCCACGCCCTGCACGTTCACCGTGACGGCTACGGCGTTCGTATCGCTGAAGCCCGCACCTTTGAAACTGAGCGCCGCACTCCCACCGTTGAACCAAGAGTACGTTTCGGGGTCGACCGCCGTGCTCAAGTAGCTGAAGCCAGTCAAGCCCAGCGACTGCGTGTCCACAGTAGCCGCGCTCAAGTCCACGCCGACGCTGCCGTTATTCAGAATGGCGCTGTTCGTCGCCCCGCGGCCGCCGCCGATGAACACCGACAGGTTCTTGGCAAACGCTCCACCCTGGTTCAACCCGATGGAGGTCGCTTGCCGGTTGATTTCGCCGAGCACGTTCTGGAATTCGCCATCCAGCACGCTCAGGTTCCCGGTGAACGTGCCCGATGCCGCTTGTGTTGCCAGCGTGCGCGCCCGATCCAGCAGTTGCGAAATGTTGCTGATACCGCCGTCCATAATCTGGAGTTGGCTCAGGCCGTCGTTCGCGTTGCGAACGCCCTGTCCCAACACGGATTCGTCCGACCGGTAGCCATTCGCTACGGCTAGACCGGCGGCATCGTCGCCGCTCTGCACAATGCGCAGACCCGAGGTCACGCGGTTAATCGTCTTGCTTTGAAAATCGCTGTTGACGCGCAGGTAATTCTGCGCCTGCATGGAAGCAATGTTGGTATTGATACTAAAGGACACGGCTGCTCTCCTTAGATTCGAGAACTCGGAACGTGTACCTTCACGGTCCGGAGCGCCCTTGGCGTCTCGCGAAGCTCCCGATTCGGCGATCGGAAGCGCTCTCAGCTCTCAAGCCCCTTATCGGGGAGGCGATCCGGTTCTTTAGTTGTCGCTCTTCTTCTCTTCTTCCACCCGCTCCACCACCAGCGTAAAGTTCGCCACCAGGGCGGCAATCGCCCCCAGCCCAGCAATCAGCGGCGCAGCCAGTACTCCGACGGCCGCAATACTCAGTGGAATCTCCAGGTAAGTATGCCCCTTCTCATCCTTTAAGATGATCCGCCGCACGTTCCCCTCGTGAACAATGCTCTTGATCTTGTCCACCAGGTCCCGGCCCTTCACCTTGATTTCTTCGAAAAACGTCTTCTCCATGGCGACGACTGTATCAAAAAAGAAGGCGGCGAAGCCGCAATCCACACCTAACACCTGGCACCTAGCACCTAAAACCTTCCCTATCGAATCCTCATTCCCTTCGTCTTACACCTAAGTGCCTGTCAAGGAATAACGTTCCAGTGAGCCAAGTCCGCTCCCTTACGGTCACGGCTTCCATGAGAAGGCCACCCCGAGTCAAGCACTAATTTGGTCCTGTCACCGAAAAAGGTGACCACCGACCAACGGGAGGCGCCAGCGGCCTTCAAACTTTTGCCTCCAGGGAAAGATTTTGACTTTGACTTTTGGCCGGGCCCACGACAAATGGCCTGGCCGACCAACGGGAGGCGCACATTTCTGCATCCGTCCCGCACTCTCCAACCGCCGACTCGCCCTGCTTCC
>DASQGY010000061.1:0-17012 GCA_035632375.1 Bryobacteraceae bacterium | reverse complement strand
AACCGGCCAGGGAGGCGGCAGCATCGGACAAACCCGCTGCAAATCGAGGTGACTTGGGATCTAGACCCGGCGTTCCGGCTATTTTTTGAAGCCGGAAACCGGCGCTATCCCGTCGTGTGATCTTTTCATTCCGACAGGCTGGCTGCCTGTCCCCTGTTTTTTCTTTGCCAAGTGCCCACTCATCATTCCGCGCGCGTAAAATAGAATTAGCAGGGCACAATTGCACAGCCACACCCACCATCACGGCACCGGTGCGATCCTAAAGTGGTCGTTCTTCGCCACTCTCCTGTTCGTCGGCATCGAGCTATTCGCCGGCATCCGTGCCAACAGTCTCGCCCTGATCTCCGACGCCGGTCACAACTTCACCGACGCCCTCTCCCTGGTCCTGGCCGCCATCGGATTCTATCTGCAATCCAAACCTCCGAACAGCGTCAAGACCTACGGCTACCACCGCGCCGGAGTGCTGACGGCTTTCGTGAACGCGCTGACCCTGGTCGGCATCGCCATCTTCATCTTCTACGAAGCCTGGCACCGATTCCTCATTCCGCATCCAGTTCAGGAATGGACCATGCTATGGGTCGCCATCGCCGCCCTGGTTTTGAACGGCGCGGTGATGTGGGGCCTGAATCGCGACAAGGATCACGACCTGAACATCCGCGCCGCATTCATGCACATGTTGGGCGATGCGGTGAGCTCGGTGGCCATCATCGGCGGCGCCATCGCCATCCATTTCACTGGCCTCGCCATTATCGACCCGATTCTCTCGGTCCTGATTGGCTTGATGATCATCTGGACCGCCTGGGACATCATCCAGGAGTCGCTTAATGTGCTGCTCGAGGGCCTGCCCCGTGGTCTCGAATTGAGCGCCGTCACCGGAGCCATGCGCCAAGTGGATGGGGTGATCGATGTCCACGATTTGCACATCTGGAGCCTCGGATCCAGCGCTCACGCCCTGAGTTGTCACGTGTTAATCGAGGACATGCCGCCTTCGGCAAGCAACGCTATTCTGCTGAGAATCAATGAGTTGCTGTGTAATTTTCAGATCCATCACAGTACTATCCAGTTCGAGCACACCATGTGCGCCGCATCCGACAACCCCTGTTCCATAGTTGTGCCGCACCAGCACGAACACGAACATCATCATTAAGAACCTGTCACTAAGTGCCTTGGCTTACTTATCTTTACGCGTCAGGGTGTAACTTCCGTTCTCAAGCCTCCATCTTTACACCTGGATTGAGAAATCCAAACAAGGAGAAAAGAATGAAGCTTCGTTTAGCGTTAGTTTCCTGTGCTTTGGCGGCGGTGGCGTTTGCCGCCGACGTCACTGGAAAGTGGTCCTATGAGATGCAGGGCCGCAACGGTCCGATGACCGCCACCATGACCCTGAAGGCCGATGGCGCCACATTGACCGGAACCGTTTCCGGTCGCGGCGGAGACACCGAAATCTCCGATGGCAAGGTGGATGGCGCCAATATTTCCTTCTCAGTGGTCCGCGAGTTTAATGGCAACAAGTTCACGTCGAAATACAGCGGCACGCTGTCCGGCGACGAACTCAAGCTGAAGATCGAAACCCAGGGTCAGAACGGCGCCAGGCCTCCGGTGGAAGTCACCGCGAAGCGGGTCAGTTCCACCTAGATCCAGCGGCGCAAACTGTCCGGTTCGAATCGAGAGAGCTGTGGCCAGGCGGATATCCTCGCCGGGTTTCAGCTCTCTTTTTGTTTTCGCCAGAGCAGCGACAGGGAAGCCAGAGGGAGCCCCGCGGATAACAGACTCGAAAGTGGAATCAGCGGACGATAAGCCAGCCCGCAAAATCCAACAACCGCTGCTGCCGCCGTCAGCGCCGCGAGCAGCACATTGACCCTTCGGGAAAATGGTTGCTCCATCCGCTGGAACAACAGGATCGCCATCAGCAGCATCATCACGTCGAGATTAGCCCACTTCACCAGCGATGGACTCCGGATCGCCGCAGCCGTGGCATCCGTAATCTCCGACGTCCGCAGCGCCGCAAAGATGTGATAGTTCTCGATTCCGTCCGCCACCCCGGCGACGACTCCCGCAAAGAACGCCGCCGTCGCCAGTTTGTTGACCGGAACCCCTGCCCCGCCGCCGATCATCCAGATGAACGAGAGGAAGAACGCCGTGTAGGTCGGGATGTAGAAATTGTCCAGGTGCGTGTCGTGCCGCAGGATCGTGCGAGCGTCGAAATCCTTGTCGTCCGGCTTCTTTGCGTCCAACAAATTGCTTAGCTCTTCGCCGCTCGCCGCCAACTCCAGCGTCAGCACCGGCGGCCCGATCTCGTACCGGGGTCCTTCTTTAGGAAACCCCCATACAGCCAGCATCATGACCACCGAGTAGCCGGTGAGCAGCAATGCAAGCAACCCAACCAATCGATTCATTTGTAGAGTCTACCGCCGTTTAGCAAATCCAGCACCTGCCAGTCTTAGGGCCAGGTAACGCTTTTTCGCGTTTTGGCCCGGAACGTGGAATCATAGTGTCTGGGAGGTCGCCGTGGCTGCGGAAGAAAAAATCGACTGGTCACAATGCTCCTTGGTCGAGGTCAACTCTCGCGTGCAGAGTGGCGCGCCCGTACTGTGCGGAACGCGGATGCCCGTCAACGCGATTATCGATAACTTCGACTATGGCCTGACCGTGGCCGAAATTTCGGAACAGTTCGACGTGCCGCCGGATCTGGTTCAGGCGATCTTGGCTTACGCGAAGAGTCACCGCGTTGCGCATCCTGTTTGACCACAACGTTCCGGTCGGCGTGCGCCGGTTCTTGGTGAATCACGAAGTTCGCACCGTCGTCGAAATGAACTGGCCTTCACAGCTTGAAATCGGGGAGCTTCTCAAGCCGCGGAAAGCTCGGCTTTGGATGTGATGGTTACGTCCGATCAAAACATCCGGTATCAGCAGGATCTGACGGGCCGGACGCTCGCCTTGGTAGTGCTCGGGTCAAACATCTGGCCTATCGTCCGCGACCATGGAGCTGTGATAGCGGCCAGAGTCGATGCGGCAACGCCGGGAAGCTATGCCCTTTAGTAACATTTAGCCAACTTTAGGCCCTGGATTAAGGACTTTAGCGGCCTGCCCCGTTCAGCATGGGACATCGAGCGGACAGCGTCCTCCTCGAAATCGAATGTTGAAAGGATTATACATGAAACTCTTGAATCTGAAAGCCCAGAATCTGAAAGCCCAGAGTCTGAAAGCGATGACACTTTGCCTCGCCCTCACCGGCATCTGGACGGCGAATGCCCAGGACCTCCGCGGAGGCGCGCGCCCCAGTCAAACCCTGGCCGCCGACGCTCACAGCCTGATCGGAACCTGGAAGGTGACCGTCACTCCGGACGGCATCCCACCGTTCACCTCCTATACCGTATTCGGTCTCGACGGCAACTCCTACGAGTTCGACAACTCCAACCCGCCCGGTCTCCAGACCATCGCCGTCGGACCTTGGACCAGCACCGGCGTCAACCGCTATGCCTTCACCCAAATCAATCAACTGTTCGACGACAAAGGCGCCTACGCAGGCGAACTCAAGGTCCGCGCGACCATCGAAATGACCGGTATCGGAGACACGTTCAAGAGCACGTTCGCCTTCGATGTGTTCGATCCAACCGGCGCCGTCGTCTTCAGTGGCACCGGCAAGGCTGCGGCGAAACGCGTGGTCGTGGAGGGGCAGTAGCCGGCTCGGCTCAGCGATCCAAAGCGAGCCGGCGCAACAAATCGCGAAAGCGCGGGTCGGAGCGTAAAGTATCGAGCTGGGGGTCTACTTTCAGATACCCCAGCCACTCCGCCCGCTGGTTGTAGGCCTTCTGCAGTTCGGCGAAGGCCTCGTCTCTTTGTCCGAGAGCCGCATAGATCGTCGCGACATCGTAGCCCGGCACGAACTCGCGCTCGGATCTCTGCTTGAGTTGTTCCAGCGCTTGCTTCGCCTCGTCGCGCTTACCGGCGAGCGCCAATGCGCGGCCTAGAGCCGCCGCAGTCCAAGACGTGTCGGCGAGCGACTTGGCCTTTTCGCAGACGGCTACGGCTTCTAGCGGTCGGCCTTCTGCTTCCAGAATCCAGGCCTTGGTGATTTGGGCGGGGAAGTAGGCGGAATCGAAGTCGAGAGTTTTCTGCACCTGGTCCATCGCGGCCGGGTTGTTTCGCGACCAATACAAGACGGAAGCCAGGTAACTGCTGCTGTCGGTCGATAACGGGTCCAGTTCTTGTGCGCGGCGCACTTCACTCACTGCCCGCTCCAGATCGCCTCGCTCCGCAAGATACAGCCCGTACCAAAGATGCGCGGACGACAGATTCGGGTTGAGCCGGAGTGCGGCCTGGAACTCGCTCTCTGCGGTTGGCCAATCCCAGTCGAACTTCGAGGCCACAATCCCCAGCGAGACGTGCGCGTCGGCGAGCGCAGGGTCTAGTTCCGCCGCCTTGCGCCCTGCTGCCTTCGCCTTAACCATCGCCTCCTGAGGAGGCAGCAGCATGTTCGAAGCGTCGTAGTAACAATCCGCTAGGCCGCTGTAAGCGAGCGCGTAACCCGGATCGGCCGCGATTGCCTTTTGCAAGTAATCCAGACCTTTCCGGTATCCCTCTTCCGTGTACCGGCTGGCATAATAGCGGCCGCGCAGATAGTTCTGATACGCGTCGGCGTTGCGTGTATTTCGCTTGGCAATCGACCCTTGCTCCACGCCCGACAGGTTCTGCGACAGGCTTGTAGCCACACGCGCCGATATCGAATCTTCCAGGGCGAACAGGGTGGTCAGGTTTTCATCGAACGTGTCCGCCCACATCGACGCCCCATCCTTGACGCGCAGCATCTGCACACTCACCCGGATGTTGTTCGCCATTTGCTGCACCTTTCCATCCAGCACGATATCCGCGCCTACCTCGCGGCCCGCCGCAAACGGATCTTTGTCGGTCAGCCTAAGCACGCTGCTCATCGGCCGGACGGTGACGCCGCGGAGGTTCGCCAGCCGCGTAATCAGCGCATCGGTAAGTCCGGCTCCGAGATACGCATTAGCAGGATCCGAACTGAGCACACGAAAGGGAAGAACGGCGATGCGGTTGCCTGGGGCCGATGAGCGACCCAGCGGGCGGAATTTCATCCACAGGCTGCCGCTCAACACCAGAAGGAATAGCAGACCGGCTGCCGCAAAATAAGGCCCGACCGGCCGGCGCTGAGGTGCAACCGGCGCCTCGCCGATGAAACGGTAACCCCGCCCGGGAATCGTCAGGATGTACTGCGGATCGTTCGGCGTCTCGCCCAGCGCTTTCCGCAGCCACGAAATATTCACCGTGAGATTGTTCTCCTCCACGGCCGTGTCCCGCCAAACCGCCTTCATCAGCGATTCTTTGTCGACAATCTCACCCCTGCGCTCCAGCAGAGCCGCCAGGATCTCGAATGCTTTGCCCGTCAGCACTACAGGCGCACCATCCCGCTCGAGGACCCGCCGGCGGAGGTCCACTCGAAACGGGCCAAATTCGTATACCTGCTGCATGGCGGCATTCACTACTGTATGCTGTCAGAGAAGGAGAATTCATGGCTACCAATCCTCCGGTACCTCCAGCCGTACCTCCGCCTCCGGGCGTGAACGCCCCCGCACCACCCAAGAAAACCAGTCCCTTGGTTTGGATTCTCGGTGGCCTGGGCGGCTGCCTGGTGTTGGTTGTGATCTGCGTCTTCGTCTTCGGTCTGATCGTCGCCAACAAAGCGAAAAAGGCCGGCATCGATACCGACCTGATGAGAAGGAACCCCACGCTCGCCGCGGCAAAGATCATGGTGGCTGCGAATCCCGACATTGAATTGGTTTCCACCGACGAAGGCAAGCAAGAGATCACGGTTCGCGAAAAGAAGACCGGCAAGGTCTACACCATGTCCTTCGAAGACGCCAAGAACGGCAAGTTCACCATGAAGGAGGACGGCAAGACTACCCTCCGCGTAGGCGGCGCCGCCAAGCTGCCGGCCTGGGTCCCCAACTATCCGGGGTCCGATCCGCAAGGTGCAACTGCGTCGACCGCCGACGGCGACGGCGGAACAGTCACCTTCAAGACCAAGGATGACGCCGAAAAGGTCGCCAACTACTACAAGGAATCGTTCGCTACGCTGGGCCTGAAGATAGTCTCCAACGTCACCAGCCAGAGTGGCTCAACCTCTGGCGGGATGATTTCCGCGCAAGATGAAGCCAATAAGCACACCGTGGCTGTGACTACCAGCGTGGAAGGCGGCGAGACTACGGTTGTCGTTGTCTACTCGACGAACAAATAGCCAGCCACTCTTCGGTTCGCGAGCGTAGCGCCGCTTTTGTGCAGGGATCGGGATATAGATCGCCGATCACGGCCACCGCGTCGGCGCCGGCTCCGAACACCGCTGGTCCGCTCTCGCGCGTGATTCCGCCGATCGCCACTAGCGGCTTTTTCGTGAAACCGCGGAGCCGCCGCAGTTCGTCGACCCCAACTACCGGGTCGGGATTGTCCTTTGTTCCAGTCGCAAAGATCGGCCCGATGGCCAGATAATCCACCAGTTCCCGATCCCCCGCGCGAAGTTGAGCCTCGTTGTGCGTCGAGAACCCGATCAGGCTGCCGGCGGGCATGATTCTGCGCGCGTCCCCAGGCGGCAAGTCCTCCTGACCCAGATGCAGCCCCGCGCCAATCAGCATGGCCATGTCCGCCCGGTCGTTCATGATGAACTGCGCTCCCACGCGATGGCACATTTCACTCACACGCCGGGCGTCTTCGAACACCTCGCGTGACAAAAATCCTTTGAAACGGAATTGCAAAATGCGCGCGCCGCCTTCTAGGACTGCATCGGCGGCATCGATCATTGACATCGGTCCGGGAGTCAAAATGGGATAAAATCCGCTGACCACTGTTTATTCATACCGCACGCGCGTGCTAGCGTGGGAATAATGAAGTTGCATATCAAGTCGCCCGGCGATTCCCCAGGCGTCTACCAGGTGGCCACTCGCGGCAAGGATCTGAAATATCTCTCGTTTCAGATCGTCGAGCTCGGCGGAAACCTCCGCGATCACGCGTTCGAAAGCGGCGACGACGAGCTGTCGCTGGACTTCTATACCGGTCCCGTGCGAGTCGACGTCGAAAGCGCCGGTGGCCGCTGGAATACGCAGGTTCCCGCCCGGAGTTCCATTGCCAGCGGCGGCCCCATGGTATACGTACCGTCCGGCTCCAAGGTGAAGCTGACGGCTCTGAATGGCTCGGCGCGCATCACCGTCGGTGGCGCATTGGGCAATCCCGGTGCGACTCCCGGCGTGTGTCCCGCCGTTCCCAAGAGTGTCGGCAAGGACAATTGGACGCGCACCGTATTCACCCACATCGCCGACAATGTCCCAGCAGCTCATCTCATTTGCGGTGAAACGGTGAATCATCCCGGCGGATGGTCGAGCTGCCCCCCACACAAACATGACAAGTTTGCCCCTCCCGCCGAGGTCCCCATGGAAGAGGTTTACTACTTCCAGGTGGAGCCAAAGCAAGGTTTCGGATTCATGCGCGTCTACACCGACCCCGCCGACCCCGATCCATTCGACGAATCCTACGCCGTCCAGCACGGCGACACCGTCTTGATCCCGCGCGGTTATCACCCGGTTGTGGCTTGCCCCGGCTACACACTGAACTACACCTGGATCCTAGCGGGCGAAGGCCGCACCTACGGCGCGTGGTCGGACGACCCGAAGCACGCCTGGATCAAAGCGTAGCCAAAGCCATCGCACCGTACAACACGCTGTCGTCACCCAACCCCGCCGGAACCACATCGATCCGCGCCCGCGACCAATCCGTGATCTGCCGCCGCAATTCCGATCGCAACGGCACGAACACCGCATCACCCGCTTTGGCAATTCCCCCGCCGATCACAATCCGCGCCGGGTTCAGCAACATGATCGCGGCCTTCAAGCCCATCGCCAGGTCCACCACGTAGCGCTCCACAAACGCCGCGTCCTGCATCAATTCTTTCGCCGGCCGGCCATGATCGCGCTCCAGCCAAAGCCCGCAACACATCCGCTCGAAACACCCGCGCCAGCCGCACAGGCATTCCGGGCCATCCGGGCGAATGGTGATGTGCCCAATCTCGCCGGCGTACGAATCCGCGCCACGATAAACCGTCTCGCCACTGGTGACGATCCCGCCGCCGATACCCGTGGACAGGGTCATGTAGAACAGCGGTCGGTAGCCGCGTCCAGCTCCGTACAAAGCCTCCCCTAGCGCGCCTACATTGGCATCGTTATCCATCACCGGCCGCGCGCCGATCAGGTCCTGAACAAATGCCGGTAGATCGAAATCGCTCCAACCGCCGACATGCGTGGACAGCACAATCCGCTGCCGATCGAACAACACCGGGCCGCCGAACCCGATCCCACACCGCTCGAACGCATACTGCGTTTTCCAGCGCCCCACGATAGCCGCGATCTGCTGCAGCATCCACTCGCGCCCACCCTCTCGATCCGTCGCCCGCGACTCGCGCTCCACCATGCGGTCGCCCTCAAAGACCGCCATCGAAAACTTCGTGCCACCTACATCGATGGCCAGCGTGCTCATTCGGCCGCGGCAGCCAGCAGTTCCTCCGGACTCGCCGTGCCCGTGCCTTTCTTCATGATGGTGATGGACGCCACCAGATTGGCGAACCGCGCCGCTTCTACCGGCGATTTGGTCACCGCGAGCGCCGTTCCCAAACCAGCCGAGAAGCTGTCGCCCGCGCCGCAGATGTCCACCGGTTTCTCGATCGCTCGCGTGGCCACCAGCGTCTCCCGCCCTTCTTCCACCACTACCACCCCTTCGGACCCCTTGGTGACGAACATCAGCTTCGATTCGGCGTGCGCGCGCAAGCGTTGATAGTTCACTTCACCGAAAAGTCCAATGCACGCGGCCGCGGCCTCCTGCTCGTTCGGCTTGAGAATCAGCCGGCGGAATCGTTCCACGCGTACGCGGGAGTCCACCAGCACTACCTTGTCCGGATGTTTTTCGGCCAACTCGGCAAGTTGCTCCCGCACCGCCTGCGTTATGATGCCGCCGCGCTTGGTTTCCGCCTGATCGGAGACGAAAATGATGTCGAAGCTGTCGGCGTAGTCGCGCAAGTAGCCCCGGATTTGTTCTTCCAGCGCTTCGGAAAGTGGGCGCGTGTTGATGAAGTCCACCCGTGGCAGATCCTCCAGACCAGTCGCGGCATTGATGAGTTTGGTGTAGGTAAAGGTCGGTATCTCTTTCGTTCGGACCAACAGGTCGGTGGAGATACCTCGCGAGTTGAGCGCGTGCGTCAGCTCATAACCAAAGCCATCGTCCCCGATCACGCCCAGAACCGCTGCTCGCTGAATGCCGAGAGCGGCGACATTGTTCGCTACCGTCCCCCCGGCGCCCGGCGTCACTTCCGTCGACACTACGCCGATTCTCGGGATTCCGGTTTCACGCGACGGCTCGGCAGTGGCGCCGTCATAGGTACACCAGCGATCCAGGCAAATGTCACCGCACACCAGAACGGAATAGCGAGGCAGGGCAGCGAGAATTTCGGCGACCGTCATTTGCGTCAGTTTACCCGGTCTTCACCAGCTCCCGCCGCAGCGCCGGAAGTGTGGCCCGGTGCTCGCCCTGAAAATAGAAGCTCTCGCCGCCATCTGCCACAGTACGCACCAGCATGGTCTTGTGAGGCCGAAAGTAATAGCCCGGATCGGAGCGCTTGAGTTCCAAGCGAAAATCGCCCTGGATCGGGCAAATGTCGAAGACCGCCGTGGTAAATTGCCGGATGCTTCGCCCATGCTGGTGAGCGACGTTGCGCACCATGGCCAAAGCTTTCAAGTAGACCTCGGGGGCCATAATCGCCGAGCCGAAGCTCAATACCACTCCTCCCTCCAGCCGCTCCAGCGTATGCGCGAACATCAGGAAATCGCGATAGCTGGCCGCGCCGTAAGCCGCTCCATCGCAATTCGGATGCTCGTGAACGATATCGTACCCGATGCCTACGTGCACCGTCGCCGGCACCGACAGCCGGTGCGCCGCCGCAAGAATACTCAGGTGGCGGTGCGGAAAGTTGCTCTCGATCAATCGCCGCCCTATGTTTTCCCCCAGGCCGAGCGACAGGTCGTCTGCTTCCGTCACCCACTCGTTCAGCTCGCCGGTCTCGCGCCACAATCCGAACTCGCCGGTGCGAATGTAGCGCTCCACACTTTCGGTAGTCGCGCCAATCCGGGCCAACTCGTATTCGTGGATCGCTCCCGCGCCGTTCATCGCCACATGATCCACAAAACCGCGCTCCATCAGATCGATGGCGTGACGGTTTACTCCGGCCCGGATCACGTGCGCGCCCATGATTAATACCCGCGCCGCACCTGCCTCCTGCGCCGACCGCAAACGCGCGCCTACGGTCGACAGATCGGGATGCTGGAAATCCGGTGTTGCATCCTCAAGCCCCAGCCAGCGATCCAGGTGCAAGTCGTGCGTGCGTTCTTCCAGCGGTCTCAACCGCAGCCGCGACCGGTCAAAAAGCTGATACTTGGAGGGCATCAATCAGGGAACAGGTTTGAGCATAACTCTTCGCGGGACAGAAAATTCGGAACGATATAGTCCGCGCCTACGCCAATCAGCCTGCGGCGCTTCCATTCATCCACGCGTGTACATTCCGGCTCTTCGCTGGCGACGCCCACGGCCACGCCGCCGACTTTCTTCACTTCCTCGATCTCCACGTAGCCGTCACCGAAACCTAGGAATTGGTTGCCTTGAAACTCGGCCGAGGAAAGAATCCGCTGGATCAAGATCGCTTTAGAGAAGCTCTTGTAGTCGTCGAGCGCGCCATAGACGCCACCTTCGAAATATTGGGTCACGCCGAGCAGTCGTGCCTCTTCCTTCATGTAGATCTCATCGGTCCCGCTGGCCAAATACATCTTCAGCCCGCGATCCTTCAGTTTTTCAAGCAGCGCGCGAGATCCGGGCACCAGGTACTTGTCCGGATCGGCTTGGCCCTTTCGCAGCGCCTCCACACGGCTCTCGATCTTCAACCACAGCCGATCCAAGTACATCTTCTTGTACTCCAGCGGCTCCAAGGCCGTGCCGCCGCGCGATTCCACCGCCTCGGCGAAGGCGATCATCTGATAGATGGTTTCCTTGCCGGTTAGTTTCCACACGAAATTCTCCACCACCGCACGCAGCTCGTCTTCCGTTTCGCCACTCTTCAATTCCAGGAGAATCTCCACCATCATGGGCACCATGACGTTCATCCAGCCGGAGCGGATGAGAGAGAGCGTGCCGTCGAAATCGAATAACACCACGCGAGCATTCCGGGCCGACACGCCCGGCGTAATATTTTCAACCATTCATTTCCATGTTGACACTGGCGCTACGCCACCAGCAAGGTGGTGGCCGCCAGGACGACGCCGGCCGCGCCACCCAGGATGGACCCGTACCAGAGCGCCGGACGTTTGGAGAGAATCGCTAACGACGCAAACACTATCGATACTTCCAGGAAAACTTCGCCAAAGTGAAGGCGCAACGCCTGCCGTCCGCGTAGGTGGCTCTCGTTCTCCAGCGCCTGCGCTTCCTTTTGAATGTCCTCATCGTCCTTCCGGTACTTCTCGGCGTTCTTGTTGTACTGCTCGCTCAGCGCTTCACTCTTCAAGTGAGCGAACATGTCGCGAGCCACCTCCGATTGATACCGCCGGATGGACTTCGCCTGATAATACGACCACTGATCCGACGCCTTCTGCTGTTTGAGCAATTCCTCGGTGGTGGTGATGTGGCCCAGCACCGACACCACCGCAAGAACCGCGGCAATGATGGCCATGGTCCCGGCGACCCGCTTATCGAACGGATCCTTGGCGTGCTCAGCGTGCTCCTGCAGTTCCTCATTAGTGGACATGGACTCCATGATGGCAGAATCCAGGAGCCACAATCCAGAAACCGGAATCAGGCGGTTTTAGCCAGTGCTCTCAATATTGCCTCGGATGGCCGTGTAGCGCACGCACTCCTGCGTGCCGCGCCGAGACTCATCTCGGCGCCCGCGGCCTCTTACCGGCGTCGCGACGGCCGGGTGCGCTTCACGATTTCCGCCAAAGCTCTCAACGCGGCGTTGACCGATTCTCCATTTGGAAACAGATCGGCGACTTCAGGATCGATAACTACAACGTTCGATTTCTCGCGAAGCCGCGCGGCGTATTTCCCGCGAGCGAGCCCACGAAATTCCGATCGCGAGTATTCGGATCTGAGTTCATCAGCGCTGACCTTCCTAGCCTTCTTCATAGAGCTGCCTCTCCGCCCGCGTCGCTTGCCGGGCGCTGATAATTCGGATCGCGTCGTCCTGCTATGTATGGGCAACTACCAGGAGCCGTCCAGAGGATGAGAATCCGAACGTCACGAAACGTTTCTCATCGATCGAATGATCCGGTCGTCACCAGTTGCCGACAATGGATCATCGAAAACGCTCGAAGCTTCTTCGAACGAAACGCCGTGTTTCCACCGATTAGCATTGGCCTTTCGCGCATCCCATTCGAGACGCACTCACATGCCCCTCTTCAGTATACCCACGCGGTTCCGATCGCTTCTGATATTGTGATCCCATGCGCTCGCTTTTTCTCCTTTTCACCGCCACCGCCCTCGCCGTCGCTCAACCCGCCGACGTCAAAACGGACAGCCTCTCGAACGGCATGAAGATCCTCGTCCAGGAGGATCACAATATCCCCAACGTTGCGATGTACTTCTTCTACAAAATCGGGTCGCGCAACGAACACCCCGGCGCCACCGGCCTCTCCCACTTCTTCGAACACATGATGTTCAACGGCGCCAAGAAATACGGCCCCGGCCAGTTCGACGTACAGATGGAAAAGAACGGCGGCAATAATAACGCCTACACTTCCACCGACGACACCGTCTATCAGGATTGGTTCCCCAGCAAATCCCTGGAGCTGATGATGGACATGGAGGCCGACCGCATCCGCGACCTCGCCTTCGATCCGAAAATCATCGAGTCCGAGCGCGGCGTGGTATATTCCGAGCGCCGTAGCTCCGTGGACAACAGCAATTTCGGCATCTTGTTCGAGCAGCTCCGCGCCGCGGCATTCACGGCGCATCCGTATCACTGGCCAGTGGTCGGCTGGCCGTCGGACATCGAAGCGTGGACCATGGACGATCTCAAGAACCACTTCCGCATGGGCTACGCGCCAAATAACTGCACCATGGTTGTTGTCGGCGATGTTTCCGCTGCGAACGTTTTCGCGCTGGCCAAGAAATACATCGAGCCGATTCCTCGCCAGGAACCGCCGCCTCCCGTGCGGACCAAGGAGCCGGAACAGCTCGGCGAGCGGCGCGTTACGGTAACCAAGGCCGCACAACTGCCCATCGAGATGGTCGCCTATCACGTTCCGGAATCGAAGAACGCCGACGAATGGGCGCTCGATCTGATGGAAACCATCCTCACCCGCGGCCAGAGCTCGCGCCTTTACAGCCGTATGGTGGACAAGGAACAATTGGTCCTGAATGTCGGCGTTTTTCGGTCGACCACGCTCGATCCCGGCATCATGATCTTCAACCTGCAGCCGAGAAGCGGCATCGAACCGGCGCGCGCCGAGAAGGTGTTGTTCGAAGAACTGGATCGCGTGCGCAACCAGCCGGTGACCGATCAGGAACTGCGTAAGGCCAAGAACCAGTTGCTGGCCGATCACTATCGCCAGTTGAAAACCATCAACGGCCGCGCGAATCTCCTGGGTACGTACGAAGTGTTCTACGGCGATTACCACAAGCTATACACCGTCGAGCAGGCCTACGAAGCAGTGACCGTTGCCGACATCCAGCGCGTCGCGGCGAAGTATCTTACGGAAAAAAATCGCACCGTCGCCACACTGATTCCCGAAAAAACCGGGCCACGGCCTGCCGCGCGCCCCACGGAGACAAAATAATGATCGCCCGATGGAGTCTGATTGCAATGGCCGCGGCAGCTTGCTTGTCGGCGCAGGTGAAGCTGCCGCCGTTCACGCATCAGGTGCTGCCCAACGGCGTCGTCGTCGATCTGATGCCCCGCACGGGCGTTCCGCTGGTGCAGTTCCGCGTTCTGGTGAAGGGCGGCACGGAAGCCGATCCACCGAATCTCGCCGGACTCGCCAGCGTGACCGCCCAACTGCTGCGCAAAGGCACCGCCAAGCGCACCGCCGATCAGTTTTCCGAAGAACTGGATTTCCTCGGCGGCAACTTCGGCGCGGGCGACGCCGGACAAACTCCCGCCACCACCATCTTCGGCGAATTCCTGAAAAAGGATTTCGACCGCGGCCTGGATCTCATCACCGACGCCGCGTTCCATCCCACGTTTCCCGAAGCCGAGGTCCACAAGATTCTGGCCCAGCGCGTGGACGGCGCGAAGGCGGTGAAAGACAACCCCGCCGCCTCGATTGGCGGCTATTTCCAGGCGGCGTTCTTCGGGCCGAATCATCCGTATGGACACCCGCCGGATGAAATCACTCTCGCTCGAATCCAGCGCCAGGACATCGTCGATTTCCACGCCCGCAATTACGTCGGCCATAACATCATCGTGATTGTCAGCGGCGATTTTGACTCGGCTGCGGCCGCTTCGAAAATTCGCGACGCTTTCGGTAGCATCCCGGCGGGCAAAGCCGTGGAATGGGCCAAGGCTTCGTCGCCCGCCGGCGGCGCGCGCCTTCTGTTGGTCGACAAGCCCGACGCAACACAAACGTATTTCTACATCGGACAGCCGGGCATCGACCGCAAGAACCCGGAGCGCGTGAAACTGATGCTGCTCAACACCCTCTTCGGCGGCCGTTTCACCTCAATGCTCAACGAGGCGCTGCGCGTTAAGACCGGCCTCACCTACGGCGCCAGATCCCAACTGCAGCAGGGCCGCCTGCCCGGGGCCATCGTGATCGACACCTACACCAAAACCGAAACCACCGAAAAGGCCATCGACCTGGCGCTCGATATTCTCAAGGAACTCGGCGAGAAGGGCATCACCGCCGAGCAACTCGCTTCGGTGAAGGCCTACATCAAGGGCACGTTCCCGACGCAGCGCCTGGAAACCACCGATCAACTCGCCACGGTCCTGTCTGAGATGGAGCTATACGGCCTGGGTCGCGCCGAAGTGGACGATTTCTTCTCCCAGATCGACGCCGTGACCCTGGCCGACGCAAACGCCGCGGCGAAGAAATACTACAAGTCGGGCGGCCTGACCTTCGTCCTGGTAGGCAACGCCGCAAAGATCCGGGAATCAGTAGGCAAGTACGCCCCAAAGGTGACCGAGGTCCCAATCACCAAGCCCGGCTTCGGCGAGTAACGCAACTTCTACGGATTTCGCACCCTTCCGAACCTCGCTAACCATGCTGATCTCGGAAACCGAAAAAAGCAAACAGGCTAAAGCCTGTTCTACCACTTGCTGACAAGTTTTGCTCTGTAACCTGTCAGCACGTGGTAGCACAGGCTTTAGCCTGTGAGTGCTTGACCGTTACAAATGACTGAACAGAAAGGAGTTTCTAAAAGTTGGGTTCGTTTTTTGCAAAACCAGAGTGCAGCGCTCGTTCTGATTTACGATGCGCCACTTACCCCCGTAACTGATTGAGCGCCCACCGCGCATGCTCCGCCACCAACTCATTCGGAAACTCCGCCAGCTTCTCCAGCGGCTCCCGAAATTTCGCCTGCCCACTGTTCCCCATCGCGATCGCCACGTTCCGCAAAAACCCCGCATACTTTGCCCGCTGAATCGGGCTCGCATGGAACATCTCCCGGAACTGGCCTTCAGTCAGGCCGGCCAAGTCCTCCAGCGCCGGTGCGAAATGCTTCGGCTCAAACGACGGCTCATCCGCCACGGGCGCGCGCCGATTCCACGGGCACACATCCTGGCAAATATCGCACCCGAAGATGTTCTGCCCCATCTGACCGCGCATCTCCTCCGGAATCACCCCGTGCAGCTCGATCGTGAAATACGGAATGCAGCGCCGTGCGTCCACTTCATAACCGGCTGCGGGAATCGCCGCAGTCGGGCAGGCGTCGATACAGCGCGCACACGTCCCACAGCGATCCGGGGGCGGGGAATCGGGCTCAATCTCCAGCGACGTCAGGATCTCGCCCAGGAAAAACCACGACCCAATCTCCTGGTTGATCAAACACGTGTTCTTCCCGACCCACCCGAGCCCCGCCTGCTGCGCGTAGGAGCGCTCCAGCAACGGGCAGGTGTCGACGCAGATCTTCCACTCATGCCCCGGCCCCATCTTCTCCACCAGCTTCTCCAGGCCCCGCCGGACCACCTCGTGATAATCGTCGCCCCAGGCGTAGCGCGAGATCCACGCCAGCTCGGGATCGCTTACGTCGGTGGAGTGCGCCTGCGCCCCGTTGTACAGCTTGCCGACCGAGATAATCGATCGCGCGGAAGCCAGCATCAAGCGCGGATCGGCTCGCATCCCGGCACGCCGGTCGGTCAGGTATCCCATCGCGCCGGCCATCCCGCCATCCACCCAAGCCTGATAGCGCTGGAAGTCCTCGGGAAGCGGTTCGGCGCGGGCGATTCCAGCCAGTTCGAAGCCGCACTCCCGGGCAAAACGCTTGATTTCGGCGGCGGTCACCCTACCATCATGCCAGAAACGTGTTACCGTTACCTAAGCCTTGCGTTTTCAATCATTAGGACCGCAAACCGTTCAGCCAGTGGATATCGCCATCGAGGGCTAAAAACCACCCCTTTAACACATTCGTGTAGCCTCCTTAATCCAGCTTCGTTATACTCATGAGAAATGCACAAGCCTATCAAGTACCTCGAGAAGGCCGTTACTACGGGAGCGGGCGCAGCCTGGTTTGTATTCGATAAGCTCAATCAAATCAGTCAGAACCCGTCTTTCAAACCGAAATGGTCGGACAAGCCGCTGCTGAAAAGTTACGAAAAGCAGAAGCCGCCACTCGGCTGGCCGCGCGAGACCGATTCGCTGTGCCCGCGCTGCGTTCCCGAAATCCGGCAGCAGATCGTGGACGGCAAACTGCCCCACCAGATCCTGCTGGACCAAAAGGTCGGCGAAATCAAAGCCACCATCGTCGAACGCGACGGC
>DASQGY010000060.1:0-9943 GCA_035632375.1 Bryobacteraceae bacterium | reverse complement strand
GCGGTATGTGGTGAAATCGCGCTTATTTGCGGCGATTGTCGGGCTGGTTCACAAGCCGGCAAGCTGAGATTCGCGCGACAGCTTGGTCCGCGCCATTACGGATTTCACTCGCAGCGCGGGCCTTCGGCCTTCGCAATTGACGGAGGGCGGCCGTGGCGGCCTCGTCCGGACGGTCGACGATGGCGACTACGCCGCGCTTTGCCGCACGGCGGGCGCGGAGCCATTGGCGATCGTAAGCTCTGAGCCAGGGACGCGCGATGAGTGGAACATTGTAGGCCAGGCACTCGTGGATGGTGTTGTAGCCCGCGCCTCCGATGACCACATCTGCTGCCGCGATCAGATCGGCGGCAGGCCAATACTCGAGCCAGCACTCTGCGGGACAATCAGGCGGGCAGATGGGCGCCACGCAGCGGACGATCGCTTTGGAACGGGCTTGGAGTTCGGCGGCAACTGCGCCATACCATGTCAATTCCTCGATCGGTCCGGCGGCGCAAATCAGGATGTCAGTATGGATGATTGGCCTAGGTTGCGGCCGCACCAGCCATGGCGCAGTGATGGCGGCAGCGGGAAGATCGGCGAACGCGCGCCCTTCGTTTTCGCCCGGGATGAGAATCAAATCGTAGTGCGATCGAACGAAATCTTTCAGGTGAGCTGTGGCGACGTAGTGCGGGTTGAGGTCGCGATGGACCAGGACTTTCATAGGCGCGAGTGAATGGAGCGTGCCGGCCAACTCCCCTCCCAACCCGCGCGGGAACGTATCGACGATCAGGCAGGCGGGCGCCGCGGCGCGGATCTTCTCAACTATTTCGATACGCGCTTGAGCGATTGGCAAGTTGGGATCCAGCGCCAGCAGATCCAGTTCCGGCATGGCGCGCCGGACCCGAGCGGCGTAGGGCGAGTTAGTGAGAATCCGGGCAGGAGTTGCTTGCGCCAGAGCAACTGCTCGGGTCAAGTGCCCCCAACCGCCGCCGAGCGCGTAGATGAGCCACGGCGCATCGCCTGCGGCGGGCATCAGCTCTTGTTCAGATCGTCTTCGTAGGTCCGGCGCTTGCGAACCAGTGTTTCTCCGTCGGCCTCGGTGAAGTCGTGCGGTCCGCCGTAGACGCCGGATGCCACGCCGCTGTAGTTGTCGTATTCGTTGTAGCCGTAACGGTCGGTGCGTTGGGCGAACGGGTCGTTCACTTGGCCGCCATTGCAATCCGGGCAGCCGATGGGAGTCAAGCGGTCGCAGGCATGAGGGAACAGAAAACCGACGCGGCGCGGGCAGGCGAAACCTGTCGGATTCATTTCGCTCCTCCGGCGGCACGGCGCGCGAGATTCAAGATGCGGTAAGCGCCCAGGCACACCATTGCGCTGGTCTGCGGGATTTCTTTTTCCGCCTGCACCATCGCTTTCACTGCGATGGTCTTCTCGCTGACGCCGACGTCCTTGATGGTTGCGGTAGCGGGCACGCGGATCTCCTCGTTTAGCGCCTGTTGAGCCGGGCGTGCGTCGCCATAAACATCGCTGGGATAACCGAGCCGCACGGCCAGTTGGTAGCGGCTGCGGGTTTTCGTCTTCGACTTGCCGCGCGGATTGGTGTAGCTGCGCTTGCGGGTCAGCTCAGTGACGCTCTCTTCGAGGAACGTGCCGTCCAGCAACTCGCCCCCGATGGAGAGAAAGTCTTCCTCGAAAAACTCCTGCTTGCCGTTTTTGCGTTGCGGAAAGGGTTCCGCACGGAGGAGTTTTGGCTGGGCTTTCAGGGCGAGGTGAACGGAAAACTTCGCCTGCGGATCGGCGTCGTGCTGCAGAGTCTTGGAGAGTTCCTTCAGCAAGTCGTAACGGTCGTGATGCTTGTGCAGGTCGCGCCCGGTGACGAAAGAATAGATGAACAAGCCGACGCCGGCCGTGAAGGCCAGGAAGGCACAAAATCCAAAAGCGTTGCTGTTGACGATGCCGGCGACGACGGCGCTTAACAGACCGACGATCATCGCCACGCCGGAGTAAAGGCGCACGCGGTGACGTTTTGCCTCGGCGGCCTGCACCATGTTGCCGATCTGGTCCAAGTCTTCGAGCAGCGAGCGGAGGGGCGCGCGGGCGTCGTACACTCCCTCTTTCTGAAGTTTTGCGGTATCGATGGCCATGGTCGACGGTTTCGGTTATCTTATCAGAGCATGGCTCCGGCGCGCATTGCGTACATTTCGTTCGACACGGTGCCTGCGCCGAAGGGTGCGGCTACGCACATCGAGGCCTTCGCGCGAGCGCTGGGCGCGGGGTTCGGCGGAGTGGAACTGGTGACAGTAGCTGAGGGACTGGAATCGGTGATGTGCTGTGAACGATGGCCGGGAGTGTTTCATACGGAACTGCCGGCGATGGGTGAATCGCTGATCGATCGCGTACTGTGCTTCCGGCGATTTCTGGAGCTGTGGCTGCGGGGGCGGGAGTTCGAGGCGATTCAGTTTCGATCCATTTTCGAGGGGTTGCCGCTGGTGGAACTGGCGCGCGGGGCGAAGCTGGTGTTTGAGGTGAATGGGCTGCCGTCGATTGAGTTGAAGTACCGGTATCCGGGGATGGAGGATGACCGGGAGTTGATGCGGAAGATTCTTGTGCAGGAGCGGGTTTGTTTGGAGGCGGCTGAGGTGGTGATTACGCCTAGCGGGGTTACGGCTGGGTATTTGAGGTCGGAGAGGGGTGTTGACGATTTGAAGATACGCGTGATTCCTAATGGGGTTTGGGCGGGCTGCCAGCCCGCCGCAGGATGCCATCCTGCCCCACAAATGCGGATGATTTATTTTGGGACGCTTTCGCCGTGGCAAGGGGTTGAGTTGGGGATTCGGGCGCTCGCGCAGGTGCGTGCTTCGCACGCAGCTACTCTTACGATTATTGGAACTGGGAGTGGGCGGGAGATGGATTCGCTGATGGCTCTGGCGACGAAATTGGGGGTCGGTAGCGCCGTGACGGTTTTGCCGGCGATGTCGCAGGATGAGTTGAGTGGGCATTTGCGCGATTCCGATGTTGTGCTGGCGCCGCTTGCTTTGAATGATCGGAATGTTGTGCAGGGGTGTTGTCCGTTGAAGATTCTGGAAGGCATGGCGGCGGGCGTGCCGGTGATCGCGTCCGATCTGCCGGTGGTGCGCGAGTTGGGTTGCGATGGGGTGCATTTTCTGTTGGTGAAGCCTGGGTCGGTGGATCAGATCGCGCAGGCTGCGTTGCGGCTGGCTGCGGATCGAGAGTTGGCGGCGAAGATCGGAGAGCAGGGGCGGGCGCATGTGTTGGCGAACTACACTTGGGAGCGCGCTGGGCAGGCGCTGATCACGGCTTATGAAGAAGCCGGTCTAAAATCAACTGAAGGTGGTGGCGTTCCCGGTCGAAGCTGAAATCGGCGACTACGCGATCACGCGCGGCTTGCTTGATGCGCACGCGGTATTCGGGATCGGCGGCAAGCCAATCCAACACGAATTCGCCCAAGCGATGAAGCTCCCACCTGGGAACGATGATTCCGTTCACGCCGTCGCTGATGATTTCCGGAATGCCGCCGGCGTCGCTACCGATGCAACCGCAGCCCGCGGCCATAGCTTCTAGCAACGCGTTCGGCATGCCGTCCCACAGCGACGGCTGCAGGTAGACATCACAGAGTTGCAGGTGTTCATTTACTTCGGCTGGGTTTGCTAACTGGCCGGTGACCAGGATGCGATGCTCTTCGAGGTTGCCCACGCCAAGCGACTGCATGAGGCGCGGCATTTCGGAGGGCCGCACTTCGCCGATGACCAGCAGACACGCGGGTCGAGTCTCGCGGACGCGGCGGAGGGCTTGGAGTAAAAACTGTTGCCCCTTTTTCTCGCGCAGTTCACCGGCGAAACCGAGCACAGCCTCATCGGCGCCGATTCCCAGCTTCGCGCGAGGCGGTGCAGCCACTGGCCGAAACGCTTCCGGGTCGACCGCGTTCGGCAGGTACACGACGTCGTTCCTGCCGCTGAGCGCCGCAACTTTCGCGGCAAGATCCTTGGTGACGGCGCTGATGCAATCGGCGTTCTCCAGAGTCCAGCGCAGGCGGGCGAAGTCGCCGGGCGGGTACATGTCGCGATCGAGATCGTTCCCGCGAATACTTACCGTGGCGGGAATATTCTTCAGGCGTCCGAACCAGGTGGCCAGAAATCCGGCGGGTGCGAGATAGTGCCCCCAGATGGCGTGGTAGGAACGCTCGCTGATCAGCCAATCGAAAAGGTTGAGCGTGTGGGGCATGGTGGAGTCCCACTCGCGGAAGCGGCCCATGCGGTACACGGATGGATTACCTGGGTCGTGAACCACTACGCCCGGCTGCAAGCTGCGGGTCCACGCGATGACATCGACTTCAGCTCCACTGGCGGCGAGCGAGCGCGAGATCCGGCTGGCACTGGTGGCGACGCCGCCGAGGTCGGGCGGGTAGCGTTCGGCGAGGAAGAGGAGACGATGCTTCACCGGCGTTCAGCGAGCCGAACAGTTTCGCCGGTGCGGGCCGATTCGCGCGCGGCACCTAGAATTTCGGTGACGATCATGTTGTTTTCGAGCGAAGACAACCCAGAAGGTTTGATTTTGCCGCGCGCGACGGCGGTGAGATGGGAGACGGAGTCGCGCTGTTCGGGCGCGAGATCGGGAAGCGTAGCGCGCGATTGTTCCTCGCGATCGGAGGGCATGCGGACGCGCAGCACATTGCCGCCGACTGCAATGGTGTAACCGCGCTCGCCGTACACTTCGAAATCCTTGCGGTTGAACGGCCAGTTCCAGGATGCCTGAATGATGCCCTGCGCCTTTGGATATTCGAGCAGGATGGTGGCTTCGTCGTCGACGAGAGGATAGATCTGAGGCTTGAATTGCTGCGCGATTGCTGTGACCGAGAGCGGGCGCTGGTTGTCCATCATCCAGGTCATCAGGTTCGCACCGTAGCATCCGAAATCGAATAGCGCGCCCGCGCCGTTCCTCAGCGGGTCGGTGAGCCAGTCGAAAAATTCCGGCGGCACGCCGATTTCTTTCGGCCCCTGGTGGCCGTCCATGGCGACCATCTTGCGGATATCGCCCGCCGCGCGCTGCTGCTTGGTCAAGCCCCACATCGCTGCGTGGCTCTTGTACCAGGTGGTTTCGTAGTTGACGATGACGGGAATGCCGGCGCGCGCGGCCGATGCCTGGATGGCGCGCGCGTGATCCATGCTGACGGCCAGAGGTTTTTCCATCATCACGGGAATGTGGCGGACGGCGCAGGCTTCGACGATCGCAGGGTGATCGTAGGTACTGGTGAACGTGGCTACGGCTTCCGGATGCGTGGTGTCGAGCATGGTGCGCAGGTCGGTGAAGAATACGCTTTTGGCGAGGCCGGCGCGCTGGCCATATTTTGCGTGCAGCGCAGTATCGGGATCGAATACGCCGACGATTTCGACATCCTTGCGGGACTTGACGCTGTTCAAGAATCCACTGACGTGGCTGTGAACGAGTCCGGCGATGGCCAAGCGGAGCGGCTTCGCATCCGCGCTGCCGGGAGATTGCGCCAGCGCGAGAAATGGAATGGCGACGGCGAGAATCGCTGCACGCATCATGGTATCTTGCATCATATCGTGAGCATGGGCCAATTGCAGACCTTGTTACTGTGGGCCGCGTTCTTTTCTCCTTCGGCGATCCTGTTCGGTTTGTGGGTGCGGCTGAAGGTGAAGGCGGATGCGTCGGAGAGTTGGCCATCCACAATGGGGCGAGTCACGTTCTGTTGGCCCGGCCCGAGATACCCGGCCGTTGAGTACACGTACATGGTCAACGGGGAGGAGTTCAGCGGCAAGCGAATCTGGTTTGGCGAGGCGAGAGCCTTGTTGCCCAGCGCCTCGGCGGGCGTTGCGGCGCGATATCCCAAGGGCGGCGAAGTGATGGTCTATTACAATCCGGAGAAGCCGCGGGACAGCGTACTGGAGCGGCGGGTGTACGCGCCGTTCACGCTGATGATGGCGGTGATCTGGGCCCTTTGTATGGTCCCGGCGTTATTCGTGTCGAAACCCTGACGCAGGCTATTTCGTTTTCATGACCCAGACGCCATTCCAGTCGGCTGGCGGGTTGGCCTTCAAGGTCTCGCAGCGGTCGATGTACATCTTCGGCAGGGCATCGTTGGGATTCAGTTCCAGGGCATGGCGGAAACCTTCCGCGGCCTTGTCCCAACTACCTTTCCGGTAGCAGGAGAGAGCGCTCTTGAATTGGTTGACCGCGTCCATCAGGTTCGGAAAAGTCTCGTCGGTGTGATAATCGAGAACTTCGTAAATCGCCGCAGGCTCGTGCTTGCCTTTGACAATGACGTGGTCCACTTCGCGGACGCGGTAGATTCCTTGCAGCTTTTTGAAAGTATTTTCGCTGAGCAGAATGTGAGTTGAATACTGCTTGCACGCGCTCTCCAGGCGAGATGCCAGGTTCACGCCGTCGCCGATGATGGTGTAATCCATGCGCTTGGGCGAGCCGAGATTGCCGGAGACAACAACGTCAGTATTGAGTCCGATGCCGATGTCGATGGGCTTCTTGCCGTTGGCGACGCGGTCGGCATTGAAGCGCCGCAATTCGGTGATCATTCCAATGGCGGCGCGCACGGCGCGGTCTTCGTCGTCCTCATGCGCGATGGGGAGACCGAAGACGGCCATAATGGCATCGCCGATGAACTTGTCGAGCATGCCGCCCTGCTTCTGGATGACTTCGACCATGGCGGTGAAATACTCGTTCAGCAAACTGATGGTGGCTTGCGCGCCCAGCTCCTCGGAGATGCCGGTGAAATTGCGCACGTCGGAGAAGAGGACGGTAGCGGTGACGCTTTTCCCGCCCAGCGCCTCAGTGCCGCCGGCGAGTAACTGGTCGGCCAGGCGGGGGTCCATGTAGCGCGACATGGTGGATTTCATGCGCTTCTCGGCGCTGATGTCCTCGATCATCAGCAAGGTCCCGAGCCTCTTGCTCTTTTCATCCTCCTGATTCATGAGCGGCAGCGCGGTGAGGTTCACCGAAACTTTGTCGTTGCCGACCATCAAGTCCGCGCCCATGGTGATGTCGGAGTGCAGGGTCTGGTCGACTACTTTGATGCGCTCGAGAATCCAGGAATTCGCGCCGGCGAAGAATTCCTGGGCGGTTTTGTTGACTATGTCCTCCAGCGCGATGCGCAGAATACAAAGACCGGCGCGGTTGCAGGTGACGATTTTTCCATCTTCATTCAAGGTGACTACGCCGTTGGTCATGCTTTGCAGCATGCTGTCGTTGTAGTTCTTCATGTTCTGCACGTCGTCGAACAACTTAGCGTTTTGCAGACTGATGGCGAGCTGCGCAGTGAATGCTTTGAGGCGGGCTTCGTCTTCCTGAGTGAACGGGCCGCCCTTCTTGTTCAACGCTTGCGTGGCGCCGATGACTTTGCCCGATTTGTCGATGATCGGCACGCAGAGCAGGGAGCGGGTGAAATAGCCGGTCTGCTTGTCGATGGCGGGATTGAAGCGGAGATCGGCGTAGGCGTGCGGAATATTGATGGTTTTTCCCGTGGTGAAGACAGCGCCGGCGATGCCTTTGCTGTTCGGCAACCGGATTTCATTGAAGGCGCCACCGGTGGCTACGCGGGCAAAAAGCTCGTTGGTTTTCTCGTCGTTGAGGAACAGGGTCGCGCGCTCGGCCTGAACCATCTGCGCGGCCTCGCCCACGATCTTCGAGAGGATGGTCCCCAGGTCGAAATCGGAGGTGATGTCGGCGACGACATCGAGCAGCTTCATCTCCTGCTCGCGCGCGGCGCTCATGCGCTCCATGAACTGGGTGGTGCGGAGAGTGAGAGCCGTTTGCTCGGTCATGGCTTCCAGAATCCGCAAGTCCTCGGAGTTGAACTCGCCGTGTTTCTTGTTGAGCATCTGCAGGACGCCGATGATCTCGCCCCTGGCGGTGCGGATGGGGGCGCACACAATGCTCTTGGTGGTGTAACCCGTTTCGCGGTCGATGGCGGCATCGAAGCGGGGATCGTTGTAGGCATCGTGCACGACGATCCCTTTTCCGGTAGTGAAGACGTGACCGGCGGTGCCGACGTTGTTCATGATGCGAATCTCGCGGACGCGCGCGCCCTGGGCTACGCGGGAGTACAACTCGGAAGTACGGTCGTCGTTCAAGAACAGGGTGCCGCGGTCGGCATCGGTTTGCTCGGCGCTGAGTTCGACGATGGTTTTCAGCAGTTCGTCCAGGGTATCGATGGCGGCAACCTGCTTGGAGACGCGGAGGAGCAGCTCCATCTCCTGAAACTGCTTTCGCTCCAGCGGCGACACGACGGGACCGTTGGAGGCTGCAAGGGCTGGCGCCTTGGCTTTTCTGCTAACGGCCATTCTTGCCCTCCAGTTGATCGCGTAACGCGGCAATGGTGTCCTGTAGCTGCTTCTGTTCGTCCCAGGCGGCGCGTTTCAATTCCTGGACCACCTCGGCATGCTGGATGGTCTGCCGCTCCATCTCGTCGCGAAGTGCGGCAACTGCGCCGTGAAGTTGAGTGATCTCACCGTTTGCATCAGACACGGCCTGCTGGATTCCCGCTTGCTTATCGAATTGCAATTGCTCCAACTCCGTACGCAAGGTCGCGATGGTTTGCTTCAGGTGCTCCATCACACCGTGCGACTCCGCCATGGCCTGCTGAATACCGGCCTGCTTGTCGGCCTGCACCCGCTCCATCTGTTCGCGCACGGCGACCACGGTTTGCTTCAATTGCACCATTTCGGCGTGGTTGCGGGCGATGTCCTGCTGGACCATGTCCTGCTGGTCCTGGCGCGCGTGGGCGAGATCCTCCTTCAGTTGGCGGATTTCGATCTCCGCCAGCCGAAGAGCCTCGGATTGTGTTGGAGCCGCGCTACTTTTTGACGTATTTCTTGACATCCCTTTCGCGGACTTCCGCTCCGTAGACATTGCCCTGCGAATCGGCCATGACGCCTTCCGCCGAGCTGGTTGCGCCGGTGCCGGGCGATGGATCGGGGATGAAGGCGGTGACCGATCCGTCCTTGGCGCTGCCAATTCTGATGCCGCGCTTCCAGCCGGGATTGTGACCGTAGCCATCGCGATCCGTGGATTCCGAGTCGGCTACATAGATCACGTCGCGCTTGTCGATGTAGACTCCGCTGGGGCGGCTGAACTGTTTCCACTCGTCGAGAAACTTGCCGTCCTGGTCGAAGATCTGGATGCGGTTGTTGCCGCGGTCGGCGACGAAGAGGCGGCCCTTGGAATCGAAGGCCATGGCGTGCGGCATTTCGAACTGGCCGGGGCCGGAGCCGTGACCGCCCCACTGCTTGATGAATTTGCCGTCCTTGGTGAATTTCGAGACGCGGGCATTGCCTCGGCCGATACCGTGGCCGTCGGAGACGAAGACGTCGCCATTTGGGGCCACGGCGACGGCGTTCGGCTGATTGAATGTGTCGGGACCATCGCCGGCGACGCCCGCTTTGCCCAGCGTCATCAAAATTTTTCCGTCGGGGTTGAACTTGAAAACCTGGTGGCCTTTGTCGTCTTTTCCCTGACCGTCGGTGACCCAGATGTTGCCGCCCTTGTCGACGGTGAGGCCGTGGGGGAACACGAACAGTCCTTCGCCGAAACACTTGAGCATCTTGCCGGAGGCGTCGAACTGGCAGATGGGCGGGTCGGTTTTGCCGGCGCAGGAGTTGGCGCCACATCGTTGGGCGACCCAGACGTTGCCGTTCTTATCGATATCGATCCCGCTGTTGGAACCGAAGGCGCGGCCCTCGGGAAGTTTCGCCCAATTTTCGATGGTGCGGTAGGGGTTGGGTTGGGAATTTGGCTCGGCGGCGGGTTGGGCGAAGGCGGTCGCGGCGGATAGCACGGCGACTAGCGACCAGCTCAATCGGCGGGGATGAAGCATGTTGGTCCTCCTTGGGAATCGCGCATGAGATTGACATTGTACCGCGCTGGGGGGAATCCGGGAGGCGGGCGGCAGGAGGCAGGAGGCAGGAGGCGG
>DASQGY010000059.1:0-34836 GCA_035632375.1 Bryobacteraceae bacterium | reverse complement strand
TGGAGCTAATGGTGGAAGCCGGCCTGACCCCAACCCAAGTAATCACCGCCGCCACAAAAAGCGGCGCAGAATTCCTCCACGCCAAGGATCTGGGCACCCTGGAACAAGGCAAATGGGCCGACCTGATCGTCCTAACCGCCAACCCAGCCGCCAACATCCATAACACCCACACAATCCAAGCCGTCTACATCGCCGGCAACCAAGTCTCGCCATAACCACGACCACTTCTTCCGCCTTCTCTCCAAAAACTCCCCCCTCACCTACTGGTCCTTGATATCAGCCGGACTGTGGGGCAGGTTGATAACCTGCGGCGGGTTGGCAACCCGCTTGGCGAAGCGCGATTAACAATCGCGCGCAGGTCGGCAACGGTCGGCAACCTGCCCCACAGGCTGACGGCGCAACGAGTTTCCGTTTCGTGCGCCCGCCCCAATCCTTGCGGCGGCTGCGCGCTGGCTCCTGGATTCCCTGCCCCCGCCGCCTGCTAGACTATAAGCAGAGGCACATATGCCAACGCCCTCGTCCGCCCGCCCCTCACTCTTCGGCTCCGACTAAGCCGCCTCCTCTCTCCGTTTTTGCGTCCAACAAGAATTTAGTTATTGAGAGAAGGAGAAGAAAATGCTTACCGCAGAAAAGGTCCGCCCAGACCTGCCCAACATTACTACCGCGCTGCCCGGCCCGCGCGCCCAGGCAATCATCGATCGCGACCGCAAAGTGCTCTCGCCCTCCTACACCCGCGATTACCCGCTGGTAGTCGACCACGGCGCGGGCGCAATCATCCAGGATGTCGACGGCAACCGCTTTCTCGATTTCAACGCCGGCATCGCCGTCGCGTCCACCGGTCACTGCCATCCGGATGTGGCGCAGGCCATCGAGCGCCAAGCCCATCGCCTGATTCACATGTCTGGGACCGATTTCTACTACGAAAACATGGTCCAGCTAGGCGAAAAATTGGCGAAAATAGCCCCTGGAAACGTCCCTCGGCGCGTCTATTTCGGCAACTCCGGCGCGGAAGCCATTGAATCTGCTATGAAACTTGCCCGCTACCACACCGGCCGCGACAAATTCATCGCTTTCACTGGCGCATTCCACGGCCGCACGCTGGGGTCGCTGTCGCTCACGGGCAGCAAAGTGGTGCAGCGTAAAGGATTCGGTCCGCTGGTACCCGGCGTGTATCATGCGCAGTTTCCCGATCCTTACCGGCGTCCTGAAGGAACCACCGCGGACCAGCACGCCATCAACTGTGTGCGCGCCATCGAGGATCAATTGTTCCGCACCATCCTGCCCGCCGAGGAAGTCGCGGCCATCGTGGTCGAGCCCATCCAGGGCGAAGGCGGCTACATTGTGCCGCCCAAGGTTTTTCTCGAAGAGCTGGCCGCCCTGGCCAAGAAGCACGGAATCCTGCTCGTCTTCGACGAAGTGCAATCCGGCATGGGCCGCACTGGCAAGATGTGGGCGGCCGATCACTTCGGCGTCACACCCGACATCTTCACCTCTGCCAAGGGAATCGCCAGCGGATTGCCGCTCAGCGCCATGATCGCCCGCGCCGACGTTATGAACTGGCCGCCCGGCGCGCACGCTTCTACTTTCGGCGGCAATCCGGTAGCTGTCGCATCGGCGCTGGCCACCATCGAACTGCTGGAGCGCGAACTGATCGCCAACGCCGCTAAGATCGGCGCGCACTTGTTCGATCGCCTGCGGGACTGGCCAGCCCGTTTCCCCCATGTCGGCGACGTACGCGGCCTCGGCCTAATGATCGGCATCGAATTCGTGCACGACCAGCAAACGAAGGAACGCGCCCCAGAAATCCGCGATCGGGTGGTTCAGCAGGCTTTCCAACGCGGCCTACTGGTGCTGGGCGCAGGCCGCAACACCCTCCGGCTGTGCCCTCCACTGATCGTCACCCGCGATCAAGCCAACTGCGCTGCGGATACACTGGAGGAATGCCTGAAGTCCGCACGCTAGACATCGGCTGCGGCGTCAACAAATACCCCGGCTCCATCGGTATCGACCGCAACCCGCGCACTCGCGCCGATGTTCTGGTCGATCTCGACCGCTTCCCCTATCCGTTCCGCGACAGTTCTTTCGGCCACCTTCGCGCCGTGCACGTAATCGAGCATCTCTCCGACGTCATCCGCGCCATGGAAGAATTCCATCGCCTGGCCACGCCGAACGGCCGCGTCCTGATCGTCACGCCCCACTACACCGACTTCAGCTCCTTCTGCGACCCCACGCACCGCTGGCACCTGAACAGCTTCTCGTTCCGCTACTTCGGCGAAGACCACGGTGGCTTCGGCTACTACTCCTCGGCCTGTTTCCGTGAAATCTCAGTGCGCGTGAAACTCCTCGCGCTATGGCGCTACCTCGGCTTCGAATTCCTGGTCAACCATTTCCCGCGCTTCCGCCGGTTTTGGGAATACTACCTCTGCTACACAATCCGGGGCAAAGTAATGGAATTCGAATTTGAAGCAGTCAAGTGATGCATCCTGCCTCCTGGATTTCGAGAGATTTTCAACCCCCTCTCGCCACTTGCCTTCCAGTTCAGTCCACCGCAATCTCATCTAGCCTAAAGTAATTTCCGCGGACTCCGATTGCTGGATTAGGCAGGTTCATTCCCTATGATGGGGCGGCTTTACGAATTCGCCGATGTGCTCCGGCACCATGGCCGGAAGCGCCACCTGTCTCCGGATCATGCTCTCGGCCGCCGTGGCGAGGATATTGCCCACCGCCACTTGCAGCGCGTCGGTATCGTGATCGTAGCCCGGAATTACCGCATGGCCTCCGGCGCCGGTGAAATCGATCTGGTCGGCTGGGAAAACGATAGCCTCGTGTTCGTCGAAGTAAAATCCCGTCAGACCGACGAATACGGCGCTCCCGACCGCGCCATCGGTCCTCAAAAACAATCCAGCTTACTCCGCGCCGCCCGCGAGTACGCCCGCCACGCCGAAGTCCCGTGGGAAAAGGTTCGCTTCGATGTTGTCAATGTTGTATTCAGTACGCCCCCGTCCGTGGTCCATTTCCGCGATGTCTTCGGCCCTCCAGCGGCGTAACGCGGATGCATGGCGAATCGCCGTGTTACCCTGTTCTTCTCCTAATTTCCACGTCGCAGTGAACGAGAGGTTTCCGTTTTGCCAGAACTCCGCAAGGACCCGGTAACCGGCCGCTGGGTCATCATCTCCACCGACCGTGCCCGGCGGCCCAGCGATTTCAACCGCACCCGCATTCTTCCCAATTCCAACGGCCACTGCCCGTTCTGCCCCGGCCGCGAGAATGAGACGCCGCCGGAAATCCTCGCCTACCGCGAGAACGGCAACGGTCACTGGAATCTGCGCGTAGTGGCCAACAAGTTTCCCGCCCTGCGCGTGGAAGGCATCCTGGAGCGCGAGGGCGAGGGGCTCTACGACCGCATGACCGGCATCGGAGCGCACGAGGTCATCATCGAAACCAGCGAGCACAAAGTCTCCCTCGCCGAACTGCCCGAGAAGCGTGTCGAAGATCTATTCTGGGCTTTCCGCGATCGCATTCTGGATCTGAAACGCGATACCCGGCTGCGCTATGTCTTGCTATTCAAGAACCACGGCGAAGCGGCCGGCGCGTCGCTCGAACACTCGCATTCCCAGCTCATCGCCCTGCCGGTTGTTCCCATTCAGGTGCAGGAAGAAATCGACGGCGGCCGCCGCTACTACTCCTTCAAAGAACGATGTGTCTTCTGCGACATTGTCCGCCAGGAATCCGCCGATGGCGCGCGCGTCATTCTCGAAACGGATGAGATTCTGGTGGTGTCGCCCTACGCCCCTCGATTCCCCTTCGAAACCTGGATACTGCCGCGCGCGCACAGCTCGCATTTCGAAACGGCCCACCCCAGCTTGATTCAAAGCCTTGCCTGGGCCGTCCGTTCCACCATCCGCAAACTGGAAAAGGCCCTCGAGTATCCGTCGTACAATTTCCTGATCCACACTTCGCCGATTCAGGAAGGCCCGCTAGCGCACTATCATTGGCACCTGGAGATCATTCCGCGGCTCACTCGAGTGGCCGGCTTCGAATGGGGCGCGGGTTTTTACATCAACCCGACGCCACCGGAAGAGTCCGCCCAATTCCTGCGCGACGCCGGACTTTAGCTGCACGTCCGTCAGGAAGTCCTGAAAAATCGGCATCCGCTTCCTCACGGTCGCGGCTCGGTTTGGTATGTCGTGCGTTCGGGAGATGTTGCCGGGACCGTGAGGGAGCGCTGGCCTAATGATGAAACTGCGCGCCCTCCACCTTCGCTGTTAGCCCCGGCTGCGATGCAAACCAGTCCAGGTGCCGTTTGATGTCCCGCACCAGCATATCGGCCAGGTCGCACGTGAACCCGTTGCGCACTACCACGCGCTGCACCACTAAATCCTGCCGGTTCGCCGGCATCCGGTACGCGGGCACCTGCCAACCGCGATCGCGCAGGCGGTCCGCCAGATCGTACAGCGACCAGTGCGCGTCCTGCTTCAACGTCCAGGCGAAAACCGGCAGATCCTGCGCGTGACTCAACAGCCGGAACGGGCCCAGCTCAGCGATCTGATCGGCGAGATGTACGGCGACATCCTGGCAAACCTGGTGGATCGCGCGATACCCCGATTTTCCCAGCCGGATCATGTTGTAATACTGCGCCACCACCTGGCTCGCCGGCCGCGAGAAATTGATGGCCAGTGTCGGCATGGTTCCACCCAGGTAGTCGACGTTGAAGATCAACTCCGGATGCAAGTCCGATGCTTCGCGCCAGATAATCCACCCAACGCCAGGAAACACCAGTCCGTATTTGTGCCCGGACGCGTTGATCGACTTGACGCGCGGTAACTGAAAATCCCAGCGCACGTCCGGCTGCAGAAACGGCGCGACAAAGCCGCCGCTCGCGCCGTCGACGTGAATCGGAATGTCCAACCCGGTCCGCTCCTGCAACCGGTCCAGCGCGGCGCTGATCGCCTCAACGTCCTCGTAATCGCCGGTGAACGTGCTGCCCAGCACCGCCACCACGCCGATAGTGTTTTCATCGCACATCGCCGCCGCCTGCTCCGGGTCCATCACGAAACGGTCGCCCTCCACCGGAACGCAGCGCTCTTCGATATCCCAGTAGCGCACGAATTTGTGCCAGCACACCTGCGTGTTCGTGCCCATCACCAGGTTGGGACGGCTCGCGTCTTTGCCCGCCTTCCGCATCTTCTCGCGCCAGCTCCATTTGAGCCCAAGCCCACCCAGCATGCAGGCCTCGCTCGATCCGATGGTCGATGTCCCGAGCGTGTTCTCCGGATCAGGCGAACGCCACAGCTTGGCCAGCATGTGGACGCAGCGCATCTCCAGCTCCGCCGTCTGCGGGTACTCGTCCTTATCGATCATGTTCTTGTCGAACGTTTCGTTCATCAACTTGTGCGCTTCCGGTTCCATCCACGTCCCGCAAAACGTGGCCAAGTTGAAGCGCGAGCTGCCGTCCAGAATGAGTTCGTCGTGGATCAGATGATAAGCCGTGCTTGGCGGCATTCCATCCTCAGGGATTGCATGGCGCGGCGCAGGACCTAGCAGCCATTGGCGCGCGTACATCGGCCGCATCACTTTCAGAATTTCGTGTTTGGGATGATTCGGATCATGCATAGATGGTTACTGTAGCACGCAGCCCAGGCGCTACTCGTAGCGCAGAGCCGTCATCGGATCCACGCGGAGCGCACGAATCGCCGGGATCAGCGTCGCAAGGACCGCAACCATGCCCAGGACCGCGATTACCGCGCCAAAAGCCGCGGGGTCGGATGAACTGAGTCCCGGCACCAGGAACATGGCCAACGGACGCGTGCCTAAGAATGCCAATGTCAATCCAATGGTCAATCCGGCGCCAACCAGTCCGAAGCTGCTGCGGCAAATGGTGCGAAGTATCACGGCGGGTGTTGCTCCCAGCGCCATTCGCAACCCTATCTCGCGAGTGCGCCGCGAGACGGAATACAGCAGGATACCGTACAACCCGATTGCCGCAAGCGCCAGACTCAAGATTCCCATCGCGCCCAGCATCGCGGCTCCAAACTGACTCGGCAGCAACGCCAGGCCGAGCGCGCGGACCATAGGTTTGGTTTCCACCGCGGCGCTGGAATCCAGTTGCGCCAGCGCATCGCCGATGGGCTTGGCAAGTCCGGAAGGCGCGCCCGCGGTCCGCACAATGAAGTTGAGGTTCACCGGCTCCTCCCGCGCGAAGTACGGTTCATAGAGTGCAAGCCGCTGTCTCTCGCCAAGTGTGAAGTACTTGCTGTCCTTCACCACCCCGACGATGGAGAACGTCACTTTCCACCTGGTGATAGTGTGGCCCACTGGATTGCGGTTCCCGAACACTAGCCGCGCGAACGCTTCATTCACAATCGCCACCTGCTGGGATCCTTTTCGGTCCTGCGCGGTGAATTCACGCCCTTGCAAAAGCGGAATTCCAATCGCGTGGAAGTAGTCCGGGCCAACATTGTTGCACTGGTAGTCCACGTCCATAGGCGTAGCCGAGAGATCGGTGGTGAGATCGTCGGTTCCGATAACACAGTTGTCGTTCAGCGGCACGCGTCGAGTGATGGCCGCAGCCTGAACTCCCGGTAGACTGCGCAAACGCTCCAGAGCTTGGCGCACCAACGCCATCTGCCGACTTTGATCCTTATAGTTTTCTGGAACCAACCTCATGTACGCCCAGATCGTATGGTCGAGATCGAACCCCGGATTCATAGACGTCGCTCGCCGAAGATTGTGCAGGAACAGAAAGCCGGTGGCCAGCAGTACGGTGGAGATGGCGATCTGGCCGGTAATCAGTACACTCCGCAGTCCCCACGCTCGCTCCACCTGTTGCTGGTCTCGTTTCAGCGTGATGTTCACGTCCTTTCGCACTGCCTTGAGCGCCGGCAGCAGGCCGCAAACCAGCGCGCTCAGCAGCACCATGCAAATGGAGAAAAGCAAAAGCCGCCAATCGGGTGCGACCACGAGCTGAATGGGAACGGGGAGCGGCAGAGTCATGCTGCTGGCCAGATGTGCGCAAACGAAGTCAATCAGGAGTCCCGCGGTTGCACCCAAGCTGGACAACAGCAGGCTCTCCGCCAGAAGATGGCGAACGATGCGCATGCGGCTTGCTCCCAGCGAAAGCCGGACCGCCAGTTCGCGCGACCGGCTGGACGCGCGCGCCAGCAGCAACCCCGCCACGTTGGTGCAGGCGATCAATAGCACCAGTCCCACCACAATCGCGAGCATGGCGAAAAAGGCCACAACGACGCCCAGTTGCTCTTGTGCCAGGACATCCATCCCGCTCACGCCAGTGACTAGTACATTCCTGCTTCGCTTCACGTCCTCTTTAGGGTGGACTCGGTCCAGTTCGCGAAACACGCTTTTCAGCCGCTCCCGCGCGATCGGGATCGTCATGCCTTGGGGCATCCGTGCATAGAACTGGACAATCTCGTCGTCGTGAATGGCCGGAACAAAAATGTCGGGCGAGAATCCGAAGCCCACGATATTACGATGATCCGCGGGAAGCACGCCCACGATGGTGCATGGCCGCCCGTCCAGAACCACGTGGCGTCCGAGAACTCCGGGGTCGCTTCCAAATCGGTTCCTCCAAAGGCGATGAGAAAGAACTGCTGTAGTGGTTTCACCGGGTGCGATTCCACGGCCCAGTTGGAACGGCACTCCCAGCACGCTGAAGTAGTCGTCCGTGACGGCGCCGGCAAACAGCCGGGTGCTTTGCTCACCGTTCCGCCAATTGACCTCCATCTCCGGGTTGATTCCCGCTGTCCCTTCGAAGATCCGCGCATCTCTCAGGAATTTGTAGTCGGCAATCGACGAGGCGCTGTTTCCGCCTTCCCAGATCGCGATCAATGAGGACGCCTCGCGGCACGAAGGCAGGCTGAAGAGGAAGCTGGTGGTGATGCTGAAGATGGTCGCGTTCGCCCCGATGCCCAGCGCCAGGCAGAACATGGCTGCGAGGGCAAAGCCGGGACTCCGCCGGAGCGCGCGCCCCGCGTATCGCAAATCGGAGCCCAGATCCTCTATCCATCCAATTCGCCAGGAGTCGTGCGTGTCTTCCGCGGCCCTCGTTGCAGAGCCGAAGTCGCGGCGCGCGCGAGCCATTGCCTCGTCGTGCGGAACTCCACTCTGCTCCAATTCCTCGGCGCGACATTCCATGTGCCACTGTAGTTCGTCGTTGAGCTCGGAATGGAAGCGCGATCTGCGCCCCAGGTAGAGCACCCGCCGCCAGAATTCTTTTCCGTACTGCATGTCAAGCCTCCTCATGCCCTCTTCATCACCAATTGAATGGCGTCCACGAGCCGGTTGAACTCACCCGCTTCGCTCGCCAGTTGCATCCGGCCTTCCGTCGTTAGGCGGTAATAACGCACCTTCCGATTGGTCTTGGACGTGCCCCATTCCGCTTCCAGCCAGCCTTTGATCAGCATGCGATTCAGCGCGGGATAGAGCGAGCTTTCTTCCACGCCGAGCACGTCGGCCGAGCATTGCTTGATTCGGCGCGCGATAGCGTAGCCATGCATCGGCTCGGTGTCCAGGATTCTGAGAATCAGCATGTACAGCGTGCCGGGCAGCAGTTGGGGTGAGTCTTTGTCCATATCCTAGTCCCGATGGCGAAAAACTCTCGAATAGATGGCCGCCGATGAACGCAGATAAAAGCAGATTCAATACAGATGCCTTATCGGCGTTCATCCGCGTTCATCAGCGGCCCGAAGTAGTTTTTCAGCAGCCTCCTAGTCCCGATGATGCATAGTCTGGAAAAAGGTACGTAGTTCCGAAAGTCGAAGTTCCCGAAAAAGCGTGGGAAAATTTGTGGCCATCTTGATAGGCTGAATCACATGGCCAATCCATCGAATGATCGCCGTGGGTTTCTTCGCCGTCTGATGGCCGCTTCCGGTGTGGCAGCCGCCGCCGCGCCCGCCGGCCAAGCGCAACCGGCTGGGAATCGCGACGGTGCCCTTCCCTCCTACGCTCGCGCGCAAAATTACAAATCGTTAAAGCAATCGAGCTACGACATCACCGGTGGCAATCGCGACGCCTGGGGCATCCCGGCCGGTGGCACGCGGGAAGTGTTTCAAGCCACGGGCCCCGGTGTAATCACGCACATCTGGTTCACCATCGCCGCCCGCAGCGTTCCGCACCTCAAAGAGATTGTGCTGCGCGGCTACTGGGACGGGAGCGAGAAGCCCAGCGTCGAAGCGCCCATCGGCGATTTCTTCGGCTTGAACCTGGGCCAGTACGTGATCTATCAGTCTGCGTATCTCGCGTGCTCGCCCGGGAAATCGCTCAATTGCTATTTCGCCATGCCGTACCGCAAGTCGGCGCGCTTCACCGTCACCAACGAAGGCAAGCTGGAGGTCGGATCCTTCTACTCGAACATCGACTACCAGACTGTGCCATCGCTGCCCGACGACATGCTCTACTTCCACGCCCAATACCGCCAAGCTGCGCCCTGCGTCCCGGTGAAACGCGATCCGAAACTGAATCTCGATGGCAAGCTCAACTACGTGTATGCCGAAACCCGAGGCCGTGGGCACTTGATGGGCGTCACCCTGGGGGTGCTGCAGAATGCCGAGGGCTGGTGGGGCGAAGGCGACGACATGATCTTCGTCGACGACGAGACCAAGCCGCTGATCAACGGCACCGGATCGGAAGACTACTTCCTCGGCAGTTGGGATTTCGGAGGCCGTGACGCCGCGATGCCTTTCGCACATGACCAATATGGCGCGCCATTCATCGCCGCCGCCGAGCACACCGGCGGGCGCTACTGTTGCTACCGTTGGCACGGCGACAATCCGGTCACCTTCCAACGCTACCTGAAGCACACCATGGAACACGGCCACGCCAACGACCGCGGCGATAATTTCTACTCAGTCTGCTACTGGTATCAAACCCAGCCGTACACCGATTACCCGGCGCTCCCCGCGGTGGCCGACCGCATTCCGAAAGTTGTCGCCCCGTAGCGTTCCAACAATCCCTGCGCCGCGGCGATCACCTTATCCCGCAGCGACGCGGGTTCCAGCACCTCCGCGTGCGCACTGAGACTGAGCGCGAACTGGCACGCTTCCTCTTCCACGTCGAATCTCATGGTGAGCGTCGTCCAACCATCCGCGTCCGGCGGATCGCTGTGCTCCACCCGCGACGCCCTTCCGAGATAGTTCATCCAACGAGACCCGCCGGGGCCGATCCGGATGGTGGTGTAGAAGCGCGGAAGGCTCGCCTGGAACTCCGCAGCCGATTGCTGCCAGTACGCCGCCAGATCAAACTCCGCCGGACGCTGTGCGGCCTGCTCCGTCGCCCGAGCCTCGCTGATGCGCGATACACGATAGGTGCGCGCCGCGCCCTCCACCGCTGCTACCAAGTACCACACGCTGCCCTTAGCCACCAGCCCCAACGGATCGGCCAATCGTTCCGATGGTTCACAGCCGGCGCGCTCGTATAGGAATTGCACCTTGCGCTCCTGCCAGATCGCTTCCTGCAACACCGGCAGACAGGCCACGTTCTCCGGCGAGTTTCGCCATCCAGCGGTGTCGATGTGAATCCGCTGCCGTGAGTACTCGGCGTCGCGCCGCGACATGGAAGGCAGCGCGGCCAGCAGCTTGATCAGAGCGCCTTCAGAGGCCTGGTGCAATCCCAAGTCCGCTAGCAACTGCGGCGGCTTGGTGAGAAACAGCGACTGAATCTCGGAGTGGTTCAGCCCGGTGAGGTTGGTCTTGTACGCCTCCATCAGACTCCAGCCGCCGCCATTCCCGCGTTCGGCAAATACTGGGACTCCGGCGGCGCCCAAGGCCTCCATGTCGCGATGGATGGTGCGCTCGGAAACCTCCAGGCGTTTCGCCAACTCCCCGGCGGTGATGCGCCGATTCACCTGCATCAGGAGCAAGATGGAAACCAACCGGTCGGCACGCATGCAAGTCGCCTCCTACGGAGTTGCTCGTTCACACGCTAAAGCCTGTGCCACCTTCAATACTTGCCTGTGAAATTCCTTTTCAGCAATCTCCTACCGGCAACTGTAGCAGACAAACATGACACTCTGTGTCAGGAATGGAATCGCTAGAATTCCAGCCCGCGGACGATTCCCGCCGATCCCGTTTTCGCGTCCGGCAGCGCCGCGTAATCGACGGTCACCTTATATCCCTTTTGCTGGCCGCACGCGAAGTCGTGTTTCATCTCGCCTTCGTGCTTTATCACCACGCGGCCCGGATCGGGGATCTCGAAGATCATGGTGGTCTTGTCGACCTGGACGTAGAACAGTGCGGACTCCCCGCCGCAAGCCAACTTCCGCGCCAAACCCTCCACGCGCATCATCTTGTCCTCTTTGGCGATGAAGGGATTAGCCGGGTTCACGATGGAATTCTGCTCGATAACGGAAAACTCGGCGCGAGGTGCGGCGCGGCGGAGTAGTGGCCGCTGGTCGCCGGAAGATTGTGCAACGGCGCCGCCCGATTTTCGCTCATCGAGATACCGGAGCACGGCATCCGCCTGTTGTTTCTGCTCCGGAGTCTTGGCCCATTTTTTCGCCGATTCCGCATCCTCCCGGGCCTGGTCAAACTCGCCGGTCTGCAAGTAAGAATAGGCCAGTGCCGAAAAATAGTACGGCGCCTGCTCGGCGCTCACCGATTTGATCTGCCGCAGTTGCCCGATGGCCTGCAAATAACTGCGCTGGCTCATCAGCATCTCTCCGAGTTGCAACCGGGCCTCCACGTAGTCGGGTTTCAGCTCCACGGCCTTTTGCAAGGCTGGAAGGACATCCTTGGGTGGCGTACCCGCACGGTGCGCCAGCATGGCGTATTGAAAGCACATCTGTGCGTTCCGCGTGCCATTGGCCAAGGCACGCGCAAAGTGATGGCGCGCTCCTTCTTCATCGTTCGTCCGCCAGGCCAAATAGCCGAGCGATTCCTCTACTTCCGGTTTGTCCGGATTGTTCTTCGCCAACTGCTCATAAGCGCTGCGTGCCGCGTCGACCTTCTTGTTGATTGCCAGCAGGTCCGCCAACAGCATCTCCGAATCGAACGCCGACGCTTCGCTCACCTCCGGCTCCTCATCGGATTTCTCGAGCTTGATGTTCACGATCATGTGGTAGAAGCGGTCGCCCTGGAGGTACTTTCGCAAATCCGTCTCCACTTCCCACAGGCGTTTGCCGAACGCTGTCCGGCACGATTCTTCCATGGTTTTGCCGGACGTTAAGGTAGCGACGAACTTCACGAAATTGGGCCGATAGTCCGGTGTGAAGTACAGCATGTGCATCAAAGCCCAGCTCTCGGCGTAGAACATGCTCGCCTTGTTGCGCTCGTTGTACAGCGGCGAATTGTGATCTACCGCGGTCAATATTTCCAACCCGATCATCTTGTTCGACAGCAGTGTTTGCGCACGGCCCGGGAGGATATCGCCAACCACGGCCTTTTTCCCCTCGGGCTTTAGCGTGGAATAAAGATCCGCCCAACCCTCATTGAGCCAAATCGGCATGTGCAGCCCGCTGTGCTCGATGATCAGGTGCATGTACTCGTGAATCGCGGCCGGATAGTGTTCGCTGACAATGTCCTCCATGACGATGTAATCGCGTTCCCGGCTGCGAGTGTAGTAGGCGAACGCGAAATCGTTTAGCCGGTACGGCTGATATTGTTTCTCGCCGCGAAAAGCCACAATCCGCACCGGGAATTCAGGCGCGCGTTTTGAGGGACTGGCCTGCAGGAAGAAGCTGCGCACCTGCTCGAAATACAGAATCGCTTCGCGGCCTTTTTTCTCGCCGGCCGTGGTGAACAGCTCAAAATGAGGGGTGACGACTTTAATCCATTGATCGGCCGCGCCAAGCGGCCCGCACAGGAAAATAAGAGAAATGATACGGCGATAAACCATGCACTCGACTCCAGGATAAAGCCGAGTGTATCATTTCCTGCTATATTTGTGCGCCGCCGCCGGTTTATTGCATCGGAACCGAAACGTGCTCGTGGACAATCAACCACTTGCCGCCGCGCTTTTCCCAAATCGCCGTGTGACGGTAGTCCGTCTCCAGTGACTTGCCGTCCTTCATTTTGGCGGACAGATGCCCAGTCACAGTGGTCCAGGCGATGTTGCCCTTGCGCGTCACTTTCAAATCGTCCTTCGAGGTCAACTGCCCGGATGCCATGCCGTCGAACAGATTTTTCTGTACGCCGGCCTTGTATTCGTCCCAGCCGGTGTACTTGAGCGGCGTCACGTCATAAAACACCAGGTCCGCGTCCTTGGCATAAAGTACGGCGGGCTTATCGGGGTTGGCAGTGCTCCAGGCCTCGTTGTATTGACGGATCAGGTCCCTGAACTCGCCGTCGCCGGAAGCGGCTCTCAACTGCGTGAATCCTGCCAGCAGCAGAGCGACGGAGAGAGCGGATATCGTTTTTGTCATCCCTAAATGATACCCGGATTCCGCTACAACGAAATGGCTTCCGTCGGCGTCATACCCTGAGTGGACAGGTTGCCGCTGCGGCTCAAGCTCTGCCTTCTGCTGTGTCCGGTCGCGACGCTCTTCGCACAGCAGGCGCCGACGCCCGAAAACGAACCCAAGCCCGGGAGCCTGGAAGGGTCCGTGTTGAGCAACATGGGTCAGCCTTTGCGCCGCGCCCAGGTGCTGCTCCGCCCGATGCAGGCTGGAATCGCCGCGCTGGTCCAAACCACCGACGAGACCGGCAAGTTCTCCTTCCCAAAGCTGACGCCCGGGCGCTATTCCATCACCATCCAACGCGACGGTTATCTTCCGCTGTTCGCCGGCCATGTCGGCCCCTACAAGATGCCACCCATCTTCTACGTGCGGCCCGGCGACGAAATCCGCAATTTCACCTTCACCATGATGCCCTGGGGTGTGCTCGGAGGCCGCATCAAGTTCGACGACGCCGAGCCGGCAGTGAATGTCGTGGTCCAGTTGTATCGCGAGCAGTTTGATCGAGGACGGCACGGTTTTGTGGTGGCCGCCACAACCCGAACGAACGATCGCGGAGAGTACCGCTTTCATGGTTTGGACCCAGGCTCATATTACGTAGCGGCTTTGTATCAAGCGCCGCCGCTGCCGCCAAATGCCGAAGAACAGCGCCGCACGGATGTCCTGGGCAAGCCCGCACCCGACTTCAGCTACGTGGTCACCTTCTTTCCCGAAGCGCAGAAAATGGCCGACGCTGTCGCGGTGCGCGTGGCGGCGGGCGGAGAAGTAGGTGGCATCGACATTTTCCTGACGCTCGTCCACACCGTCCGCATCCACGGCCGCGTGACCAGCGCCGTCAGCGGCCAGCCTGTGCCGGGCCCCAGCATTACGCTGCGTTGGAACGACGCCGATAACACTGGCTCCGTTTCTGCACCGGTGGATGTGAGCTTCGACCGCAATCAGCGATTCCAAATCAAGGGCGTCACACCCGGGCCGTATCTGATCGTCACCACCGGCGCCGACGATGGAAAATCGCTCAGCGGCCGCACGCCGATCCAGGTGGGCGAAGACGATATCGACTCGCTGGAGATTGTGATCGGTCCGGAGCAAAAGTGGAAGGGCAGCATTCACGTGGAAGGCGACGAGGGTACCAAGCTTCCGGGCCTGGCGGTTCAATTCCAGCCGCGCCGCAGCACAGCTTTCGTTAGCCGCGCGCCGGTGGACAGCAGCCTGGAGTTCGCCCTTCCATTCCTGCCGCAGGAAACTTACGACTTCGAGGTATTGAACGCCCCCGAGGACATGTACCTGAAATCCGTCATGATCGGCAGTAACGACCGCTTGGCCACCGGTCTGGAGGCCGAACCCGGCGACACTCCGCCCGCGATGGAAGTGGTCTTGAGCAACCGCGGTGGCAAGTTGCTGGGCAAGGCAGTAGCCACCGATTCCAGCATCGTGGCCACCGGAGCGAGCGTGATGCTGGTTCCCGATCCTCCCAACGGCCGCTCCCAAACCTACAAATCCACCTACGCCGACGAGTTCGGCAACTTCCTGGTGAAGGGAATCGCTCCCGGCAAGTACGTGGTGGTGGCCTGGTTCGACCAGCCGCCGTGCGAGATCTACAACCCCGACGACATGGCCGCCTGCAGGGCGCGCGGGGCGAGCTTGACGGTTTCCGAGGGGGCTTTGGAAAGCGTCCAAGTTACTGCGTATTGAGGAGTTTGCAGGTATTTCCCCGGCATTCTCCAAATATGAAATTCGCGTAACTCAAGCTTTTCCCATCACTTGCCGATAGATCGAAAAGTGCCTGACACAAAGGACCAACTTGATTTGTTGGCGGACTCTGGCGTGCAGCGCGACGCCGAAATCGCTCGCCGTGCCATGCCCGGCATTTGGGCCAGCCTGGCGACCGTCCAGTTTGTTCTTCTTGCCGGAACGTATTTTCACGAACACCCGCTGGCAACCTCGCTCTTTGTGTTTTCCACCATGGCGGCCACCGTTGTTCGCCTGTTCCTGATATTGCGGAAGGATCGCCTCTACGTCCGAAATCCGCGCCGCTGGACTGCTGCCTTCGTTTCCTGCCTCTTCGTATTCTCCTCCGCTTGGGGATCGATGACCGCTTACAGCTATAAGGTCTATGGCTTTTCGAATTGGAATTCGCTGCTGTTGACTTTCTCCGTCCTGGGCATCACCGCCGGCGCGCTGGTGTCGTTTACCCCGCGGATTCTGTTTCTGTACTGGCACATCCTGCCCATGCTCGGCACTTGCATGGCTGCGGCCCTACTCCTTGGCAAGGAAGGTTACCCGTTGGCGGTGGTGATGACGGTGTACGTCGCATTCCTCCTGGCGCAGGGCCACCATTTGAACGGCGATTATTCCAAAGCGCTGAATGACCGGCGGCAATTGGAAGAGGCCAAGAAGTTGGCCGAAGCCGCAAACCAGGCCAAGAGCAGTTTTCTGGCGAACATGAGCCATGAGCTGCGCACGCCAATGAACGGCATCATCGGGATGACCGAACTGGCGCTGGATACGCATCTCTCCGACGAGCAGCGGGATCTGCTGGAAACCGCCCGCAAGTCCGCAGACTCATTGCTGCATCTCCTGAATGAGGTGTTGGATTTCTCGAAAATAGAATCGAAGAAGCTGGAGTTGGAGCAGGTCCGATTTGAGGTGCGCAAACTGATTCGGGAAACGGTAAGAGTGCTGGCGCCCCAGGCGGCTGAAAAGGGATTGACCCTCACCCATGAGATCGCGCCACGGGTTCCCGATGAGGTGACTGGCGATCCAGGCCGGTTGCGGCAGGTTCTGATCAATCTGCTGGCGAACGCTATCAAGTTCACCGAAAGCGGCCGCGTGGAGGTTCGTGCCGGCGTGGAAGACATCACCCCTGACTGCGTGTGCCTGCAATTTACAGTGAAAGACACCGGCATTGGTATCCCGCTGGAAAAGCAGGACGTGATCTTCCGTGCTTTTTCCCAGGCGGACGAATCGATGACCAGGAGGTACGGTGGGACTGGGCTGGGGCTCACCATATCGGCCAGACTCGTGGAGTTGATGCACGGGGCCATCTCGGTGGAGAGCGTGCCGGACCAGGGGAGCACGTTCCAGTTCACCGCCAGGTTCGTCTTGCCGGCCGGGGACGCTGCCACAGTGCAGTATCCCGCGTTGGTTACCTGAGGTTGACTCGAGTTTCAGGTTTCAGCGCTATCGCCCTGTGGTCAGCCGCGCCACCAGTTCCTCCACCGCTGCCTCCGCCTTCGTTTCGATCTCCGCTTTGGTCTGATCCTGGATCGGGTGCGGAACGTAGACCGCGTCGAACTCCGGTCGACCTAATGCCGCAGCCTGGGCTCGCGCCGCGGTCATGAACTCGTGAGTCGCTACCGGTACCGATGCAATCCCCATCGCTTCCAGCTTCAAAGTATCGTGCAAACTGCACGTGGTGCAGGAACCTCAATCGGCCAGCGCCTCGATCACCGCATCGGCGCCTCGGATTCTCTCCAGAACCGCGGCGGGCGCGGGTTTGGCGAACGTCGGCTTCATCTCGCGCACAACTGCCGCCACACCGTACCGCTCCTTCAGCAACTGTTCCACCCGATCCAGGAAAACGCTGCCGCCGGGCTTGCTGATGTCCAGCAGCGCGATGGTCTTGCCCTTCAGCCCAGCCACGCGCGGAGCGGGTTTCGCTGCGTCGCGCGCCGTCTCGTTCATCGGATTCACAAGCGTGATTGCCATACGCTCCCCTCAAACAGGATAGGTCACCATCTGGCTCCCGCGCTGCCCCGTCGCCCAACTTCCCAGCACGGCTGAAAACTTTCCCGCGGTTCCCCCGGCCACTACGATCTGGATCGCCTCCGGCGCGCGAAACTTTTGATAACAAGGCTCGCCGTCAATGGTAATCTCGCGATACGTGCCACGAAGTTGCGTGCCTTCGCCGGGCTCGTCGTAACAGCGCAACGGCACGCCGGTATTCTCGAACAGGAATTCCCGCACGTTCTGCTTGCTGAATCCGTCGCGATGGATGGTTTTGACGTGCTCCGGACCGAGCACTACAACCGCCTCAAAATTCATGCAGAACCGATAGTTCCAAACCGTGGCCAGTGCGTAGGTAATGGACTTCAACACGCCTCGCGCGGTGCGGGCATTGTGCTCGCTGACGCCATGCGGCGCTTCGGCGGCAATCAGTGACACCGCACTCTGCTCGCGCGCCAGCCCGCAATCGACATGCAGCGGCTGCCATGGATTCTCTTCCTCGTTCTCGGCGATGCAGTAGGAAAATTTACCGGGATTTCCCAGTGCCGACATGTCGATGGAATCCGGCCGCCCGCCGCCCAGGTTCAGCAGCATCAATTGCAACGCCCGCCCCAGCGTACTGTTGGCGCGCGCCACGTTGCTGAACACGTTCTGCCGGCAGTGGAATCCAAGTTCCTGACGCACCGGGCCGTTCACCACAATGAGCGGCGCGGCGAAATGCGTCGTGGCCTGAACGCCGTGCGCGTTGAATCGCTCATCGCACACCGCGCGTACCAGCGGAATAAGCACGCGCATCATTCCAGGAACGCAACCCGCCATCACTGCATTCGCCGCGATCTTTTCCACCGTGGCCTCGCCGTAACACGGCGGAATGCGGCCGATTATTTCGCGCGCGTCGAGTCCCGCCGCCTGCAGCATTTTCTCCACCCGTTCGCGAGTCGGCGGAACAACGGGCAGCGCGTCGCCAAACAATCGATAGCAGCTCTCGTACGGATCTTCCTCTGGCGCGAGATCGATCGGCGACGCCTTGGCCCCGCGCAGCGAATGCAGATCGAGCGCCTCGGCAACGGCATCCTCGGTATGCACCTCCAGGTGCCGCGAGGTGCAGCCCGGCTTGCTCGCGGGCGCGCCGTCAAAAGGCGAGGCAACATCGGCATGGCCGAGCATCGCCGCAATCTGGTTCAGCGCATTCTTGTCAAAACCCGGCTCCTCGCGGACCGCCCGCCCGTCTTCCGCCAACACGTATAGTGTCGGCACGGTGACCGTCTGATACCGCTTGGAGATCTCGAATCCGGGATCGCGCTCCACCGGAAATCGCACGCCCATCTGCCGCACGAATTCCCTGGTGGCCTCTTCAGAATCCTGGGAAATGCCGGTCACTGCCACACCATCCCGCGCCAGCGTATTGAGATAAGGCGCGATTAGCCTGCAGGTGGGACAATCGGTCTGAAAAATAAGCAGCAGCCGCGGCATCACAATCGAGCCAAAAAATCGATCGCCACGCGCGCGCACTCTTCGCCTTTGTCTTCCTGCAGAAAGTGCCCTGCCCCGCCGATGGTCACGTGCGGCTGCCCCTGCGCGCCGGGCACCAGTTTCTGAAACGGGCGCTCGCCGCCACGAGTCACCGGATCGCTGTCGCTGAACGCCGTCAGAAAAGGCTTGCGCCACTCACGCAGCGCCTCCCAAGCTTTGCGATTCGCGGGCGCCGCAGGATCGTCCGGCTGCGTGGGAACCAGCAGCGGAAACGCGCGCGCCCCGGCCTTGTACCGGTCGTCCGGAAACGGCGCATCGTAGGCGGCCACTACCTCGGGCGAAAGCTCCGTCTGGCAGGCGCCTTTCACGATGCCTCCGCAGTGGAACTCCGGCACCGTCTGCGAGTATTTCTGCCAGCGAAAAAACGCCTCGGTTGGCTGCTGGTCGCCGGTGGGCAGTCCGGTGTTGGCCGCGATGATTCCCGCAAACAAATCCGGATGCTCGGCCGCAACGCGCAAACCAATCAACCCGCCCCAATCCTGTCCGTACAGCGTGATGTTCCGCAGATCCAGCGCCGCGAGAAAAGCACCGATGGTCTCGACATGAAACTGATACGAGTAATCGCCCTTGTTCAGCAACTTGTCGGAGCGCCCAAATCCGATAAGATCGGGCGCGATCACGCGGTGCCCGGCCGCCACCACCGGCGGAATCATCTTGCGATAGAGATAGCACCACGAAGGCTCGCCGTGCATCATCAGCACCGGATTTGCGCCGCGCGGCCCTTCGTCCACGTAATGCATCCGCAAACCAGCCACGTCGACATAATGCGGCGAAAAGCTGTAGCCGGGAAGGTTAGCGAACCGTTCATCGGGCGTGCGAATGGTCTCCATAGCGTGCATTTATTTTACTGCCGCCGGCGGCTCCTGCCCACTGCCTTTCGCCTGCCCTGCTTTGCGCCGCCACGAAAACCGTTCCTTACAAGCGCGAAAGCTGGCGAAGTTGCAGCGGCAATACTCGCAGCGATACGGAGTCGCACCCAGACGCAGCTTAGCGACAACCAGCCATGGCGGATGGTAATACTGCTCGGACCAAGTGCTGAGTTCCATCCGGTAACACTTGGGACAACACGCGTAGCGGATGCCCGACAAACGCCAGATGGGAGCCGTAAACCGCGCCTCGCAATGCCGGCAGCGAAACGGCAAAATCCCGAGGATGCCGAACATCCTCTGCTTGAATCCCCGCAACCGCGTTACACGTAAATGCTTCGACCCGCATTGCGGACAGGGAACAAAGGCCATCGTTAGGCGATAACCTTGTCCAGACTCTTCGTGGATTGCTGGACGTAAGCGTCGCGATACGCGCCAAACGCCTTCACCAGTTCGTTCACGACATTCAGGCCTTCGCTCTTCACGCTCAGCCCCTCGATCCCGGCAACCGGCAACAGATCGCGCGTGCTGGAGGTGATGAAAACCTGATTCGAATTCTGCAAATCCACCGGCAGCAGGGTGTGTTCCACCACAGTGACGCCGGGGACGTGAACCTCTTCCAGTAATAACTGCCGCGTGATTCCCGGCAGGCATCCCGAATTCAGCGGCGGAGTCAACACCTGGCTGCCCCGCAGCGCGAAGATATTGGCCGAGGTACACTCGCTCACCTCTCCGCGCTCGTTGAGCAACACCACTTCGTCGAAACCGCGCTGGTGCGCTTCTTCGTACCAGGTCAGGTTTTGCGCCCAGGAGAGAATTTTCGCACCGGCGAACTCGCTCTGCGCATGGCGTCCGTGCGCCTTCATCGCCAGACGCACGCTGTCGCCCCAGTGATTGAGATCGGTAGTGAAAGCGATGACATCGAAATCGCGGGTAATATCGGGGCCTTCAAACAGGCCGCCCTGATTGCGAACCACTGCCACGCGCAGCGTTCCATTGCGCACTTTGTTCGCTTCCACCAGCCGCAACAGGCGCGACTTCAACCAGTCCGGCTTCGCCGGAAACGGAACATGCATGCGAGTGGCGTCGATCTGCATGCGCTCCCAGTGCCGCTCGAAAGCGAACAGTACTCCGTCAGCGACGCGGATGGTGCTGAATACGCCCCACCCATTCAACAATCCAACCTGACCCGCCGAGAGATGCTTCGCATGCGTATCCAAAATGTCGTCGTTGTGCAGCAGCAACTGGTGCATACTCTGATGTTAACTCTTCAAACCGCGGGGCGCGCGGTCTGCGGTACGGGACAATGCAATGCTAAGGTGCGTGGGCTCCACTGCGATGCAGGTACTCCTTGTTCCGGGGGTCACTTCCGTCGGAGGGGACTACCGTCCTGCCCGAATCGCCGCCCACCTTCCCCGCCTAGTATCGTGTCCTGATGTGAACCACACGACACTCCCTCTCATTTTCAGCTTTGTGGCCACTATTTCCTCCGGAAGGCACCTATTATTTGACCTTTTTTTCCTTGTAGCACGATATTACCATTGACAACACATTATTTAAGGGCTACACTTCTGACCATGGCCATCCTCAAAAGGGCGCATTTGAGGCTGCCTTGGCTAACACACGATAGATATTTCACCACTTCCGGGGCCGGCTTGCGCACAGTTCAGGAAGATAGCAGACCTAAGTCATGGTCGCGCGCCGTACTCCTGGGGGCCGCCGCCATCGCAGTCCTCGGCGCCTGGCTCCTGCGGCCAACCCCAACCGCTCAAGCGCAGAGTTGTTGTCTCGGCAGTCCTCCGATTTGCGACAATGGCTCCTATTGCGATTCAAGCACTGGCGAGTGGGCTTGTGGGCCAGGCTCGCCGATTATCGTTGACCTGGTAGGCCGGGGTTTCGAGCTGACTGATCCCCCCAATGGCGTCCTCTTCGATCTACGTGTTCGCGGGAAACGCGACTTGATTTCCTGGACACGCATCGGTTCCGGCAATGCTTGGCTCGCCCTTGACCGCAATGGCAATGGAACCATTGACGACGCTAGCGAATTATTTGGCGACGCCACGCCGCAACCCTTGCCCCCCAAAGGCCAAGGCCGGAATGGCTTCCTGGCCCTGGCCGTATTCGACCGTCCTGAAAATGGCGGAAACGGAGATGGCGTGATCGACGCCCGCGATGCGGTCTTTTCCCGATTGCGGCTTTGGCACGACCGAAATCATAACGGTTTGTCTGAAAGCAATGAGTTGTTGACGTTAACGTCCGTCAACATTCGTGGGTTCAAATTGCAGTATGAGGACTCGCGGCGAAAAGACGAGTTTGGCAATGCGTTTCGATACCGCGCCGAGGTCTTGCTGGACGATGATGCGCAAGCGGGGCGCTGGGCCTGGGACGTGTTTCTAAAAGTTTTATCCCAGTAATGGGGTTGAAAAAGGTGTTCACAGGCTGAAGACGCCACCAGCACTGTGAAGTGGCTGATCACCGGTGGCACAGGCTTTAGCCTGTGAACCCCCGAACCTTTTTCATCAACCCGCGAGCTAAGGCGTACCTAAAGGAGGTCGCGAGACATGGCTGGAATCAAAAAGGTTCTGAGGATGTGCTACTACGTCGCGATGGCGCTTGCCGCACTGGGCTTACTTGCGCCCTCTACGCCGGGACAATCCTGTGTCGATTGTGCAACCGGTTGCTCGCAAACAACCGTCAGCTATCAATACGATAATCTGCTTTGCAGTTGCCCCACGGGCTCGCAGTGTGTCGACAGCGGTGGCGTGTGCACAAAATGCGCACCCGGTGGGAAGGCATATTGTTACGATACTCTCAATGGCTGCGGGGGGCTATTTCAAAATTCCACCTCGAGTAGTTGCGGTTGTGCCTCCACTTGTCTTGGGTAAACGATCGAAACCCCAGTCGGGGTTGAGGTGAAAGATGCGCCATAATTCGACAGGTCTCCGCTTTCGTCCACTGGCCGTGCTGGGATTGCTAGCGTCCTTGTGCGCGACGGCCGTCGTGGTCTCTGCCGCCGAACTCGCCATACGTCCGTCCTCTCACCGGCGGCTCAATGTCAAGCCAGCCGAGCTGGGCGGCGTGGTTTATTACGGACCAAATCGCACCACATATTTTCTGCATAGTCAAGGTGTCGTACACCGTATCGGCGATGACGATGAGTCTCTTGTCCGCATTCCACTGCAATCCGCGCCGGAAGGTGTGAATTCCCAGGTGCTCTATTCGGACATAGCGGTGGATTCGAAGGGCCAAATGTTCGTCGCCGCCACCTGGACGCGCAGGCCCAACGGCGGCGGGGCCGGAATCCTGGTCTACGACAGCGATGGCCGCTACCAGCGGTCCATTGTTCTGTCGCCTCGATCTAATATTCGCCACTTGGCCATCGACCCTTCGGGTAACATATTCGTACTCGGCATCGATCCCGGTTACTTCAGAGGCGCCGGCAACTCGTGCTTTTTGATCCACAAATATACCCCCGATGGATCCCGCGTCAACGCTTTCTCCGCCTGCCCGATACCACCCGGCGATCGCACCTTGGAGGGCGGTGCTTGGGATCTGTTGACCTTTGAAGTGGATCGCGGCAGCCTTTGGCTGGAGAATGGAAAGCTCTATCATGTCCTGCCGGCCAACCATGTCATTCGCGTGTTTGATCCGGTTACTGGCGTCGGCATTGGCGAGATTCCCCTGCAGCCACCTCAACCTGAAGCGCTAGGAACAGTGGCCGCCGGCCCAAGCGCCGCCTGGAGGGTTTTGTCTCGCGGGCGCGATGGATTCCTCGTGGTTTGGAGCACTCCCACAGGAGCGGGGCGAGCGAGCGTCGTCACGGCCCATGATCGCAATGGAGCGGCCACGGCCGGACAACGCACTCCATCCAGAATAGGGATGCCCGTCGCTTCCGCCTTCAATGGGCATGTCTTCTTGTTAACTCCACAACCCGATGGCACCGTCAGCCTGCTGCGGGGTGCGGTGGTTCGCACCGAGTGACCGATCCCAAGTTCCGAGTCCCGCCGCAGCGCGCCCCATGGCCGCAAGTTCCGTCTTGAATCCTGTAAAATAAAATTTCACTCGACGAGCGCACTTCATTCGCCGACGATGAAGCTGGGCTTAGGAACAGAGGACACACATGGCAGTTACTCAAGCGGGACTCGAGGGCATCGTTGCCGCCGAGTCGAACATTTGTTTCATCGACGGAGATCGAGGCATCCTCAGCTATCAGGGCTTCAATATCCACACCCTGGCCGACCACGCGACGTTCGAGGAAGTCGTCTACCTCCTATGGCACGGGAAACTGCCGAACCGTTCCGAGCTCGACGCGCTGAAGTCCGGCCTGGTTCGCTACCGGCCAATCCCTAAGGAGATTGCCGACTTCCTGGCGAAGGTCTCCAAAGCGCCGCCCATGGACGTGCTGCGCACCGCCGTCTCAATGCTCGGAGTCTATGATCCGCTGGGCCGCGACAATTCCATCGAAGCCAGCGTCGAAAAGGCCGCCCGCCTGATGGCCCAGACCGCAACCATCGTCACTACCTTCGACCGGTTGCGCAACGGCAAACCCGTAGTGGAAGGCGACGCCAAACTCGGCTTCGCGGCGAATTTTTTGTATGCGCTTACCGGCAACGCGCCTGACGAAGTGATGGAGCACGTCTTCGACATCGCTCTCATACTTCATGCCGATCACGAACTAAACGCCTCCACCTTCGCCGCGCGCGTCACCGCCGCCACGCTTTCCGATATTCACTCCGCCGTAACCTCCGCCATCGGCGCGCTGAAAGGCCCGCTGCACGGCGGCGCGAACGAAGAGGTCATCCGCATGCTGCTCGCCGCGGGCAACGAAAGCGCCGCACTGGATCATGTGAAGGACATGCTCGTCGCGAAAAAGAAGATCCCCGGTTTCGGCCACCGCGTCTATCACACCGAAGACCCACGCGCCACCCATCTGCGCGCCCTGTCCGAAGAACTCGGCCGCCGCACCGGCCATCTCGATCTGTATCTCACTTCCAAGAAGATCGAAGAGACCATCAAGGCACAGAAGGGCCTGAACGCCAATGTGGATTTCTATTCCGCATCCACTTACTATTCCTTGGGTATCCCCATCGACCTGTTCACGCCCATCTTCGCCGTCAGCCGCATGTCCGGATGGACTGCGCACGTTCTGGAACAATACCGGAATAACCGTCTCATCCGCCCGCGCGCCGACTACACCGGTAAACCCGTCGGGCAGGCCTGGGTGCCGATCGCGGAACGCTAGTGCACGACCTATCTTTTTTCCGGGCGAATCTCGACACCATCGCGCAGAAGCTCGCCACGCGCGGGTTCCAGTTGGACCTCGCGCAGTTCCGCGCCATCGATACCGAGCGCCGCTCTGCCATCACCGAAGCCGAGCAACTCAAAGCGCAAAAGAACACCGAGAGCGTGGAAATCGCCAAGCTGCGCAAGCAGGGCGTGGACGCCGCCGAGCAGCAGCAAAAAGTCCGCGCCATGGGCGACCGTATCTCGGCGCTCGACGAGAAAGTCAAGGTCCTCGACGAATCGTTCCGCGAGATGCTGGCCGGCATTCCCAACATCCCGCACGATTCGGTTCCGATCGGTAAGGACGAGCACGACAACGTAGAAGTCCGCCGCTGGGGACAGCCCCCGCAATTCAATTTCGAACCCAAGGCTCACTGGGATCTAGGACCCGCCCTCGGCATTCTGGATCTGGAGCGCGCCGCCAAAATCACTGGCGCCCGTTTTGCCGTCTATTGGGGCGCAGGCGCGCGGCTGGAACGTGCGCTCATCAACTTCATGCTCGACGTTCACACCCGCGAGCACGGCTACACCGAAGTCCTTCCGCCGTTCCTGATCAACTCCGCCAGCCTGTTCGGTACGGGCCAGCTCCCCAAGTTCAAGGAAGACCTGTTCAAAATCGAGAACACTGATTTCTGGCTCGCGCCCACCGCCGAAGTTCCGGTAACCAACCTGTTCCGCGACGAGACCCTCGACGAATCGCAACTCCCGATTTCGCTCTGCGCCTACACGCCGTGCTTCCGCAGCGAGGCCGGCTCCTACGGTCGCGATGTCCGCGGCATCATCCGCCAGCATCAGTTCCAGAAGGTGGAGCTAGTGAAGTTCTCACGACCCGAGGACAGCTACAAGGAACATGAGAAGCTAACCGCCGACGCGGAGAACATCCTGCAGCGCCTAGGTCTTGCATACCGTACCGTGGTCCTCTGTAGCGGTGACTTCAGCGCCTCCTCCGCCAAAACGTACGATCTCGAAGTCTGGCTCCCCGGCCAGAATGCGTACAAAGAAATCTCGTCCTGCTCAAACTACGAAGCCTATCAGGCACGCCGCGCCTCCATCCGCTTCAAGCCCGCCAAAGGCAAAGCCGAGTACGTCCACACGCTGAACGGCAGCGCCTTGGCGATAGGCCGTACCTGGGTCGCGATCGTCGAGAATTATCAGCAGCCCGACGGCAGCGTAATCGTCCCGGAGGCCCTGCGCCCCTACCTCGGCGTAGAGCGCATCGCGCCCGAGCCACCGCTGGGGAATACTTGACCTCAGCGCGCCGCACAAGCGGTCCAGGAGGTTGCTGAAAAAAGGCTTTCACAGGCTGAAGCCTGTGCTACCAAGTCCTGTTCAGTTGTAGAGGTAGCACAGGCTTTAGCCTGTGAGGGCGATTCTTTCAGCAACATCTCAAGGTCAGCCCTCGATAGCCTAGCGAGCCATGATGGACACCGGCTTCGACGGAGGACGGCTCAAAAGCCCTCCTGCCAAAAGACTCCCAAACAGTAGCGCCTGACTCGCGGCGGTGGTCACCAGCGAGCTCAAATAAACGCTGTCCCTCAACGCATTCGCTGTCAGAAGCAGGAGCCAGGGAACGTTCACCGCCACCACTGGAGTAAAATCCCAAAGAGTCAGCATTGCCGCAAAGCTGAGGACTCCCAGCAGCGAGTCCGGCCGGTTCATGCGGCCCACCACCCAACCGGTAGCCGCCAGGGCCATGCAGTCCAACGCCAGTCCCGCAGTTGCCAGCCACTGCACGCCGAGGATCGGAGCCACCCATCGAAGCACCGGATGCTCCAGCAGGTAAGCGAGCAGCAAGAGGGTTCCCCACCCGGTCGGCACCGCCCGCATCACGACGAACAACCGCTGGCGCATCGTCGCCGTACTGTAACAAGTTTTCCCGTCGTGAGAAACATCATCCCTTGTCTCGGCGTCTCAATCTCGGCATCATGAGCCGGTCTTAACTATAAAAATAAGGAAAAGGTCCACCGACAATGCCACATTGCAATCACCTGAAGGATCTTCATCGAGTCAAACCTATCTCCTCTGGTTGTGAAGAATGTCTGAAATTGGGCGACGCCTGGGTCCACCTGCGCGCCTGCCTGTCCTGTGGACACGTTGGCTGTTGCGACTCGTCCAAGAACAAACACGCGACCAAGCATTTTCACGTCACTCACCACCCGGTCGTGCAGTCCATGGAGCCAGGAGAAGACTGGATGTGGTGTTATGTGGATGAAGTATTCATGGATTAGCAATGCCAGCCGCTCCCGAAGACCTGGAACTGATGTTCCCGCATCTGAACGATGCGCAAATTACCCGCCTTACTGCGTTTGGCGAAACGCGCCACGCGCAGCCGGGCGAAACCCTCTTCGACCAGGGTGACTCGCAGCACGGCGTCTTTGTCGTACTCGAAGGCACGCTCGAGATTTTGAACATTGCGGCCTGTAACGAAACAGTCCTCCGCGTCCTGGATCGTGGGAGCTTCACCGGCGAGGTCAACATGCTCTCGGGCCGCCGCAGCCTGGTGCGAGGGCGTGCCGGTGAGGCGTGCACGGTGCTGGAAATCGACCGGGCCAGCCTCCGCCGTCTCATGCAGACCGATACCGAACTCGGCGAGACATTCCTTCGCGTCTTCCTGCTGCGCCGCGGGTTTCTTATCGCGCACTCCGTGGGAGACGCTCTGCTAATAGGATCCAGCCATTCCCCCGATACTCTGCGCCTTCGTGCGTTCTTGGGGCGAAACGGCCATCCCTACACTTATCTCGATGTCGACCACGACCCCGACGTTCAGGCCGTGCTCGACCATTTCGCAGTGCAGGTGGCGGAGATTCCTGTCCTCATCTGCCGCGGTCGACAGGCGCTTCGAAATCCAACCAACTCCGAGGCGGCCGCCTGCTTTGGCTTGAACGCCGGAATCGACGAAAATTCGATCTACGATCTCGTCGTGGTCGGCGCTGGACCAAGCGGCCTCGCCGCCGCCGTTTATGGCGCTTCCGAAGGTTTGAATGTGCTGGTCTTGGAAAGCCACGCGCCCGGTGGACAGGCTGGATCCAGTTCCCGGATCGAAAACTACCTCGGCTTTCCCATGGGGATTTCAGGCCAGGATCTCGCCGGCCGGGCCTTCATTCAGGCCGAGAAGTTCGGAGCGAATATCGCGATCGCTCGTGCCGCTCGCGCGCTCCAGGGCGACCGCCCTCCATACACTATCGAGCTCGAAGATGGAGGGACAGTGCAGGCTCGCAGCATCATTGTCGCGGCCGGCGCACAGTATCGAAAACTGAACCTGCCAAACCTCGCCCAGTTCGAAGGCGCGGGAGTCTACTATGGCGCCACCCCAGTGGAGGCTCAACTCTGCGGCGGCGAGGACATCGCCATCGTAGGTGGAGGAAACTCCGCCGGCCAAGCCGCTATGTTCCTTGCCGGGTCCGCGCGGCACGTTTGTCTGGTGGTTCGGGCCGAAGGGCTCACCGAAACCATGTCGCGATACTTGATTGCCCGCATTGAATCGTGCGCGAATATTACTCTCAAGACCTGCACGGAAGTCGAAGCGCTCGAGGGTAACGGGCGCCTGGAGCGCGTTCGAATCCGGCACATGAAGACGGGAACCAAGGAAGTACACGAAATCCGGCATTTGTTTTTGATGACCGGCGCAAAACCCAATACGGCGTGGCTCAATGGAAGCCTGGCGCTGGATGCCAAGCAGTTCATCAGGACAGGCCGGGACCTTGGCCCCGACTGGCCCCTGGACCGCGCCCCGTACTTGCTGGAAACAAGTCGTCCCGCAATCTTCGCGGTTGGCGATATCCGAGCTGGCAGCCTGAAACGCGTGGCGGCAGCCGTCGGCGACGGGTCCATGGCCGTTCAGTTCGTACACCTGGTTCTTGCCGGCGGGCAAAATTAAACGCCCCCTTGATGACGATCCTACAACCCGTGTCCACCTCGATCCTTCTACGCTTTTGAATCCGTAACGTCGCAGGCAGGGGCTGAGTCTATTGATGCATGCCAGGCATCATATGGCTTGTGCGGCGCGTGGGAGCGTCGCCGGAGAACCGAAGTGAGCGCTTTGACCCGGCAGTTTGTTATATGGATGACGATCTGCGTGGTCGTCGTAACACTGGCTGTTACCGTTGGCTGCTCCAATAAATCACAGGCGGCGAAAGCTTCCGAACCGCTGACTGTCGAGGTGGTGCAGGTTGAGCAAAGAGATGTTCCGATCTACAGCGAGTGGATCGGCACGCTCGACGGATTCGTAAACGCCGACATCAAAGCTCAGGTGCCCGGCTATCTGCAGAAGCAAGACTACACGGAAGGCGCCTTCGTCAAGAAAGGGCAGCTTCTGTTTGAAATCGATCCACGGCCCTTCCAGGCAGCGGTGGATATGGCGGAGGGGCAGCTCGCGCAAGCCAACGGCCAGTTAGCGCAGGCCAAGGCGCAACTCACTCAGACTGAGGCGCAGCTTGCCGTGGCCGAGGCTAATCAAGTCAGAACCCAACTGGATGTGGACCGATACACTCCGCTGGCGAAACAGCAAGCCATCACTCAGCAGGATCTCGATAACGCCACGCAGAATAACCTCGCCGCGAAAGCTCAGGTGCAGGCGGCCAAAGCTCAGATTGAAACCGCCCGGGCGCAGATTCAGGCAGCCAACGCCACCGTTCAAGGCGCCAAGGCCAGCGTTGCAACTGCGCAGCTCAACCTGGAATTCACCAAACTGACGTCGCCGATTGATGGCGTCGCCGGCATCGCCCAGCAACAGGTCGGCGCGCTGGTAAATCCTACCAGCGGACCCGTGACAACGGTTTCCACCATCGATCCCATCAAGGTCTACTTCACGGTAAGCGAGCAGGAATATCTCAACTTTCACCGGCGCTACTCCACTCCCGCCACCCTGGACGCCGAGAGAAAGCAGTTGCGGCTGGAGCTCATTCTCTCGGACGGGACAGTCTATCCGCAAAATGGAAATTTCTACTTCGCGGATCGCCAGGTCAATCAAAGTACCGGCGCCATTCGCATAGCGGGTCTCTATCCCAATCCCGGGGGCCTTCTACGGCCCGGACAATATGGCCGGGTTCGAACCTCCACCAGAACCACGCAAGGTGCGCTACTGGTCCCGCAGCGCGCGGTAACGGAGCTGCAAGGCAACTATCAGGTTGCCGTCGTGGATAGCGAAAACAAAATCGGCATTCGGAGTGTGAAGCCCGGCGACCGCGTCGGCGCTCAGTGGATCATCGACGAAGGATTGAAGCCCGGTGAACGCGTGGTCGCCGAGGGCGTGCAGAAAGTCCGCCCCGGCATGCAGGTGAACGTGAAACCCTATTCGGCGCAGACGGCCGCGGCAGGAAAGTAACCGCCATGTCCAAGTTTTTCATTAACCGTCCCATCGTGGCCATGGTGATCGCCATCCTGTTCGTGATCGTGGGTGGGGTTACTATCGCTGGCCTGCCCATCGCCCTCTTTCCCCAGGTCGCTCCGCCGGAAGTCCAGGTATCCGCCGTGTACACGGGCGCGGACGCGCAGACCATAGAGCAATCGGTGGCCACTCCCATCGAACAGCAAATGAGCGGCGTCGACAACATGAACTACATGTACTCGCTGAACGCCACCGCCAACGGCCAGATGAGAATGATCGTGGATTTCGATGTGAAGACAGATCCCAACACCGATCTGATCCTTGCCGAGCTGCGTCAGTCGCTCGCCGCATCTCAGCTCCCCGCGGAAGTCAACGCCCAGGGAGTCACCGTGCAAAAGACACTGACCGCACCACTGATGCTGATCAGTTTGAATTCGCCGCAGGGCACGTACGATGCGAAGTTCCTGGCTAACTACGCCTTCATCAACCTCAATGACCAACTCACGCGAGTGCCCGGCATCGGCAGTGTCCAGGTTTTTGGCGCCGGCCAATACGCCATGCGGCTCTGGGTCAAGCCCGATCAATTGGCCAAGCTGGGCATCACCGTGCCCGAGATCGTCAGCGCGATTCAAACCCAAAACACAGTGAATCCCGCCGGCCAAGTCGGCAGCGAGCCCATCCCCAAAGGTCAGGAGTACACCTACTCGGTCCGTGCGCGCGGCCGCCGGACTTCGCCGGAAGAGTTCGAGCAGATCGTGGTCCGTGAAACGCCGGACAGCGGGATCGTGCGACTGAAGGATGTGGCCCGCGTGGAGTTGGGATCCCAGGATTACACCATCGCCGGGCGCTTCAACGGCAAACCCAGCGCCGTAATCGCGCTGTACCAGTTGCCTGGTTCTAACGCTGTCCAGGCGGCCGAGGGCGTGAACAAACTGATGACAGAAGCCAAGAAACGTTTCCCGGAGGGCATGGACTACGCTGTTGCGCTCGATACCACGCGCGCTGTCACCGAGGGCATGCGAGAAATTATCCAAACCCTCGTGATCGCGATCCTGTTGGTGATCGTTGTGGTCTACATCTTTCTGCAGGGTTGGCGCGCCACGCTGATTCCACTGCTCGCCGTCCCCGTTTCCCTGGTTGGTACTTTTGTCTTCTTCCCCCTGTTCGGGTTTTCCATCAATACTCTCTCCCTGTTCGGCTTGGTTCTGGCGATCGGCCTGGTGGTGGACGATGCCATCGTCGTCGTCGAGGCCGTGGAACGGCACATCGAGAACGGGCTCGCTCCCAAGGCCGCGGCGTTGCAGGCCATGGAAGAGATCTCCGGCCCGGTGATCGGCATCGCACTGGTTCTGTCCGCGGTGTTCGTGCCCACGGCGTTTATTCCCGGCATCACCGGACGCCTCTATCAACAATTCGCCGTAACCATTGCCATTTCCGTAATACTCTCGGCATTTAACGCGCTTACACTCAGCCCCGCGCTGGCGGCACTGCTGCTCAAGCCCAAGGTGGAGAGCCACGGGCTCCTGAGAAAGTTTTTCAATTGGTTCAACCGGGTCTTTGGCAGCGCCACTGAGAGTTACGTCCGATGGTCGGGTGTACTCATTCGCAAGAGCGCCATCGCGCTGGCCATGCTGGTTGTCTTCGGCTTGGCGGCGGGATTCTTCAGCAGCAGGGTGCCGTCCAGTTTCCTTCCCGACGAGGATCAGGGCTACTTCTACGTCAATCTCCAGCTTCCCAATGCAGCGTCCTTCCAACGCACCGACGAGGTTGCCCGGAAAATCGAGAATGTCCTCGCTCAAACACCGGGCGTCCAGCACAGCGCCAGCATCGTCGGCTTCAGCCTGCTGAGCCTGGTGCGAACCAGTTACAACGCGTTCTTCTTCGTGACCCTGAAAGATTGGAAGGACCGCAAGTCTCGGGATGAACAGTTTCAAGTAATCAAGCAGCGCCTGAACGGCGAGCTCAGCAAGCTTCCCGAAGGAATCGCCTTCGATTTCTCGCCGCCCGCTATTCCCGGCGTAGGCACCTCAGGCGGATTCACTTTCGTTCTCGAAGACCGCGCCGGCAAGGACATACCGTTCCTGGCCGCCAACCTGAACACTTTCATCACCGCTGCCCGCAAACGCCCCGAGATTGCGGGCTTGAGCACTACCTTTCTTCCCAGCGTGCCGCAAGAGTTCGTCGACGTCGACGAAGATAAAGTTCTCAAGCAGGGAGTTCCTGTCAACGATGTCTACCGGACCATCCAGGCTTTCATGGGTGGACTGTTTGTGAACTACTTCAACCGCTTCGGCCGCCAGTGGCAGGTTTATATCGAGGCGGAAGGCGACTATCGCACCAAGGCCGAAAATGTCGGGCAGTTCTACGTGCGGAACAGCAAAGGTGAAATGGTGCCCCTATCCGCATTGACAAAATTCGAGTCGCGTCCGGGCCCCGAATTCACCATGCGCTACAACATGTATCGGTCCGCCCAGCTCAACGGCAGTGCCACGCCCGGCTACAGCTCCGCCCAGGCGATGAAGGCGCTTGAAGAAGTTTTCGATCAAACCATGCCGCGCGAAATGGGCTACGACTACAAGGACATGTCGTTCCAGGAAAAGAAAGCACAGCAGGGCGTGCCGCCGGCGGTGATCTTCGGATTCTCGCTGCTCTTCGTTTTCCTCATCCTGGCTGCGCTGTATGAAAGCTGGTCGCTCCCGTTCAGCGTTCTGCTGAGTACGCCGGTCGCGGTGTTCGGCGCATTCGCGGTTCTGTGGTTGCGCCGCGTTCTGCTCAGCGCGTTCCTACCTGCCTACCAGGTGCAGATCGAAAGCGATGTGTACTCGCAAATCGGTTTGGTGATGCTCATCGGACTGGCGGCGAAGAACGCCATCCTGATTGTCGAGTTCGCCAAGGATGAGTTTGAGAAGGGAAAGAATCTGATCGACGCCGCGCTGGAGGGAGCCCGCCTCCGCTTGCGCCCCATTCTGATGACTTCGTTCGCATTTATCTTAGGCTGCGTCCCGCTATGGACGGCCTCCGGCGCTGGATCCGTTGCGCGCCGGATCATGGGCACCACCGTGATCGGCGGAATGCTCGCCGCCAGCGTGATCGGCATCTTTTTTATCCCAGCCATTTTCTACGTAGTGGAGAAGGTCTCCGGCGCAGCCCGGCAATCGCAGCTCATTGCGCCACAGAGGCAGGCTCCAGCGGAGGGGGATTGACCCATGCGCAAATCGTCGATGGCTCCGTTTTTGGCACTGGCTTTACTCGCCGGTTGCACCGTAGGACCGAACTATCGCCGGCCCGCGATACAAACTCCCGATACTTTTCGCGCGCCGGGCCCAACCTCGGCCAGCGACCCGGCATCCCTCGCCGATCTCAAATGGTGGCAGGTCTTCAAGGACGAAAAGTTGCAGGACCTGGAACGCACCGCTCTCACGCAGAACTACGATCTGCGGGACGCCGCGGTTCGCGTCGAGGCGGCGCGCGCCAGTCTCGGAATCACGCGCTCCAATCAATTCCCAAATCTGGATGCTAACGGAAACATCTCCACCATTCGCGTCTCCCGTGATGGATCCTCGGCTCTCCCCCAATCGTTCGTCCGCGAACAGAATCGCACCTTCGGCGGAGCCACGCTCGGCTTGCTGTCGTTCGAGCTGGACATCTGGGGCCGGTTGCGCCGTGCTACGGAGGCGGCTCGCGCCAATCTGCTAAGCGCGGAGGAAAACCGCAAGGCCGTCACCATCACGTTGGTAAGCGAAGTGGCATCAGCCTACTTCAGCCTCCGCGAGTTGGACTATCAACTGGAGATTTCCCAGCGCACGCTGGCCACCCGTCGATCGTCTTTGGAGCTCATCAAGAACCGGCAAGCCGGAGGCGTCGCCACATTGCTGGACCTTCGACAATCCGAGCAGCTTGTATACACTGCCTCGGAAACCATCCCAACCTTGCAGCAACAGATCGAGCAGACCGAGAATCAGATCAGCCTGCTGCTGGGCAAGAACCCGGGCGAAGTCTTGCGCGGACGCAGCCTCACCGAACAGGAAATGCCGCCCGAAGTCCCCGCCGGCCTGCCATCAGCTCTATTGGAACGCCGTCCGGACATTCGCGCAGCCGAGCAAAACTTGATCGCCGCCAATGCCCAGATCGGCGTCGCCAAGGCCGCCTATTTTCCGCAAATCAGCCTGACCGGATTCTTAGGTGGACAAGGCACCCAACTATCGAGCTTGTTCACCGGCCCGAGCGGCGTCTGGAATTTCACACCGCAAGTCACTCAGCCCATCTTCACCGCCGGGCGCCTCAAGTCGAATGTGAAGTTATCCGAGGCCTTTCGCGACAGCGCCTTGATCCAATATGAAAAGGCAATTCAAACCGCCTTCGCCGAAGTCTCCAACGCACTAATCGCTCATCAACGAGTGCGTGAAAGCCGCCAGCAGCAGGAGTTACTGGTGGCAGCATTGCAGGACCGCACGCGCCTGGCCTACGTTCGCTATCGCGGCGGCGTCGACACCTTGCTGAACGCCCTCGACGCCGATCGCGACCTGTTCCAGGCCGAGCTAACACTCTCCGAAATCCGCTTAAACGAACTAAACACCGTCGTCCAACTTTACAAAGCCCTAGGCGGCGGCTGGCAGTAAGCGCGCCCGTGATGTAGCGCACGCACTCGTGCGTGCCGCGTCGCCACTCATGGCGACGCCCGGTCCCCAAGGTGTCGAGAG
>DASQGY010000058.1:0-16452 GCA_035632375.1 Bryobacteraceae bacterium | reverse complement strand
GCCAACGACAGTTGCGTTTCCGCCACCCGCCGCTCGGCTTCCGCGGATTGAACCATATGCCGGGCGCCATCTACCTGGGCTACCGAAGCCCGCATTTGCGCCACTGCCTGGTCGTAGTTGGCTTGCGCCGTGTCGCGATCTTCCGGGGACAGAATGCCGCGCTCAAAAAGTTCCAGGCGTCGCGCCAATCTCCGCTCCGCTTCCACTACCGCCGCCCTGGCCTTCGCCGCCGCCGCATTCTGGTTATCCAGCGTTGCCATGTCGCTCTCAATCTGGGCTCGCGCTCGATTCACTTGTGCGCGCGCATTCACCACCGACGCCTGAGCGCTCTCCAGACCGGCCCGGGCGTGATTCACGCGCGCCTGGAATACCTGCGGGTCGATTCGCGCGATCAGTTGCCCGCTCTTCACCTCGGTGTTGAAGTCCGCCAGCAGCTCCATGATATTGCCCGATACCTGGCTGCCCACCTGAACGGTGACGACAGCATTGCATGCGCCGGTGGCCGAGATATTCGCCTCTATGCTGCCTCGCTCCAATTTGGCAAATTGGGCGATCGGTGTTTGCTGTGCATTCCGGTACCGCCAGACCAGCACTGCCGCTAACACCGCTAAGCCAAGCAGCACTGCGCCGATTGTGAACCTTGACGGACGGCGCCGGGGCGGTAGATTCGCGGCCTCTTCTTCCCACGCGGGCTCCGCTGTTTCTGGAGGCGGCGCGGTCGGTAACGTTGAGAACTCACTCGCTGCCATGGTTACTCCGGAACGCGAACCACCAAAACTGAACAGGGGGCGTTCCAGGCAACTTTCACCGACACGCTTCCCAGCACCGAGTGCTTCAGGTCCGCGGCGTCGCTTGCGCCTACCACCACCAGGTCGTACGCGCCTTGATCGATCTCGCTTAGGATTTCATTGGCCGGGATACCCTCTCGAACGGAGGTTGTGACGTCTGAATGAGCCGCCAGAAACCGGCCGCGAGCCTCTGCTAATAGCTGCTCCGCCTCGCGCTTGAATTCCAGCACCAGTTGATCGGTTTGCCCGGAATCCGCATCGTCGGCATCCGTGGGTAGCCAAAGTGTTTCCAGGACGTGCAGTAACGTGATCTCGGCCGATTCTATATCGAAGAACGAACTCAACGCATCCAGAGCGTGCTCGGATCCCGCCGACCCATCTATCGGGACCAGAATTCGCATACCCTGATCGCTGGGCGGCTCGCGGCCCACCAGCACGCAGCCGGTGGCATGTTCCACTACGCGGCTGGCCACGGGCCCGATGCCGACCTCGGCGCGTACCTCGCGGCCTTTCGCGCCGATGACCACAATGTCGTAGTCCACGCCGTCCCGCATAATCACTTTCGCCGGCGACCCGGTGGCGCAGAGAGTGACCGCGTCAACGCCTTCTTCCGCCAGAATCTGCTTGGCTTCTTCGAGAATGCGTCTGGTCTCTACCGCGGCGCGATGCTGATACTCCTGTCTGGAAACCTTTCCCGACTTTGGCGCCCGCAGCTCCGGCGCGACGTACAAAACGTCGACGTGGCGGTCGTTTACGGTCAATAGGCGGCTGGCCGCCCGCGCCGCATCGGCGGCTTCTTTCGATCCATCCGTGGTAATAAGAATTTTCATAGTGTTAGGTGAGCCAGTACAGGTGGGTGAGGTGAGCCATTTTCGCCTTTATTTCGCCACCAAAACGCCCTTTAATCGGGCTGGTTCGACGACTAAAAGGTGATTTGCGACGTCGGCCACGCCGGGTGCGGACCAAGCGATTCGCTCCGCTTCCTCGCTTTCGGGGATGGAGCGCACCTCCCCGTGCAACGCGACCTTGTCGTTCTCTACTTCCACCAGTACATTGCGGCCATCGATAATTGCGCTTCGTTCCAAGGCAGCTTCAATTTTCGTTTTGATATCCACGGCGTCCAACAGCGGGTCGACGATCAGCCGGTTATCGACCCCGCGAACGCCAGTAAGGTTGGCGACGGCCTCGACCGCCGCATCCACCTGATATCGCCAATTCAACGTACCCTGCAATTTGATCCAGCCATTCTCCACTCCGATTCGAACCCGGCCCGGCGGAACGGAACAGTGCCAGGAGAGTACATTCGCGGCGGTCCGCGCCAGATCGGCGTCGGTTCGCTGCTGCGGCCCCGGCAACCGGACCTGAATGTCGCAAGCGACCGCCTTTACATGGGCGATGCGTTCGGCTGCGCGCAGCGCCTGCAGCTTTTGCGCGTAATTATCGGCGGTTCCCGTGAGTGTGACAATGCCGCCTTCCACAGCAACGCCAAAGGCCGCGGCTTTTGCTCCAAAGTGATAGAAGAGCTCCCGCTCCACGTCGTCTCGTATCTCGATGTCCTTGCTCATAATGCCCTACCTTTTCACAGTCACCGTTATTGATCCCGCAACGCATCCAATCTTCTCGTCACCGGCACTGAGCACATAAGTGGTTGTTCTCGCCGGCGAAACCCGCAATGTGCCGTTGGCCGGGAATTCCCCGATGTGGTGCAGGAGCCCACCCAGAGCGTTCGATGCCGGCCATTCGGCCGATTCTTCCAGCACAATCCGGGATGTGTTTCGGATGTTCCATGAGATCAATGTCTTGCCTCCGGGTTTGATTACCGGCGGATTGGCGGAGAAGCGCAGAATCTGGGGGCAAGTGGATTTCAGGTCGACCGGAGTTTCGACGGGAAACCTGGACATGCAGGCACTCAGGCCGAGGAGCAATGCAGCCAGCGCGATCTTTCTCATACGCGCTCCCCCTTAACTGCAAGGACCTGCATGTGGAAGACCACTCTCCCGAATGCCGGGTCTTCCATCACTTCTGCTCGGGCTTCGTACCTTGTTCAATCCTGTGCCGGTCCCGGTAGAGTTTCGCGCGTATCCGATCTCCACAACGGTTCGGAGCGCACCATCGCCTAAGCCCAGGCCGGGAGTCGTCGTAGAAAACGACTCTGCATTTCGGATTCTCGCAACGATGAATCCGTGCGCGTTGAGTTGGTTCTCCCAGAAGCACGATAGCATCCTGGGCGATGGTTGCCAACGCAGCCGCCACCGTTGGACTTCGCCAGCGCATTGAGCCGGCTCCAGGAAGAAGCTCTCTCATCAGGGCTGGTTCGCGGCCCACTCGATTGATGAGGTGGACATCGGCGGGAGCGGGAGCGGCCTTCGCCAGGATGGCTCCAACAACTCTCCAAATGGCGCCCCGGAGCTTTTTTGTAGCTGCGACGTCGGCCGGTCCAACGCGGACGTTGGCGAGCCGGAGCGGTCCGATGGACAACCACCGCTGCAACTCCTTTGCGTTGACGAGGCGTTCGAAGCGGATTCCATAGCCCATGTCGCCGGTGACCGTCAGGTCCAGGCAGAGCCGCCCTACGAATCCAAAGTCTGGAGAAATTGCCATAGCACCCTCTCAAATGATGGCCCTGTCGAAAGGCCTGGCTGCGTGCTCGTCATGGGTTATACTAATGATGGCATAAACGGAACGTCCGGTCTGTAGTGTGGGGCGTTCGAAAGGACAATTGACGTGACACTTCGTGAATTCTACATCGAACGGCAACGTGCGGAATCGCCAGTGTTCCTGCGCGTACTGAAGGCGCTTCCCAGCGACACCGCCGGTTACCAGCCGCACGAGCGCTCACCATCCGCCCAGCAAGTAGTCTGGACTCTCACCTACGAGCTGCAGGCTTGCTTGGATGTGGTGACTCAGAACAGGGCCGAATGGCAGGCGTTGCCGCCGCCGCCTTTGCCGGAAATGGTGCAGTTGTTCGAGCAGCGGTCAGGCGAATTGATCGATCGAGTCTCGCAGATGGATGAGGCATCCTGGAACCGAACTGCGCAGTTTTATTACAACGGCAAGGTGGTGTCCGAACAGCCGGTCGGCCAGTTTCTATGGTTCATCCTATTCGACGCCATCCACCACAGAGGCCAGTTGTCGGCGTACCTGCGCCCGATGGGAGGCAAGGTTCCCTCGATTTATGGACCTTCGGCAGACGAGCGCGCTTCCTAGCGGGGATCGTGGAGACCCGGGCGGTCGATGGCCCAGCGTGCGCTATACTCGAGATTCCCATGCAGTGCTTGCGTTACCTCGCCTTCCTTGTGTCTCTGTTTTCCATTGGCTCCAGCGCCGTGGCTGATTCTGGGCCCGCTTCTCCCGCCGAGTACCGGCTGCGTTTCTATCACACCCATACTGGAGAACGCTTGGACCTGGTATATAAGCGGGGCGACGCCTACATTCCCGAGGCGCTTTCCCAGATAGACCATTTCCTCCGCGATCATCGCACCGGAGACGTTCATCACTACGATCCACGGCTGTTCGATTTGCTTTCCGACCTGGAGCGATCGGTGGGGCATCCCAACGCGGAGATCGATGTGATCTGCGGATATCGCACGCCTTGGAGCAATGAGTATCTGCGCACGCACTCCAGTGGAGTAGCCAAGCACAGCCTGCACATGCAGGCCGAGGCCATCGATATCCGGCTACCGGGCCTGAAAACCAGCCTGGTGCGGGATGCGGCTCTGGCGCTGCATCGCGGCGGCGTGGGCTATTATGCCAACTCCAATTTCGTTCACGTTGACGTTGGCCGCGTGCGGCGCTGGTAGGAACGCCACGGCCACGGCACATCACGGTACGGATTGAAAATATTGCGCCGGGATGGCGTGCGAAAGAATCCTATCGGGTAGTTTCGGCGGATGAGATCGTCGAGACGTTTTCCCTCGCCGCTCCGGGGAAAGATTTCGAGCGCTACACGGAAACCCGGCTCAAGCGGATCAAGTGAGCGTGCCGGCCGAATCGGCTTGCAAAGAGCTCACCGGTTCGAATCAAATGCTGAGCACTGGGCAAGGCGCCGCACGGATGATGGAGTAGGCGCTGCTGCGAAGGCGTCCCAAGGTTTTTTGGATCACGCCCCGGCCGATTAGAATCAGATCCGCATTGTGCCCGACGGCTGCCTGATGCACCGCATGCGCGATGCCGCCCGGCAGAATGCAAGCCTCGAAGTTCGTCCCCGCTTTCTCTTGCAAACTGGCCAGACCTTCGCGCGCCACGTTGAACAGGAACTCGTACATGCTGGGGTCGTTCTCTTTGGTCAGCAGCGAATCGACTCCTACCACGGCGTGGACTAATCGCAGCTCCAGGTCTTGCTCTTTGGCGAACGCGGCGGCCCTACGAAGCGTGTCCAGATCCTTGTCGCCGATGTCCACGGCGCACAACATTCGTTTCCAGCAGTCCGGGGAGTGGACAGCGGCTTGACCGGCGTGAACCCCGGTCCACACCGGGCAGTGAGCGTCATGCAGCACCTTAGCGGTGGTAGAACCAAGCAGCAGAGCGCGAACCGGGCCGTAGCCGTGCGTGGGCATCATAATCAAGTCGACGCCGTCGTCGTGGGCGCGGTTGACGATCTGATGAGCGGCGTCTCCTTCCACCAATTCCCAGCTCACATGCGGACCCGGGCCGGAAAACTCCTGCGCGATGAACCGGTCGAGCGCAATACGAGCCTCCGCGCGCAGCCGATCGGCGTTGATCAACGCTGCCCAAGCCGATGCCTCGGGCGATCCAAACCAGTTCGGCGGCAGGCCCACCACGTGCATGACTACCACCTGGGAACCGAACCGGCTGGCCATGGCCTTGACGGAGGGCGCCACGGCGCGGCATTGAGCCGAAAAATCGACTGGAAACAGGATCCGTTTGAAGCGAATCATGCGAAGCCTCCTTTCGGAGAAAAAGATCTTTACCGCGAGGTGAGGCTGTAGACGGGAGTCACGGTGAGCAGGTTGTCCACATCGGATACCCCCGGAGAGCCCCACGCCGCCCGCTCGGCCTCATCCCGCTCCGCCGCCGATTGCACTGCGCCGGAGAGAGTCACGCGGCCGCCAAGAACATGCACGCGAATGCCATTGGCATCCAGTTGGGCGCTACGCAAAAGCGCGGCCTCAATCTCTTCCTTGACAACTGTCCGATCGGGCCTGGGCTTCACCACGATATGGTTGTTCACGTCCTTCACGCCGGCCAGGTAGCGAACGCAATGGTCCACGGAGTTCCGTTGGAACTGCCAGTCCACCACTCCCTCCAGCGTCACCCTGCCGTTCTCCACCCAGACGTTGACCTTATGCTGCGGGACCAGAGTGTTCCAGGCAATTGCATGCACCGCGGCCCGAGCGATGTCTTCATCCGTTCGTACGCTGGTCTTGGGCAATGCCACTCGCAAGTCACAGACTACCGCTGTTACACCGCGTACTTTGCCGGCGACCTTTTCGGCTTCGCGCTTTTCAGGAAAGCTTTCTACATTACCGCTCAAAGTCACCACGCCATCCCTTACGGTGACTCCGATTCCTTTGGTGTTGATGCTTGGCTCCCAATCCAGTGCATCGTTGACTGCCAGCCGCAATTCGGTATCGCTCATGTGGTTGCTCCTTCCATGGAACTCCACTTCTCTATCTGGCAAGAGCGGGGCCGAAACCCAATGCTTCTCTTTCTTGCGGGTACAAGCAATGAGCTGACGCCGTTGGCTCGAAACACTCAGTTCGGGGTGCGTGAAACCGCTCATCGGGACACTGCGAGTGGGCACACGAAGGCAGCGATCCCGGATATCGAATGGCCGGAAGCGTGCCGGTGTTTCGCCGGAGGATTCACCACTATGATCGAAACGCATTTGCCTGCGCCGGAAAAGCTGCAGATGGACGCGATCCAGGAACTTGTCCGCTCCCACGGGCCTTGTCTCACGCTCTTGGCGCCGCCGTATCGGCCGGGGGAGCAGGCCAAGTCCATGTCCGTGCTCATCAAGAGCAAACTCAAGGAAGCCGCGCAGCAACTTGTGGCCGGAAAGATCTCGGCGTCGATGCGGGCCGATCTGCTGGATCCGCTGGAGCTACTGGCGGAAGACCCGGAGTCGCGAAAGGGATCCCATTGGGGCCGTGTACTGTTTCGCGCCCCGGGCGTCTTTCGCTCATTCCAGTTGATAGAACCAACTAGCGTCTCCCTGACAGTTGGAGGCTACTTCCACATCCGGCCGATTCTGGCCGGCCTCCACTTGCCGGCGGAGTTTTATGTGCTTCAGTTATCCAAGAAACGCTTCGATCTGCTGCGATGCGCCGGCCTGAAGACCGAGCCGGTGAAGTTGAACGGCGTGCCTGAGACGCTGGAAGAGGCAATGGCTTTCAAGCCACCCGATCACGATCTTGAAAACCGTTCGTCCGCGGGCAGTTCGACCGGCGCGATGCGCGGCGTGCGCTTCGGAACAGGGTCCGGGCGTGAAACGGAACACACTCACCTGGCGGACTTCTACAAACTGGTGGACCGGGGCCTACATGCCGTTTCGAAGGCCGCGGCGGCTGCCGTGGTGCTTGCGGGAGTGGATCAAGATACCGCTCTTTACCGCTCGGTAAGCCGGTACCCCAATCTGCTGGAGCAAACTATCCGCGGGGGTCCGGATGGTGCATTGCCGGAGCACGAGATCCTGCGGCGAGCCTACACCGTGGTTCGATTGCATTGCATCCAGCGGCAAGTGAAAGCTTTGGCGGAGGCCAAGGAACGGCTGGCCCCGGCAAGATTTGCGAGTGGGCTGAACGCCATCCTGCGCGACGCCGTGCAGGGCCGGGTGACCAGTCTTTATATCGATGAGACCGCGAGGACCAGCGGAGTACTCGAGGCAATCAAGCGCGGGGAGCGATGGACCTGGGGCGAAGAGGACTTGCTGAATGCGGCGGCTGTGGAGACCATTCTCCAGAGAGGCGAAGTGTTTGAGTTGCCGGCCGGGAGCCTGCCGGATGGAGCGTTGGCAACGGCGATTCTTCGATATTAGGCTCCTTGCGCCAAAGCGCACACGCAGCTCCGCGCCACAGCACCCAGTGCACTCGATGTGGTGAGATTACGGTGCATGCCTCGGGAAGCTGAAACGGGCGTTCAACGGGAATGGCCGCACCGTTGCTAGCTAGACGATTATGAAGATCCTACTGGCCGTCGATTCCTCGGTTGCAAGCGACGTTGCGGTGAACCAAGTGGTGGGGCGTCCGTGGCCGCCGGACACCATTGTTCACGTGCTGACGGTTTTGGAGCCATCTCACCTCTGGAATGCCGCGGGCGTGGCGCAGGGGCTGGAGCGATCCGCGGAGGAGCTGGTTCAGTTCGCGGCGCGTCGGCTTTGCTCGGCCGGGATCGAGAGCAAGCAACTGGTCTTGCCGGGCGACCCGAAATCGGTGATCGTGGATCAGGCCGAGGGGTTGGCTGCCGATTTGGTGATGCTCGGCTCTCACGGAGTTACCGGGCTGACACGGTTTCTGCTGGGCAGCGTGGCCGCCAACGTAGCACGGTTCGCACCTTGCTCGGTGGAGATCGTGCGGGCTGCCACCCGCACTCAATTGACACCGGGAGGAATGAAAATCCTGGTGGCGACTGACGGCTCGGAGTGCTCGGAAATCGCCGCCAGATCGATTGCCGAACGCCCTTGGCCCACCGGCACGGAGGTTCGAGTTCTGAGCGTGGTGGAGCTTTCCGTTCCATTGTTTCGCGCTCCTGTTCCTCCGTACTTCGACCCGCATGCGATGGAAGAACTGCGGGGAGCGGCCATGAAAAAGACGGAAGAGGCGGTGATGGCGGCCGAGCAGATCATGCTCAACGGCGGTTTGCAGGCGTCCGGCACGGAAGCAGTTCCTTCGGCGAGCCCGAAAGAGCTGATTCTGAATGAAGCGGTGGAATGGGGCGCCGATCTTATCGTGGTTGGCTCGCATGGACGCAAAGGAGTGAGCCGGTTTCTGCTGGGCAGCGTTTCCGAGGCCGTTGCCGCTCATGCAAGTTGCTCGGTGGAGGTGATCCGGCAGCGTCGCGCCTGAAACAGGCGAGTGTCAGGAAGCCAAGTAACTTTTTTCTTCCAGCATTCGGACGATCCGTTGCGCGGCAGCGGCGGATGTTTCCGAATCTCCGTGCACTACCAGGGCGGGGACCGCCGGTGGTTCATACGCCGATTGAAGTCCCGGAACGGTGCTGAGCGCACCTTCGCGGGCTTGACGGTAGATGCCCTTCGGATCGCGCGCCATGCAAGTTTCCAGCGGAGATTCGACGTAGACTTCCAGGAATCGGGCGATCTGCTGCCGCGCTCGATCGCGGTAGATGCGCCGGTTCGCGGTAGCGTCGAAGATCACCGGCACGCCGTGCTCCACCAGCAGCGCGCCGATATAGACCATGCTTTTGTAGAACCGCTCTCGCTCTTCCTCGCTGTAACCGGGATGTTCGCTGAGCGCTTGCCGCAGCGCATCCGATTCCAGCACGGCGACGTCCATGCCTCTGGCGTTCAGCAGTTCTTTGATCGCCGTGGCCAAGGTGGACTTTCCGGCGGCGGGCAGTCCGGTGATCCACAGGGCGAAAGCCGGTTTCGTCTTACGCTCCACAATAGACATTCACCCGCGCCGGATCGAAGGTGTCCTGCTCCAGTACCGCGAGTATGAACGAGAGCAACCGTCCACGCACCATGTCGGTGAGCGTTGGATACCATACCGGGCTGGCCATCACCAGGCCGCGAAATGCGAAGAACGGCGCCACCACCTGGAGCACTTCCCAGTCGCCGCTGCGCTCCAGGTAGCGCTGCCAGAAACGTAGAAACAATTCTTCGAAACTCCCCTCCAGCCGTCCGCCGCGCTGCAGCGAGAAGAAAACATAGTTCAGAGTCAGTGAGGTCAAATCGTCGGCCGGATCGCCATACTCTCCGCGGGAGCGATCCAGTAACCGAAACTCTACTTCCGGTTCAAACAAGATGTTCCAAGGGTGGAAATCTCCATGGATCTGCCGCAGCCGGTGAGGCATGGTTCTGAGCTTCCATCGCCACCGTACGCAACGATGCTCGATCTCTTCCAGCACGCTCGGCGGGAACATAGGGTGTTGCGGATAGGAATCCGCCAGCCCCATGATGCACTCGCCGTGACCTACCAGTTCGCGATTGCGGCGGATGTACAGCCCTGGATTGTGGCCCCGAACGCGATGAATCTCTACCAGGTAATCGCACAGCGCGTCGGCGCGAAGCCGGTCGAGCCCGGTGAGAGCGCCGGTGTCGCGGATTCGTTCCAGGTCCGAGGCATAACTCTGGCCGTCGGCATACTCAGTCAGCAAGCAGAATTCCTGCACCGCCCCGAGTGAAACCAGGCTGCCATCCGGCTGGACGCCGCCAACATCCATTGACCTTACGTGGCGAGGCAGCCGATTGAAGGCCCCGTGGGACCACAGCAACACATGTGCGCGGTCCGCCATATGTTCGTGCCCAAAAGGCCCCGGGCTCATAGTGTGCAGTACGGCGGTTGCTGTCTGGCCATCGGCCTGGTAGTCCACGCGGACGGGAGTTCCATAACCGAAGCCTTTCACCAGCTCGTCTTGGGGGTCGCCTAAAGACGATAGGGCAAGCACTGTAACACGCTTATTTAGAACGGACCTAAGGTATTGCTCGACGCTATCCAAGTCCAAACCGGGGATGACAAGGTTGCTCGTCACGTCAAAAACTGTTGCACTTTGTTAACCACTAACAAGGATTCCCCCGCATGCAGAAACCAACGGTTCAGGACGACGTCTCGCGCGAACCATCGGGTGCGGAGTAGCGCTCGTGCTACCGATCCGATCCAGCGGGAGGGAATGTGGCGGCCAATTCCGGCCAGCCAATCCGGGCGCGAATTCCCAAAACGCTGGGCAATCATCGCCGGATAAGGCGCGAGCGCCGCTTTCGAGTAATTCCCTCGCGCCGCCGCGATCGCGGTTGCCGCCAGCAGTCCGGACTCGATGGCCGGGCGGATACCCTCGCCACTCTGCGCGTAGGCCAGGCCTGCTGCGTCGCCGATGAGCAGAAAGCCGTCACCGGTGAGGCTTCGGGCTGAAGCCCCATACAGGAGATAGGCGTGCCCGGAAGGAGCGCGCGGCATATCGAAGGACAGTCTGCCGGAGCACTTAAGAAAGGCAACAAAGTTCGCCAGGTGTTCGGACAGCCGATGCTGGTCCATCCTTCCTAAGCCCACATTCAGGAAGTTCTGCTTGCGAAAGCACCAGCCATAACCTTTCATGTCGGAGCAGAAGTAGAGCTCCGGAACCTCGCCGCGGATGTGGCAGGCACGGAGTTGTTCGGCGGTCATTTCGAACTCGGCCTCTTGAGCTACTACCACATCCTCCCGAGTTGTCCTGGCTCCGGTAAGACGCGCAACTGGACAGAAATGGCCGCCCGCGCCGACCAGCAGCCGGGTCCGGATGCGCCCATTGGCGATCCACTCGTCATCGCTGTGTTCGAGAGTGGTCAGGTTGACGCCTTCGATGACACGCGCGCCGCAGCGCCTCAGCAGATAATCGTCGAACTCACGGCGTCGAATCCCGTAGCTGATCGTCGCGCCATAATCGGTGTGCACAGTTGGTCCGCCGATGTAGCCGGTGCGGAATCCGGTGATCGGCTGGAGTGTGCGGCCCGAGGCGTACTCGTCAGGATCGATCTCCAGCTCCGCCAGTACCTCGGGTGTGATCCATCCGCCACAGATCTTGTCGCGGGGAAAAGTCTGTTTATCCAGGACGATTACGTCCAAACCGGAATCCCGCAGCTTCCACGCGCAAGATGCTCCTGCTGGACCAGCCCCGGCGATTAGAACGTCGCATGAGTCCATGTGACCTTCTCTACTGCCGGCGCGGCCCGTGCATAGAGTGGCGCGCGCGTCCAATAGACCGGCTGGCAGCGCGCACCCGCGAATACAACCTGGAACAATTGCAGGGTGCCGGATAGGAACGCGGCTTGCGATCCGGCCAGATATAATCGCCAGGCTCTCAGGAACCGCTCATCGTACATCTCCAGGACCTGCCGGCGCGATTTCTCAAAACGCTCCAGCCAGTGCTCCAAAGTCTTGGCGTAGTGGAGGCGCAGATTCTCCGCGTCGAGGATGGAGAATCTCCAAGGCTCGAAGACATCCATCGCTTCGCCGAGTGTCGGGATGTAGGCTCCGGGGAAAATCCGTTTTCTCATCCAGCGGCTGAAAGCCTTGCGCTGGTCCCTGCCGATGAAATGCAACAGCCCGCGTCCCTGGTCGCCGATGCTCCGGTGAATCACGTCACCCAGTTCGCGATAGTGATTTTTTCCCAGGTGCTCCAGCATCCCTACAGAAACGAAAACATCGAACTGGCCGGAGATGTTGCGGTAATCGTCCTCGATGAATTCCACCCGATTATCCAGCCCTTCCGCTCGGGCTCTTTCGCGGGCAAAAAGAATTTGTTGGTGCGAGATATTAAATGCCTTCACGGAAACATCGTACTTACGCGCCATATGGAGAGCCAGCGCGCCCCATCCACAGCCGGCGTCGGCCACCGTTTCGCCGGGCTGCAGCCGGAGCTTGCGGCAGATGTGTTCCATCTTCGCTGTCTGCGCCTCTTCGAGCGTCGCTGAACGCGTCGGGAAGTACGCGCAGGTGTAGACCATTTCCGGATCCAGCCACAGCTTGTAGAAATCGTTTCCCAGGTCGTAGTGTCGATGAATATTGTGCCGGGAACCACGCGGTGTGTTGCTTTGCCACAATTCCATCCATTTGGAACTTAGGTGGGAGTACCAACTGCCGCCGGTCAGGCTAGACGACATGGACTGGTAAATTTCCTCAAGCAATCTCACCAGGTCGCCGTGGACTTCAATGCGCCCATCGGTGTAGCCTTCTCCGAAGCCGACCTCCGGATCGGCGATCAGGCCCAGGAGTGTCTGGAGGTCGCGAATCAATAAAGTAGCCACGGGAGAGACGCCCGGCGGGGAGACGGCCGTCCCGTTGTTAAGCGCGATTCGTATAGGTGCAGGGCCAGTGGCCTTAAGAACCAGCTCCAATAGCCATTCTTCTCCGCGGGCAGAAAGGATCGCCATCGTTCCCTCCGTTGAGATGGACTCTTTTCCCGCTCAAATTAGTGCACGCGTCGTGCCAACTTGCCGTGGCGATAATGGCGGCCGCTGGACGAGTAAAATTCCCCACTGGCGGGCTTATGCGGTGACCTGCCTGAGGCGTCTCAGGTTTGCTGCGAGCGGCACCCGACTGTGTGCAACTTCACGCTGAGCGTGTCACAATCCTTTTGGGAGGTTCTGGTGCGAAACATGTTGTTTAGTGCTAGGTTGCAGAAACTTGGTACTAGCGTGTTCATCTTGCTCGGCGGCGCGATTCTTGGGTTGACCGCCGCGCCTGTAGCTGGTTCTACCTCTCGGGTTCCATATTGATTTCCAGTACGGCGGCCGCTATTTCGTCCGTGCGTTCCTGGTTCTGCTGGGCATGCATTTTATGTTAAGCCTTCGCACGATGGGCGGTCTCTAAATGCTCTGGCGATCTCTGGCGGTGGCTACCGCGTTCTCCGTATTCGCGCTCTTGCTCAGCAGCCTCGTGTTCTTCGGCCGCGGTGGAATTTCCGGCGACCTGCTGCCTCGCCTCGGCCTCGAGCTCGCTTACACCTATGTTTGGGCGTTCCAGGTCCCCGTTCTGGCGCCATTCTTCGCGCGCTATCCACTGAGTGAACGGCCCTGGCGCCACACGCTTTACTACTTTGGCGCGAGCCTGGCCGCGGCGATTGCTCCGGCGTCGGTTATTCCGGTGTTCCTCTCCGTCGCGCGACAAGTTGGATGGCATCCTTCCAGTCCGGAACTGGCGGCCATGGTAGCGGGCAATCTGGGGCGTGCGTTCGCGATTCAGTGGATTGCCGGAATTCCGGCTTTCTGGATCATCGCTACCATTTTTCAGACCGTAGTGGCGCGGGCAAAAGTGCGCGAACTTCAGGGACTCCTGGCGCAGGCCGAGCTCCAAAACCTGAAATCGCAGCTCCATCCGCATTTCCTGTTCAACACCCTGCACACCATCTCGGTGTTGATGCGGGAAGATGCGGAAGCCGCCAACCGGGTGCTGCTGAAACTCAGCGAATTGCTGCGCGTGTCGTTGGACCGTTCGGGGGCGGATCGGATTCCGCTGCAACAGGAGTTGGACTTTCTGGAGGCGTATCTGGCCATCGAGCAGACTCGCTTCCAGGAGCGCCTGCGCCTTTCGATCGCGGCCGATGGGGACGCGCGCGCGGCGCTTATTCCCACGCTGCTGCTGCAGCCGTTAGTGGAGAACGCGGTGCGCCACGGCATTGCGCCGCGCGCGTCCGGCGGCAGTCTCAGCATCTCCGCACGGCGCGTTGACGGCGTACTCGAGTTGAAAGTGGAGGACGACGGCCTGGGATTGGCCGCCGATTATCCCGACCGCCGGGCGCGCGGGTACGGCATCCGCAACACCGAGGGACGCCTGCGCGCTCTCTGTGGGCCGGCGGGACACTTGGAGGTCGGCGCGCGCACCGGAGGCGGCGTGGCCGTCAGCATCTCGCTTCCCTACCGGCAGTCATGAAGAAGCTGCAAGTTCTAATCGTGGACGACGAGCGTATTTGCCGTCACGGCCTGGCGCGGCTGCTGAAAGTGGACCCGGAAGTGGAGATCGCCGGCGAGTGCGCCAACGGCCTGGAGGCTGTTGCGGCCATCCGCGAACTGCACCCGGACCTGGTGTTCCTGGATATCCAGATGCCGGAGATGGACGGTTTTGAGGTACTGCGCTCCCTGGCCCCGGAGGAAACGCCCCGCGTGATTTTCGTCACCGCATACGATCAACACGCCATCCGTGCGTTTGAGATCAATGCGCTCGATTATCTGCTGAAGCCCTTCTCCGACGAGCGCTTTGCCAGGGCGCTCGCCCGGGCCAAGGCCGGCGGCGGAGGATCTTTGAACAAGCTGCTGGCGCACGGGCCGGCGCCGGAGCGATTCGTGGTGCGCAGCGGTGCGCGAGCCCGATTCATCGCCGTGGAGGACGTGGATTGGATCGAGTCCGCGCAGAATTACGTGTGTCTGCACGCCGGCGAGGACTCCGGGCTTCTGCGTCAAACCATGAACTCGCTGGAAAAGAGTCTGCGTGCCGCGCATTTCGTCCGTATTCATCGCGCAATGCTGGTGAATACACAACGAATCCACGAGATTACCGCGATTGGCGGCGGAGAATACGAATTGCTGGTCGGCGGACGGCTGCTGAAGTCCAGCCGCCGTTATCAGCGCGCGGTCTCGGCCCTGCTGCGGGTCAGCGCCCGAAAATGATTTTCTCCGACGAGAGCAGCCTGGTCGCCATCCACAGAAATACGCCCGCAAGAATCAGAACCCCGGCCCCGGCCACGATAAACTCCACAGCCGGGGGCACTTTGCCGCTCAAAATATCGTTCGCCAGCGCGTATTGGCCGAGCACCGGAAGGGGCCTCATCCAGGGCTGATCTCCGATCGGATGGAACGTTCCTATGATGCCCGGAAGCATGCTCCCCAGGATCAGAAACGACATATAACTCTGCGCTTCCTTGAAAGACTTAGCAAAGCATGCTAGATAGACCTGAGTGGCCGGCGCCAGCAAGGCCATTGGCGCTAACGCCGCCAGCAGCAGAATCAGTTGCGGAACACCCAAATGAAAGCGGACGCCGAGGTCTTCCAGCGACAACTTCGACAGGACCTGGTAGGTGACTGCCAGAGTGCCGATTACTCCAATCAATGCCGCCCCGGCTGCGGCCAGCCACTTGCCGGCCATCAATTGCCAGCGCGGAACCGGGTTCAGCAGCAACGGCTCCAGCGATCCGCGCTCGCGCTCGCCCGCGGTGGAATCGGTGGCTATCTGCATGCCCGCGGTAAACCCCGCAAGTATCAGAAACATCGGAATTACGCTGAAAATCATGGCCGCCCGCTGCTGTCCGCTGGAGACCTCCACTTCTTCCACTTTCAAAGCGCTGGCCACCGCCGGACTGACGCCGCGCGCAATTAGCCGGAGGCTCCCCGTCTCCCCGCTGAAAGTGCGCAGCAACGCAGTGAGCCGCAGGACCTTGGGCACTGTCGCCGTGCGCGTTGAATCGGAAATCACCTGCACGGGCGCGGGGTTCGATTGGTTGAATTTTTCGGCAAACTCCTTCTCAATCACCAGCACAAGTTCGGCTTTCCGGTCGCGAACGGCGGCCTCCGGATCGGATGGGCCCGCAACAATTTCCACTCCGCCCTGTTGTGCCAACCAGTTGACCAGAACCGGGGCGAACTCGCGCCCAACCACCGGGACCTGAATCTCCTGCGCCGCTTTCTTCTGTCCCGCAATCTGGTTTATCATGAACGCGATCAGCAGCGGCCCCAGCAGCGTGGTGAGCAAAACCGTGTAAATTGCACGGCGGTCGCGGAATCCGTCCTTGAACTCTTTTTGCGCCACGATCATGATTCGCGACAGATTCATGCCGTTTCCCCCTGTGGCCCAACCAGGCTGACGAAGGCGTCTTCAAGCGTGTTCCTGCCGGTGAGCGCCAACAGGTCGTCGGCGCTGCCTTCCGCCACCACGCGGCCCGACGAGATCACTACGATGCGGTCGCACAATGCCGAAACCTCCTGCATCACGTGGCTCGAAAACAGCACGCAACGTCCTTCGCTCTTCAGTCGGCGAATCACTTCTCGCACGGCACGCGTACT
>DASQGY010000057.1:0-56829 GCA_035632375.1 Bryobacteraceae bacterium | reverse complement strand
ACAGAATTATCGTCTTCGACTACTAACAGGCGTTGCATCTTATTCGGGTTGTGGGTTGTAGGTTGTGGGTTGTGGGAAAGGCCACCCGAAACGGAACCCTTGCTTTTCCCACAACCTACTACCCACACCCTACAACCTGCTTCTTCTAGACTGACACAGTGGGGGGCTGCGGCGCACGGGAATGGGCGCGGAGGACCACCGTGAAGCACGATCCCTTGCCTGGTTCGCTGGTTACTTCCATGCTGCCGCCGTGGTGATGGACGATCTGTTCCACGATGGACAGTCCGATACCTGTGCCCACTTCACCGGAGGCTTCGGCGCGCTTGGTGCGGTAGAATTTTTGGAAAATCTGGCGCAGTTCCTTGGCATCCATGCCGATGCCCTGGTCGCGCACGGAGATGCGTAATCGATCGCCCTGCTGGTGGCAGGCGACGGTGACCTGGGTGTCCGGACCAGAATATTTCACGGCGTTATTCATCAGATTGTAGATCGCGTATTCCATCAGCTCGCGATCGCCTTCCAGGTTTCCGGCCAGTTCTTCGGTTTGGATGCGGATGTTCTTGCGCTCAGCGAGCGGGCGGACACGTTGCAGGCAGGCTTCTACGATTTCGCGGGCGGTGAAGGGCTCGCGCTTCAATTCCACACTGCCGTCGGACATGCGCTCGACATCCAGAAACGTCTGGATCATGCGCGCCAGGCGTTTCGATTCCTGGTTGATCATGTCGGCCATCTGTTTGCGCTTCTCTTCGGTGAGGTTGTAGCGGCCCATCAGCTCGCTGGAGCCTTGGATGGCGGTGAGCGGAGTGCGCATCTCGTGCGTGACGAAATGGATGGCCTGCTGGTAGCGCGTGCGTTCGGTTTCGGCGGTGCGCAGGGCGCGGCGGACAACGAAGTGCTGATAACTGGCGGCGGCGGCGATGGTCAGCCAGGCTGAGGCGAGCAGCGAGAAATACGGGAAGACAGTGCCTTGTCCAAACAGGATGAACGGGACGGCGTGGGCCGCGGCAAGTACCCCGCCCGCGGAAAGATACGCTGGCCATCCCGAGAGGCGCATGAAGATCAGGCCTGCCAGGATGCCGGTGAGCAGGCAAAGCCCGAGCACTGTGGAGTCCGAAGAGCTGGTCAGGAACTGGCCGCGCTCCAGCGTTTCAAACAACTGAGCGTGTACTTCGACGCCGGGGATGCGGCCTGCGCCGTAGGGAGTCGCCACGCGATCGTAGGTGGCGGTGATGGAGGTGACGCCCAGAAACACCACCTTGCCTGAGAATTGAGACGCAAGCTCCGGCTTCGCCGCCAGGTCGTTCAACGATATTTCCGGCACCGGCTCGCGCGTCCAGGCGACTCGCAGCGGGCGATTCAATCGGGCGGCGCGGGGCGCGGGGATCAGTTCGTTTCCGATTTGTAAGTCTTGCGGGGATTCCAGAATCCGCTGTTCGCCGCGAGCCAGGCGGAAAGCTTCCAGGGCCAGCGCCCAGCGCCGCCTTTGGCTGGTTCTTTGTTCGAGCGAAATTTGGCGCGTGACCCCGTCGTGCGAAAGCTCGTCGGCTTTGTCGTGCCCGATGCCGGCGGCCGATTGCGCGAACCGGGGTAGCGGCTCCTCCCAGCGGTCTTCGGCAAGATGGGCCACCAGGACGAGGTTCTTCGTATTGCGCATGGCGCGCTCCAGGCGCGCGTCTTCGGCGGGATCTTCCTGATCGGCGAGAACCACGTCGACGCCGACCGCTTTGGGATGTGCCGGTGCGAGTAACTCAAGAGCGCGAGCCAGCATGGTGCGGTATTCTCGAACGCCACCCATGGAGCTGTACGTAGCGTCGTCGATCGCCAGGATCATGCAGTGCGGCTTGATTGGGGCTGGCGAGTGCAGCCGGAACATCCAATCGTATGCGTAATCGTCAATCTGCCTGGCCGGCGACCAGAATCCGGAGACTATGGCGACGGTGAGAGCCGCGGCAACGATGCCGTAGTAGCCGAGGGTCCGCCTACTTAGCGACGGCTTTTTCAACTTGATCCGGCTCCCTGGCGAGCGCCGCGCTCATCACCTTAGCGCCGGTCTCGGTGATCAGGACGACGTCTTCGATGCGCACACCGATATTCTCTTCGGGAATGTAGATGCCAGGCTCGATGGTGACCACCATTCCGGCTTCGAGCGGAACATCGAGGCTGGCATCGTGCACCTGCAATCCCACGTGATGGCCGATGCCGTGTATGAAGTATTTGCCCAGCGGCGCGCCGTGCAGATCCTTGCCGTGGGCGTCCATGTAGTCTTTGGCGATCTTGGTGAGGCTGTTAGTAGGTCCGGTGAGGCGAATGCCGGGCTTGGCAGCGGCGATGGCTGCGTTCTGCGCGCCGAGGACGATCTCGTAGATCTCGCGCTGGCGAGCACTGAACTTACCGCCTACGGGAATGGTTCGAGTGATATCGCTGGCGTAGCCATCGCACTCGGCGGCGGCGTCCATCACCACCACTTCTCCGCGGTCCATGCGGCGCTGATTAGCGGAATAATGCAGCACGGTGCTGTTGGGTCCTGAGCCGACGATGGGCGAGTAGGCAACATCCTCGCAACCGTTCGCGATGTACGTGTTCCACAGCAGAGCGGAGCTTTGATATTCGTACATGCCCTGCGTTATGCGCTTCCAGGCAGCACGCTGGGCGTCCAGGCTGACGTCGGTGGCGTGCTGGATGGCGGCGATCTCGGCGGGCGATTTCTTCATCCGCAGCTTGGCGAGCAGCGGAGTGGCGTCGGAGATGTCGCGGAAGGGCAGGAACGATTTCAGCTTTTCCGCAATGGGCTGGTTGGCGAGAGCGTAGACTTTTTCGTTCGCGTTGAGCGCTTTGTCGAGCTCGGCTTCGAATTTCTCGAGCGGCAGGACTTCGTCGAAGCCGGAGAGCGTGCGGACATCCTGGTCCTCGGCGGAGGATCGTTTGCCTTGATAGTGCTCCACGCGCTCGTTGTGATGCGGCAGGAACAGCAACTCCTGCGAAGGCGTCACCAGGAGGCGGGCGCCGGGTTGGGTCCAGCCGGTGAGGTAATAGAAATTCGGTTCCTGATCGGAGCGGTAAACTTCATCGCGACCTTCGACGCGGCCGGCGAGCACTACCACGCCATCCAGCGATTTCCGCAGGTTGGCACGGCGGGCGCGGAATTCGTCGAGCGGCATTTTGGCTGTTGTCAGCGGGGCCAATAGCAGCGCTGCGGCGAGAAGTTTGCGCACCATGTCCAAAGTATAGCTTTTGCAGAATGCGGCTCGTACCGGCAAATGCAAACCAGGCCTGGTGCGCTTTCTAAAGATCTGCCATTCACGACAACGGGAATGGATTGTCGGTGGTCAACGCGGTCTTCTGGTTTGGCGGAAACTTCTTGTCCATGAGCGCCTGGAACCGGCCGAATCCGTCTTGTTGACCGGTAAGGTTGGTGTAGGTCTGGGCCAGAGTGTCCGCTCCCGCGGCGATGATTTGCTGCCAAGTGTAATGGAGCTGAAAGCGCAACCAGTTGAGGAACAGGCAGGAGCAGCCGATGGACGGATACTGTGTGTCGTCCTGTTCGGTATTGTTCACCCAATCAGGGCGGCCTCCGTTCAGCCAGATGTTGGAGGAAATGAAACCGGGGGGCTCCGCGCCAGGAACCATGTCGTTAGCCAACACCCGGGAAAGCCCCTCGCCGTTGCTGAACCCACAATTCCATCCTCGTCCGAAGGCCTGCATGAACACTTCATCTTCTTCGGCGATGACCAGTTGGCGCATGAATGCAAGGTCCAGCGGCCCGCCGCCCGAATTTGCGCCGATGAACAGCTCAGTTGCCGCACACGTGGCGTGCATGGCGCCACCATTATCGGTGGTCAACCTGATCTGAAAAGGAATTCCCGGCGGTGTAATGCCGCTAAACGCATTCCGCAGCGTTTGAAAATCGCCCTCGCAGTTTTGCAGGATCGAGCTTGCCGCATGGATGCCGTTAGCTCCCAGGCTGGCATCGTAGGAAACAACAAAATTCATGGTCTGGCCGGCGCCGATGAACTGCGGTTGAACGGCCGCTGCGGCTATGCTGGCATGCACTTTGGCGGGCGGCCGGGGCGCGAAAACGTGAGCCGAGCGGAGTCGGGGGCTTTCGGTAGTCATATGGAACATCTCCTCCTAAGTCATGTAAGCGGAACTCTCGGCAAAATGGGGCCACTAGAACCGGTTTGGAGTACGGCGGGTTTCGCAGCGCGGTGTTCCGGTACCCACCACCGGGCTTCGATACGTCGGGTATCAAAGCGAATGCGGATCTGTACTTTTGTGTTGCCAGCGTTGGGTCTAGCCGCTCTGGGTTTTTCCCAGGATCAACCTGCCTTCCGCAGCGAAGTTTCGTTGGTCCATGTGGACGCGGAGGTTACCGATGGGATTCGGACTCTGACCGGATTTCACAAGGAAGATTTCGTCGTGCGGGATAACGGGCAGCCGCGGACGGTTCTGTACTTTTCCCAGGATGAGGAGCCGCTGGATTTGATCCTGCTGTTCGATATCAGCGGGAGCATGCGGCCGAAGATCGAGCAGGTGGCCGAGGGGGCGCACACGGCGCTGGCTGAGTTGCGAGAGGGCGACAGGATCGCGGTCATGGTGTTTGACCACAAAAGCCGGATCGTGGCACCGTTCACCGGCGATCTTGAGGCCGTGGAGCGCACCATCAACGAACAAGTACTGCGAGAGAAGTTCCGCGGTGGAACCCGTATCCTGGCGGCGGTCGATCATGCGGCCCAGTATTTCCTGGAACAACCCAGGACGCAGCGAAGGCGGGCGGTGCTGATTCTTACCGATGACTTCGGCCAACAATCCAGGCGCAGCGGCACAGTGGTTCGTCACTTATGGGAGGCGGACGCCCTGCTGAGTGGTCTGATCATCCGGCGCCCGCACGAAAGGGCTGCGATGACGGTGATGAAGATCACAAATCCGCTGATGGCGGCGCTCTACAGCGAGGGGATGGAAGGCGTGGCGGAAAGGACAGGAGGAGACACGCTGAAAGCCGACGACCCTGGTGAGTCTTTTCGGGAAATGATGCGGCGGATTCGTAAGCGGTACAGCCTGTACTACGCCATGCCAGAAGGAAAACCCGGTGAGCAAAGGCAGGTGCGCGTGGAACTCAGCGACGACGCGCTCAAGCGGAACCCAAACGGGCGGGTGCGGGCTCGCAAGGGATACTTGATGCCGCGCCACTCCGCGTCCTCCGTAGACCGTGGAGCCGGACCAGGGGTCCGGCGCGGACGAGGGCGTCCGCCCCACTGACTAAATTAGCGCGCGGCGACGGCCGGCTTGTCCGACGAGGCGTAGGCCAGGGCTATCGCAGCCCAAGCGGTCGCCGACGAAGAGATCCACTGGTCGTGATCGTGCGGGAAGCCGCTTTGGAAATACGGCTGGAATTTGGGCGCACGGCTGGCCACATGCCAGGAGCCGTCCGGCAACTGGGTCTTCAACAAATACGCGACACCGCGGCGATAGGCGGCATCGCTCGACGGGATACCCAGCTCGTGCATCGTGTACAGGGCCTGACCGGTGGCGTAGGCATCGCTCGCGAGATCGGGCGTCTGAGACCAGCCTCCGTCGGGGCGTTGGAGCACCACCAGTTTGCTCAGAAAATATTGCAAATCCTGGTTCGTCGCACCGGACCACTTCAGGCCGAGCAATTGCATGGTCCGTTCTTCGGTCGACCGCGGCTTGGCCATCATCAACCAGAGGGTCGCGCGGCGGATCCGCTCCTCAAACTCCGCCTGACGGCCTGGGATGGTGTAGGTTTTCAGGGCGCGGAGACAAAGGGCGGTGCGCGAGAAATCGCCGTCTTCCATCGGAGGGCGTGCGATTCCGCCGAAGCTCCAGTTGCCTGTCTGGCGCTGCTCGCCGGCGATGTTGTGGATCATGGCATCGATGGCGTGGTCCGGTTTAGCTCCTTCGACGGCCAATTGCAGCACCGAGTACATGATGGTGTCGGACGCGCCCGGCGGGTCCAGGCGCTGCAGCAGCACCTGTTCTTGCGAGGTCCACTGTAGTTTCACGGTCCTGATCTGCTCGGCGGCGGACGCTTCGTCGACGGGAATGTGATTCGCGCGCGCGGCGGCCACGGCCATTGCGGTGAGGTTCTGCGCGTGACAGGAAACGCAGCCTCCTTCGGTAAAGAAACCGTTGCTGGCCTTTTGCAGCAGCACCAGGCCTTTCTGGACAGCCTCCTTTGGCGTGGTCTTGCTCTCCGTGGCGGGCTGCATGATTGGTGCGGCGGCCACCTGCTTGCGCTCGACGCCGAGAGCATCAAGCACTGGACCTTGGCCGAACTTCCTGGCCCAGTCGACGGCGGTCTCGCCGTCCTTCGATTTGATATTCGGGTCAGCGCCCTTGGCCAGCAGCATCCGGATGACGCGAGGGTCCGCGTGATCGGAGCCCACGGCCAGCATCAACGGCGTCATGCCGCGTATATCCTGTACGTTCACTTTTGCGCCGGCATCGAGAAGCACTTGGATGGCTTCCGGGCTGCCATAGGTAGCGGCCCAAATCAGCGGCGTGAACAAACCGAGCGCGATGGGGCCATTCTTCACCGTGCCACCGCCCGCGGCGCCGACGGCATTGACATTCGCGCCCTTGGCCAGCAACCTCTTGATGATTTCGACGTTGCCATTCAAGGCGGCATTCATCAAGGGAGTTTGGCCGGTGAGATCCTTGGCATTGACATCCGCGTCTTTTTCGAGCAGCAGGCGAACACTGGCAAGGTCGTTGGCGCCGGTCGCGGAGAGCAGCGGCGTGGTATTCAGAGTGCCTCGAACTGACACGTTGGCGCCCTTGTCCAGCAGAAGTTTCACCACGGGTGACGCGCCATCATGCAACGCGGCGATCAGCAAGGGCGTCATGGCTTGCTTCGAGCGTGCGTTCACATCCGCGCCTTTGTCCACCAGCAGGCGAACCTTGTTGATGTCGTTGGTGCACCAGAGCAGCGGCGTCACGGCGAAGGCGTTCTTGGCGTTGACGTCGGCGCCCGCGCCAATCAGCAAGCGCATGGCGTCGAGGCTGCCGTAGGCGGCGGCGTACATCAGCGGCGTGGATTCCCGCTGGTCCTTGACGTTTACATCGGATGTCTTCACCAGCGTGTTGAGGGACGCGAGATCGTTGTTGCGGATGGCTTGATAAAATCGCTCGCTCGCGTCCTGGGCTTGGACGGCCGCGAAAGTCAGGACCAATAGGCACACTGCGGAATATAGGATTCGACGCATTTTTCCGGTACGCTCCTTGTACTTTAGACCATTACACTCGATCCCGCGGCCGGATGCAATAGGGGGAAAGCTATACTGGGTTCAGCTCCCCGTCAAAGGTTTGGATTGGAAACCCGCGCCTACCGGTCACTCCTCGATGTCTCGAAGGCCATTTTGTTGCACCGCGATTTGGCCGGGTTGTTTCGCGATCTGTCCACGCGGCTGCGCTCCATTCTGCCGTTCGATTTCCTGAATCTCATCCTGCACGATCCGGCGCAGAACATCATGCGTTTGCACATTCTGGAGCGCGGCGGCGGTCCACCAATCGAGGTCCCGCGCCTGGCGCTTCCACCGGAAGAATCTCCTTCCGGCTGGGTATTCCTGCATCAGCAGCCTTTGGTGATCGCCGACGCTCTTCAAGAGAAGCGCTGGCCGGCGATCATGGAATTGCTCCAGCAGAACAACATCGTGACTGCCTGCTGGCTGCCGTTGACCACCGCGCAGCATCGGCTGGGCGCGCTGGGCTTTGGCTTCTTGTCCGCCGTCGACGTGACGCCGCAACTGGATTTCATGCGGCAAGTGGCGGCTCAAGTCGCGGTGGCGGTGGACAACACGCTGAACTACGAGAATGCGCAGAATTATCAGCAGCAGCTTGCGCGCGAACGCGACCGGCTACAGATCCTGCTCGAAATCACCAACGCCCTGGTCTCCGAGCTGGACATCCGCGATCTGTTTCCAACCATTACTGCGTGCCTGCGTCGAGCAGTGCCGCACGAATATTCCAGCCTGGCGCTGCGAGTACCGGGAACCGAGCAGTTGCGCCTCCACGCGCTGGTTTACGACGGGCAAGCGGATCTGGTGAAGGAAGGCGCTACCGCGGACATGGACGAGACGCCGGCGGGACAGGCGGTGGAGACGCGGCGGCCAGTGGTGCTGGATGAAGCCGGATTGCGTCGCTATCAATCGCCGGTGGTCCGGCGGCTGGCCGACGCGGGACTGAAATCGGTATGCTCCATTCCTCTCATCACGCGCATCCGCGTGCTCGGGACGCTCAATGTCGGCAGCACGCGCGAGAATGCGTTCACTGCTTCCGACATCGATTTCCTGAGCCAGGTGGCCAGCCAAGCCGCCATCGCCGTTGAGAACGCCACTGCCTACCAGGAGATCGCGCAATTGAAGGATCGCTTGGCCGAAGAGAAGCTTTACCTACAGGACGAAATTCGGACAGAGCAGAATTTCGGCGAGATCGTCGGCGACAGCCCGGTTTTCCGGCGTGTGCTGGAGCAAGTGGAAACGGTGGCCCCGACGGACGCTTCGGTTCTGATCCTGGGCGAGACCGGCACGGGGAAGGAATTGATCGCGCGCGCGATCCACGATCTGAGCGGGCGGCGCGACCGGACGTTCGTGAAACTGAACTGCGCGGCGATCCCCACGGGGCTGCTGGAAAGCGAATTGTTCGGGCACGAGAAGGGCGCTTTCACCGGCGCGATCGTGCAGAAGGCAGGACGTTTCGAACTGGCGCACAAAGGCACGCTGTTTCTGGATGAAATCGGCGACATCCCGCTGGAGTTGCAGCCCAAGCTGTTACGCGCGCTGCAGGAGCACGAGTTCGAGCGCCTGGGTGGGACGCGGACCATCAAAGTGGATGTCCGTCTGGTGGCCGCCACCAATCGCGATCTGGCGCAGATGATCGCCGAGCGGCAGTTTCGCACCGATCTTTATTACCGGCTGAGCGTTTTTCCCGTGTCTGTTCCGCCGTTGCGCGAACGTTCCGATGACATTCCAAAATTGGTGCGCTACTTCACGCAGAAATATTCGCGGCGCATGAACAAGCGGGTCGAGTCCATCCCTACGGAAACGATGGAAGCTCTGATCCGCTATCCGTGGCCGGGCAACGTGCGCGAGTTGGAGAACCTGATTGAGCGCGCGGTGATTCTGACGAAGGGGACAACGCTGCAGATCCCGCTCGGTGAGTTGCGTGCTGCGCCCGACACCGGATCGCCGATCACGCTGGAGGAAGCCGAGCGCGAGCATATCCGGCGGGTGTTGGATCAGGCCAACTGGGTGATCGGCGGATCGAACGGAGCGGCGGCGCGGTTGGGGATGAAGCGGACCACGCTGCAGAGCAAAATGAAGAAGCTCGGGATTGCGCGCTAGCGCTCAGTTCGCGGGCAGGAATAGATTACGACCGTCCACCGATCGCACAGTTCCAGGCCGCCCGAGCGCGTCACGCGTTTCCAGATCGGCTAACAGCGGCGGATCGCTGGGCGTGTTCGCGATGCAGCGCGTACCGCTTTCCGTCAAACGCCCCACGACGATGCCGTCCTCGGGGCCGGACTTGGAGTGGCTGACGGTGTAGGTCTCTATGGTAGCCGCGCCGTTTGGCGTCTCCGTGAACGGCGCTTTGGGCAGTTGATCCAACTCACGCTCCAAGATGTTCGGATCCTCTCGCGCCCATGGGTGGGCGAGAGGTGCCGTGGAATAGAGCCCCGCGGCATGCTTGGTGACGTAGTTGCCGTTTGCGGTGACCAGTCCGAAGGCGCCCGGCTGGCAGCGCAGGCGGTGAACCATTTCGGCGATCGCATGCATGGCGTAGTTGTTCCCTGGCCCGCCGAAGTAAGGCAATCCGCCGGTCACGGTGAGGTCGCGCGGGTCGTCTTCCGCCAAGCCGATTTCCTGGCAGGCGATCTCCACCGCCGAGGGGAAGCAACTGTACAGATCGAAGAATGCCACGTCGGCGAGGCTTTTTTCCGCCATGTCGAGGGACTTCGCCGCAACGCGTCGAGTCGCCGGCGACGAATGAAGATTCTGCCGCTCCGTCACGTACCAGTGGTCGTTGCCTTCAGCGCAGCCGTGCAGATAGACGCGTTTATCTTCGGCGACGCCAAGTTGATCCGCTTTCGCCGCCGAGCAGACCAGCACGGCCGCGGCCTGATCGACGTACGCGCTGGCGGTCATCAATTTGGTGTAAGGAAATCCGATGATGGGATTCGCCTCCGTTACCGTGGCGATTTCTTCGGCAGTGTAACCCTGGCGGCGCGTGGCCAGGGGATTCTCTCGGGCCACAGCGGCGAATCTGGAAAAGAGGCGTCCCAGCGCAGCGGCGTGCGTTTCGATGGAGCGCCCGCGCGAGCCGCGAATCGACTGTTCGAACAGCGGGTACATGTTGATAGCGGCGCGCATGCCGTGGGCGGCTTCATGCTCGGAGAATCCCATGCGATGACCGCCTAGCTCTTCCGGTGCGGCCGGAGCATCTTCGTTCCAATCGAGCTGGATTCCCGCGCGCCTGGCGGCGAGTTCGGTGCGCAAGGCTTCGGCGCCAGTCAGCAGCGCCATCGCCGATTCGCCCCGAGCGATGCGCTCGCACGCCCGGTTCATCGCTACTTGAGGCATGTTGCCGCCGCCGGGCGTGTAGACCAACTCTCGCGGCGTTGCACCGATTCGCCGCGCAACGGACCACGGCGGATTGGCTACTCGCCCGAACAGGGACTTGAAACGCGGCGTGGAATCGGAGAACATCCGCACCACTACCACCGCATCCACCTCACGCAGTATTCCCCGCCCTGCCCCGGCGTCGGCGGCGGCGGCTCGCGCGACATCGGCCATCAGCTCGATCGGGCGGCGGGCTTGCTGGGGCGGAGTAACGGTATCGGTGATCTGCGCCGCGCCGACGATGACTGGAATCCTGGTGGAATCGAGCAAGATGCAGGGTATCGCGCCCGCGCGCTCCGCCGCCAGTCCTATTGCCTTCCCACAAGAGACGGCGTATACTTCTCTTGTGGGAGTCCAATAGGAGCCAATGAAAGAGACCAACGACATTTGGCAAGGCACCCTGGGGTTGATGGTGCTGAAGACCCTCGACGTCATGGGCCCGCTGCACGGCTACGGGATCGCGCGCCGTATCGAGCAGATCAGCGAGAAGTTGCTGACTGTGAATCATGGAACGCTGTATCCGGTGCTGCTCAGGCTGGAGCAGGAGGGCTCCATCGAATCGGAATGGGGCGCATCGGACAACAATCGCAGTGCCAAGTTCTACCGCTTGACCAAGGCCGGCCGCAAGGAGCTGAATTCCGAAGCGCAGCACTGGCAGGAGACCACCGAGATCATCGCCCGGTTCTTCGCCGCGCGGGGAGCATCGCGATGAAACCCGTGCGCCGGGCGTGGAATCGATTGGTGGGCGCGTTCTTCGGTCATCGCCGGGAGGCGGACCTAACCCGCGAGATGGAATCGCACATCGCCATGCAGGCCGAAGACAATGAGCGGGCTGGTATGACGCTGGAGGAAGCGCGCCGGGCGGCCGTGCTGAAGTTCGGCGCAGTGGAATCCAGCAAGGAAAGTTATCGGGACCAACGCGGGCTGCCACAACTCGACTTGCTTCGCCAGGATCTGCGCTACGCGATCCGTCAACTGCGGAAGACGCCGGGATTCACGGTGGTCGTGGTGCTCACGCTGGCCTTGGGAATCGGCGCCAACACAGCGATCTTCAGCGTGATGAATCGGGCCATGCTGCGTTTTCTGCCGGTGCACGATCCCAAACAACTTGTGTATCTCAACACCACTCTGTCGTTCGGAGCGCAGAGCGGCGACGGCGATACATCGCTGACGGAATACATCTTCGAACAGCTCCGAGCCGAGAGACGGGTTTTTTCGGATCTGGTGGCGTTCGCGCCCATTAGCAATCAGAAGGTGTCGGTTCGTTACGGCAGGGAACCGGAAGAGGCGCTGGTGGATGTGGTCAGCGGGAACTTCTTCACCGGCTTGGGGACCGCGGCGACCATCGGGAGAATTTTCGGTTTGGAAGACGAGTCCAGTCACGCGCCGCTGGCTGTGCTCAGTTACGATTATTGGACACAACGCTGCGGACGCGACGCCTCGGTGCTGGGGCGTCCGCTATTCATTAAAGGGATTCCGTTCACGATTATCGGTGTTGCGGCCCCGGACTTTATCGGAGTGGAACATCGCAGGCCAACCGACGTCTGGATTCCGCTACAGACTCAGGGTGAACTCCAGCCATGGGGGCAACCTCCGGCAGGGGGGCTCAGCCTGTACGGTTCCGCGCACAATTGGTGGTGTTTGAAAACCATCGGCCGTCTGCAGCCGGGAGTCGGCCGGACGCAGGCATTAGCGCAACTCCAGCCGGTATTCCAACGCGCCGCGCTGGAAGGCGCCTTGCGGAATCCAAAATTCGACAAGCCGAAACTCTACTTCACGCCGGCACGGGGCATCGATGGCTTGCGCGATGGCTATCAACAACCGCTCACCGCATTGATGGTGATGGTGGGCCTGGTGCTGGTAATCGCCTGCGCCAATATCGCGATGCTGTTGATCGCGCGGAATGCGGCACGCGGACGCGAGTTCAGCTTGCGGATGGCGCTCGGCGGAAACCGGAGTCGTTTGTTCCGCCAACTTCTGACCGAGAGTTTACTGTTGGTGACCATGGGCGCAGGTATAGGCTGGCTCTTCGCGCTGTGGGCCACGCAGGCACTGGCCACATGGACACAACTCGATCTGAATCTTTCGCCCGACCGGACCGTGGTCCTCTTCACCGTGGGGGTCTCACTGCTGGTGGCGCTGGTGTTTGGCCTGGCTCCACTGCGAAGCGTAGTGCGAACGCCACTCGGTCTCGCGCTCAGGACCTCGGCGGCAACGGCGAATCAGGATCGTGGACGCTTGCGAAGCAGCCAGGTAGTGTTGTCGTTGCAGATCGCGCTGTGCCTGGTGTTGCTGACCGGCGCGGGTTTCCTGGTCCAGACGCTGCGCAATCTGCAGCATGTGGATTTGGGCGTGCGAACGCGCGGCCTGCTGGTATTTGGCGTCAGTCCGCAAAACATCCGTTCGGACGCCGAGATGCTGCGCTTCTACCAGGCGCTGCTGGACCGCTTGCGTGCGCTGCCTGGAGTAGACGCGGTGACGCTGATGAGGCAGCGGATCGGTTCGGGCTGGAGCGCGAACGCTTCGGTGCAAGTGGATGGCACCGATCCGGCCGGCGACGGCAATTCTCACATCCGTTGGAACGGTGTCGGCCCGGATTATTTCCACGTAGTGGGCACGCCGGTTCTGTTGGGACGCGATTTCAGCGCGGCCGATACGGCTAGTGCACCCCGCGTGGCGATCGTCAACCAGACTTTTGCCAAGCGCTATCTGGCGGGACGCGCTCCGCTTGGCCATCAAATCACTCGCGGCAACAACGAGCCCTGCACTATTGTGGGCGTGGTGGCGGACAGCAAATATACCGGTGTGCAGGAAAAAGAAATGACCATGGCTTGGTTCCCCTATACGCAATTCGAGGGGATTTCGGGGATGCACGTCGAACTGCGAACATCGGGAAATCCAGCGGGATTGCTGCCCGAAGTCCGCCGCGCCATGATTGATTTCGCTCCCGACCTCGCACTGCTCCAGCCGATGACGCAAGAGGAGCAATTTGAGCAATCGTTCTCCGAGGAGCGCTTGCTGGCGCGCTTGTCGCTATTCTTCGGCCTGCTGGCTGCGATGCTGGTGGCCACCGGACTCTACGGCACGCTGGCCTACACGGTGAACCGCAGAACCATGGAGGTTGGAATCCGCATGGCGCTCGGTGCGCGCCGGGGCCAGGTGCTGTGGATGGTGTTGCGTGGGAGCCTCCTGGTCGGCTCAATTGGTGTGCTGCTTGGCTTGCCGATGGCCATCGGTGGCGCCCGGCTGCTCGAATCGCAGTTCTTCGGCGTGAAGCCCGGCGATCCGCGATTCTTCATCGCCGCAGCCGCCGGCATCGCCCTGGTGACACTCGCTGCCAGCTTGATTCCGGCTCGCCGCGCGGCTTCGGTGGACCCGATCGTAGCCTTGCGATTCGAGTAGATGGTTGTCCGAGTCTGGTTAGCATCGTCCCGAAAACGGACGCGACATCAAACCGAACCATCGTATTCTAGTTGATCCTGTTGCGTCGCCGCTTGGCAATCGGCGTGCTCCACTCTCACCCATGCTTAACGATTTTCGCTACGGCGCGCGCATGTTGCGAAAGAATCCGGGGTTCACCAGCTTCGCGCTGCTGGCTCTGGCCATCGGCATTGGAGCGAACGCGACGGTGTTCAGCGTGGTCAACCAGACGCTCTTGAAGACACCGCCCTATCGCGACCCGCGCGCTCTTGTCCTGATCCAGTCCGTCAATCCGAAGCAGGAAACGATCGAGGGTTACAGCTCTTATGACGACTTCCTGGATCTGCGCCGCGAAGCCAATACGATTCAGGACACCAGCGGCGTCTCCCCGCGTTGGAGCTTCACCTGGCAACGGCCCGGTGGCGCGGAACAAGTTCGCGGCCAGTGGATTTCGGCGAGCATGTTTCGCCTCCTCGGCGTGAACCCGATTCTGGGCCGCACGTTCACCGAAGCCGAAGATCGCGGTCAAAACGTGCAGGCCGTGATCTTGAGCTATGAACTGTGGCAACGCGCTTTTGGCGGCTCGGCGTCGGTCATCGGAACCGAGTTTCACTTCGACGGATCGAGCGCTCCGATCATCGGCGTGATGCCGCGTGGCTTCCGTTTTCTCGAAGATGCCGAGTTGTGGGTGCCGCTCGCTCCCAATTTCGTGAACCAGCGTGGACGTGGTACGCGTTATCTGCGGCTTGCCGGCCGCCTGGCTCCCGGCGCGAACATACAGCAGGCTCGCGCCGAACTCACCAGCATTATGGCCGGCTTTGAACAAGAGTACGCCAACACCAACACCGGATTCTCTCCGCGGCTGACACCCCTTCAGGAATACCTCACGGGCGATTCGCGGCCGATTCTGCTGATGCTGGCCGGCGCAGTGGGTTTCGTGCTGTTGATCGCCTGCGCGAACGTGGCGAACCTGATGCTAACCCGCACGCTGGCGCGGCGGCAGGAACTAGCTGTCCGCGTGGCGCTCGGAGCCGGCCGCGGTCGTCTGGTGCGCCAGTTGGTGTCGGAGAGTCTCCTCCTCTCGACGATAGGCGGCGCGCTTGGCCTGTTGCTAGCGGCCTGGGGAACATATTCCATACGGCTGATCAACTGGAAAGGGTTGAGCGGACTCGCGGAAGTAAAGATCGATCCAGGTGTGCTCGTGTTCACTGTAGCCGCCACGGTTTTCTGCGCACTGTTGGTGGGACTGATCCCGGCGCTGCGCTTGTCCGATTCTGGTTGGGCTCTTGATCTCCGAGGCGAGGGCCGAAGCACCACCACTAGCGCCAGTGGCCAGCGGATGCGTTCGGCCTTGATGATTGCCGAGATCGCTCTTACTACGGTTCTGCTGGCCGGTTCGGGACTGCTGGTGCGCAGCTTGATCCGGCTGCTGGACGTGAATCCAGGCTTCGACGCCAGAAATGTCCTGACGTTCCAAATCAATTTTCCTGGGAATCCTCCAGCGGCCGAAAGATTGGCATTTTACAACCGGTTCGCAGGCGATATTCAAAGCTTGCCAGGCGTGCATTCAACCGGCGCTGTTAGCCGCTTGCCGTTCGGCGAAGGCAACATCACCACTGCGATGACCGTGGAAGGGCGCAACATTCCCGATGGTAACCTGCCGTCTATCGACTACCGCGTCGCCAGCGATTCCTATTTCTCCGCCATGGGCATCGCGCTTCTGGATGGGCGCCTGGCCGATCCGCGCAATGCTGGCGAGTTGAATATCAACCAGACCGCCGCGCGACGCTTCTGGCCTGGGGAGAACGCCATCGGAAAGCGGGTGAAGTTTGGTCTGGGCGCGGCTCAGGATTCCTGGAAGACCGTAGTCGGCGTGGTCGGCGACGTTCATCACCTGGGCCTGGAGATCGCGCCGCGTCCCGAGGTTTACCGGCCCTACATCTCAAGTCCTCTCGGTGCGCCGGTCTTCGTCCTTCGCGCCAGCGGGAATCCCGACACTCTGGCCGCCGCGATCCGCGAACGGCTGCGAGCGCTGAATCCCGAAGTCCCGATGTTCAACGTTTCGACAATGGAGCAGCTCCTGTCGCGTTCGCTCCAGACTCGGCGCTTCTCGGTTGCACTGCTGACCGTCTTCTCGGGGATCGCTTTGCTGCTGGCTGGAATCGGACTGTACGGCGTGGTCTCTTATGCAGTGGGGCTGCGGACCCACGAGATCGGGCTGCGCGTGGCGCTCGGCGCGCAACGGTCGGCGGTGGTCGCGATGGTGTTGACGCAAGGCCTTCGCATCGTTCTTGCAGGCTTGGCGATCGGCCTCTTGGCGGCGCTGCTCATCGGCCCGGTATTCGCCAAGCTGGTTTATGGAGTCGGCTCGCGTGATCCTCTTGCATTGCTTTCCGGAGCCGGCGTGTTGATGTTGGTCGCGCTTGCCGCTTGTTATTTCCCAGCTCGCCGCGCGGCGGCTCTCGATCCGATGGATGCGCTTCGCAGCTAGCGCTGCCAGTCAAGCTGCAAGACCGCCGGTTTCGACTTAGCTGGCAATTCGGCATACAGTTCTTCGAAAGCCGCATTGGTCCAGCCGAATCCGATTTCGTTAGATCGATAGCCAAACCCCACTCTCACCTCTGCCGACCGGCGCACCACGTCGTACTTCTCGACGATGGTGTGATGCTGCGCGAACTGGTCGAGCACCAGCGATAGGAACCGCGCCGTGATCCGGTCAGCGTCCTGGTTGAACCCATAGCGCCGCAGCCCCTCGACCGCGATCATCTCCAGCGGCGCCCACCCGAATGGCGCGTCCCATTGGCTCCCGCTGACATTGGTGCTGGTTTGCAGCCCTCCGGCGCGCTCGAATTTGTCCAGGTTCGCGACCACTCGCCGGGTCTGCTCCTCGGTCGCGATGCCGGCCCATAGCGGATAAAACGTCGTCAGAAACGGGTACTTGCGAGTTTTCCTGGAAGCGAAATTGTAGTCGTAATACAAGCCGTCGACGGAATCCCACATCAACCGATTGATCTTGTCCCGCCGATCCGCGGCTCGGGTTCGCCAGACAGCGGCGTCCGAATCGCGGCCCAGAATCGTCATGATTTCACCCATGTCCCGCTCCATTAGATAAAGCAGCGAGTTCAGGCAGACCGGATTGTAATGGATGATGTCGATATTGAAAGGCCCGAACCGATTCGAAGGATCAAAGCCGGATTCCCGCATCGAGCGGTCGCCCTTATAGAACAGCGCGGTCAGCCGGCCGGTCTTCGGATCGTAGTACTGGCTGAGATCGTAATCGGCGACAGGATGAGTTCGGTAATACTCTTGCACTAGTTCGTAATGAGTATGGCCATTGGCATCGCGTTCGGCAGAAACAACCTCGGGAGCCGGCCCGTCGCCGGAATCGTAGTAGCGCGAAAGTCCAGTATCCGGCGTAAGATGCGGCTCGTTCGTCCAGTAGCGATAGTAGTTCTCAATCGAAGGTACTGCGCGTTCCAGCCAGACACGATCGCGTGTCCTGCGGTAGACACCAAGAACCATCTCCGTCAGAAACGGCGGCTGCGAGCGCGTGAGATAGTAAGTGCGATTCGCATTCAGGATTTTTCCGTAGTTGCGAATCTCGTAAAGGAAATTGTCGGCCAAGTCCTTGGCCAGCGCGATTTGGTTGTCGCGCAGAAGCCCGACCTGGATAAAGTAACTATCCCAACCATACATTTCGTTGAAGCGGCCTCCCGGCACGACGTAAGGGAGCGGCAGGTAAAGCAGGCCCTGCTGCGAAAGCTCGCTGAGATTCCGCGGAAGCTGCCGAATCGCAATCCTGTTGTAATCCCCAGCCGTCATTTCGCGGCGAACGACCTGCTCCACCGCGTCGCGATTCTCCGTTTGCGACACGTACACCGGCCAGCGCCCATCGGCAGGTGCCGGGAACTTGGGGTCTACCGCAGCGGCGGCGAGCTGCTTGTTGGAACGGGTCAAGCGGCTCCACGTTTGCAAGATGTAGGAGCGGACAGCACGAAACTGCGCTTCAGATGCCCTCTGCGGCGCGAATGCGTAGACTCCGATCGCGATCCACAGCGCCGCAAACACCAGCCTGGCACGCTTCGCCGGCATCAAAAGAGGAACCTCCGTTAGTATGACTTGGAAATCGGCATTGCGTTCCAATATAGTTGGAGAGGTGCTCCCCAGGACTGTATCCAAGCGCGGTCTCGCGATTGGTGCGTTCGTTCTCGCAGGAGCGGGCGCATTGTTCGTCGGCGCGACGCTTTGGAAAGCATCCCGCACGTTAACCGACGCCCGTGCGCGCGTCGCCCAGGAAGGCCTCGTCCCCTTCCGCACCATTTCACTCGACCGGCCCGCCGCCGGTGGTTTTGAATCCATCAGCTCACCCGCTCAGTTCCGCGACGCGATCATGTTCCAAGGGCGATTCTATCTTTGCGGCCCCGCAGGCCTGTTCGCGTACGATCCCAATGGATCGCTCGTCGCGCAGTACCGGCCGGGCAGGGAGATTCCGCCGGCGCCTCTGGTCAACATGGCCGCGGGTGTCGGAACCGCCGCCAACGATCCGCAACTGTGGATCGCCACCACCGGGGAAGGGCTGCTCGCTTTCGACGGCCGCAAGTTTACGCAAATCCGCCCCGCCGACGGACCCGCGCGCAACCTGACCGCGATCCTGCCGCTATCGAGTGGCCGCTTGTTGCTCGGCACCGAAAAGGACGGGGTGCTGGTTTGGGATGGCCAAACTCTCGCGCATTATCATCCGGCGTTGAACGAATTGCAGGTCACCGCCCTCGCCGGTTCCGAGCCCGACCTCTGGGTGGGCACCATCGATCGCGGCGCGTTCCGCTGGCATGCCGGTCAGTTGACGCATTTCGCCGAAGCGGAGGGGCTGCCCGACCCGCGAATTCTCTCGCTCGCCACCGATGGCGTCGCTGCCTATGCCGGGACCGCCCTCGGCGTCGCCGAGTTTCGCGATGGCCGATTCACTCGCGTCCTGGCCGAGGGGTTCTTCGCCAAGTCGCTGCTGGTGAAAAACGAATCGCTGGCGATCGGTACATTCGATGAAGGCGTAATCGAGATTTCTCTCGCGGCTCAGAAGCCCCGGCTGCGCAATACAGCGAACGTGTCCGGCCTCACCGGAGTGGAGCGGCTCCTGGCTCTCGATGGACACACTTATGCACTGGCTCGCAACGGTCTGTACGAACAGGAAACGAAGAGCGGCGACTTCACCAAAGTATTCGACACCCCCGGCGCGGTGCTCGCCGATAGCAACGTCTCCGCGCTGGCCGTGGATCGCGGCGGACGGCTCTGGGTGGGCTATTTTGATCGCGGCATGGACATTCTCGATCCCGGATTCGAGCACGCCACGCATGTCGAAAATCAGCACGTATTCTGCGTCAATCGGATCGTCCACGGCGACGATGGAGGGCTGAGCGCAGTAGGCACAGCGAACGGCCTGGTGCTTTTCGACGGCGGCCGCGAGAAACAGGTCCTGGGCAAAGCCGAAGGGCTGATTGCGAATCAGGTGACCGATGTTCTTCTGCGCGGCGATAGCAGGTCGCCCAGCATCACCGTCGCGACGCCCGCCGGCCTCACCAGCATCGATGCAACCGGCACGACAAGTCTGTACGCGTTCCACGGACTGGTGAATAATCACGTCTACGCGCTCGCTGCATCGGGATCGCGCGTCATGGCCGGCACGCTGGGCGGATTGTCTATCCTCGATTCCGGCATCGTCAGCGCCAGCTTCACCACGGCGAACTCCGGTCTCAAACACAATTGGATCACTGCGATTGTTCCGGTAGCCAACGATTGGTTCATCGGGACCTACGGCGCGGGCGTCCTGAAGTTCGATTCCACCGGTCGCTGGTCCACTTTTGTGGATTGGAAGACTCCTGCGGAAATTAATCCCAACGCCATGCTGGTCACCGATCGCGCCGTGTACGCGGGCACGCTCGGCAAGGGGCTGGCGATTTTCAACCGCGCTTCGGGACGCTGGATTTTCCATACCTCGGGCCTGCCGTCTTTGAACGTCACGGCGCTCGCCGCAAACAATGGTTACCTTTATATCGGCGTCGACAACGGCCTGGTCCGCATCGCGGAGAAAGAGTTGGCGGGACAATGAAAGCGAAGTTACCTTTCCTGATGATCTTCATGGCAGCGCGCCTCTCCTGGGGCGATGCCGGCGTCCTGCTTCCCGCCGATCAGAAGCAACCCAACGCGGCATGGCTCTCGCTCGAAGAGATGTTCATCGACATCCATGTCGACAACGGGCACGCGCGCGTGTCGGTGCGGCAGATTTTCGCGAATCACCGCGGGAACGTGCTGGAAGGCAACTACATTTTTGCGCTCCCCGGCGGCTCCATTATTTCCGACTTTGCCGTTTGGGACGACGTCACCCGCATCCCCGGCGTGATTCTGGAACGCCGCCGCGCCGAGGAGATTTATCAACAGGCCAAGGCGCAGGCCATCGATCCTGGTCTGCTGCAGCAAGGTGAGCGCGACCTGGACGAAGCCAGCCGAGGCGCGGTGTTCAGCGCCCGCATCGTGCCCATCCACGCATACGGGACCAAGCGCCTGGAGATCGAGTATCAAGAAGAGCTGCCGGTGGAGCAGTTCGAATCGTTCCTAGCCGTTCCGTTGCGTCCCGATGCCTATCGCGCCCAAACCGCCGGGCACCTATCCATCAAGCTGGATCTGGAATCGGCGCATTCGTTGCGCGATTTTCAGGCGATCGGCAAAACGTATCCACTTCAAGTTCGCGAACGCACGCCGCATCGGGTGAGAGCCGACTACGACGGCCGCAACGTGGTGTTATCCGAAGATTTCGCCGTGAAATACGCGCTCGATCCAGCAGAGGGCGATCGTCTCCAGATCCTGACCCATCGCGATCCCGCGCCGCCTCCGCCCGATGCTGCAGATGTGGAAGCAGGCGTTCCCGCAACGCCAGCGCCCAACGCGACGCCAGAGCCGGGGTTTTTCGAGGCGTCAGTCCTGATCGGCACGCCGCCCGCAACTCCCGGCGCCGCCGCGCCCTCGAAGACCGTCATCGCACTGTTCGACAATTCGCTCTCCATGCAATGGGAGAAGCTCGATAGAAATTTTCAGGCCCTGGAGCGCCTGCTGCACGCGCTGAAGCCCGCCGACAAATTCAATCTGCTGCTGTTCAACACCACGCTGACTCCGTTCTCACCCGCGCCCGTGGCCGCCGCGCCCGATCAAGTCGAGAAAGCGCTGGCGATGATCCGCGCCAGCCGCCTCCGAGGTGGCACCGATTTGCAAAAAGCTCTGGACGCCGCACTCGCGCAATCCGGTCCGGACACCTACCTGGTGCTGCTGAGCGATGGCGACGCCACGCGCGGCCTCGTGCAAAACGGGAAGCTGGCCGAATGGTATGCGGCGAAGTGGACGCAGAAGCCGCCGAACCAGCGGCCTCGGACCTACATCTACGCCGTCGGCGACGATGCCAACATGCCGCTGTTCCGCATGCTGGCGCGCCACGACGGCCTCACCGAATGGGTTCGCTCCACCGAGCCCGCGGATTTCAAGTTGAATGCGTTTCTCGCCAAGATCGGTCGCCAACCCGCCGAGGGCCTGACCATCGCTATGCAGCCCGACCCCACTTCGTTGGTCTATCCGCTCGGCGACAGCACCTTCCCAGGTTCGGTGAAAAATTGGGTGGGCGAGTACCGGCGCCCGGCGCAAAACGTCGCTTTCACCGTTCATGGAACGCGCGACGGTAAAGCCCTGAACGCGCGCGCCACCGCCAATCTTCCAGCGCAAGATCCGCAGCATCCCGATCTTCCGCGCATGTGGGCCAAGGCACGCGTGGATGCGCTGCTGGAAAAAATCGAGCGCGAAGGCGAAGATCAGGCCACCATCGACGAGATCATCCGCCTGGCGCGCAAGTACAAATTCGTCACGCCGTATACTTCATTCCTAGCCGCGCCCCGCGCCCTGTTGCGGCCGCGCCTGATCCGCCCCGGCGATCCGGTGTTGCGAGTGAAAACCGACACCTCCATCGTTTCTGTTACAGCACTCTTTCCGTTCGGCCCGGTCAAATCGCTTCGCTACCTCTCCGACGAGGACACCTGGCAGACGCGATTCCTCGCGCCATCGGATCTGGAAGACGGCTCCTATCGCGTGCGCCTGATCCTGCGCGACAAGCTGGGCCACGTCTACCGCGAAGCCAAAACTTTTGTGATCGCCAGCAAGCCGCCCACGGTGCGTGTGAAGCTCGACAAACAGTTGTTCCATCGCGGCGAAGCGGTGCGGATGCGGGTGAGCGCGTCCGATACCACGCGGACCGTAGTCGCGCGCATGTACGGAGCGCAGCCCGTGTACCTGCGCTGGAATCCGGAAATGTCGTCGAACACCGGCCAACTGATTATCCCGGCGTACGTCGCGCCGGGCAAATATGTGCTGACCGTAACCGCCGAAGACTTCGCGCACAACATCGGCAGCCAGGAGGTGCACATTGAAGTCGCGCCTTAGTACGATGCGGAAATACCGGCTGACCGCTCCCTCACGGTCACGGCTCGGAAACATCTTCCAAATACACGACATACTAAACCGAGCCGCGACCGTAAGGAAGCGGGTGCCGATTTTTTTACGGCTTCTGAGGGAGCGGGCCCCCCGAGTCCTTGTCCCGCACGCTCCTACTGCACACGGAGCACGGGTCGCGCAGAAATTCGTGTGTGCTTTGGTTTTAATCGTCGCTGCTATCAGCGCCCGCGCGGAGCTCGCCCGCTGGGTCCAACACCTTCCATCGCCGAGTCAACTCGAAGCCGCATTCTTCCGCGCCGTCACCACACCGGCAGGCGCAATCGAAGTTCGCCGGCCACCGAAAGAGAGCCGCGCCGAGTTGACCAACCTCATCGGCGCAGCGCCGTCCGACGCCAATCTCTACTCGCTCCGCGCACGCGAAGACGAGCTACAGCTCGATTTCAACGCCGCCGACAACGATTGGAAAAAAGCCGCGCAACTCGCCTCGAACAAGCAGGCCGCAACCATAGACCTAGCGGATTTCTACCACCGGCGAATCCGCGCCAAGGACGAGATCGCCGCGCTCGAAACAGTCGGCAAGCTGTCATCGCCCACCACCGAGCGCTTTACTCCCGCATCTCAGCAGCAATCCTGGAAGGCTTTCGAGCGCATCCTGACCGTCATCCATGAGCAGGCATTACCGAACGACGCCACCGTCAACTGCTATCGCGCTTGGATCGCCCGCTATCCCAACGAGCCCGGCGTCTACCAGAAGTTCCTGCAATACCTGATCGACACCAAGCAGTTCAACGAAGCCCAGAACTTTGTCGCCGACTATCGCAAGGCTTTTCCTGCCGACAATTCCTATCCAACCCAGGCCACTGCCACCATCGCCTGGCGTCGTGGCTCGCTCGACGACGCCATCCGCATTTACGATCAAACCTTCCGCCCGCTGTGGCCGCCCGAGTTGGTGAAGAGTTACTTCGACCTGTTGAAGGAATCGCACGGTTTGCGGCGCTACCTGGAACAAGCGCGCAATCAGATCAGGCGCAACCCCACCGATCTGGCCGCCGCAGCCCGGCTCTACTATTACTCGCAACAGCAGGGCAACCTGGCCGGCGCGCAACGGGCGCTATTTGAGTACCGCCTTCGCAAGGAAGCTCAAAAATCGGCATGGACGGCGGACGAACTGCTCACGCTGGCGCAGCTTTTCGAGGGCGCGTCGAACTACGATGAAGCCGCACGCAGCTACTACGCGCTCTACAGCGTTCCCGGTGGCGACGCGGCCGCAAAAGAAAAAGCCTTGGCCGGCATCACGGGCCTCCTGCTTTCTGCTCCCGAACAGCCGCTCCGTCTAGGCGCGGGAAATCTCGCACTGTACACCGACATCGCGCAGCTCGATACCGGCCCCGGATTCTTGAACGGCATCCTGTCGCTGCTTCTCAACTCCAACTCCCCCGAGGCGCCTTATGCCACCGAGGACAGCGCCAGCGTAGCGTATTTCCATCGAGCCAAAGCCGCCGAACTGGTCCGCCTGTTCGACTCGCGCTTCCCTGCCTCCGTCGAGCGCCCGCGACTCCATGCCCGGCTCATCCAGGCTTACGCGACATACGGCGACAGCGACGGCGTGATCCGCGCCGGGCGCGAGTTTCTCACCGCTTTCCCCAAAGCCGCCGAGCGATCCGACGTCGCGCTCACCATGGCCGACTCGTACGCGCGCAAAAATCAGGCGCAGCCGGAGTTCGCCATCTACGACGACTTGCTGAAGGAGTTGGCGGCGCGCGCCGAAGGCATGCCCATCGGCGAAACGGTCCCGTCGGACAAGCCGGAGCAAACGGCACCCGCTCGCTCGCCCGAATACGCGCGCGTCCTGGATCGCTATATCTCGCGCCTTGTCTCTCTCAAGCGCCTGCGCGATGCCCTGGCGCTATACCGCCGCGAAATCGACCGCAATCCCAACGACCCCGGGCTCTATGAGCGCCTGGCCGCTTTCCTCGAACAGAACAAGATGGGCGCGGATGTCGAGCAGATCTACCGCCGCGCCATGGCCCAGTTCTCCGACAAGAGTTGGAGCCACAAATTGGCCCGCTGGTATTTGCGGCAGAAACAGACCGCGCAGTTCGACCAACTCACGCAGGAAGTGGTGAAGACTTTTTCCGGCACCGAACTGGAGGCCTACCTGCGCGCCGCCACCACCGGCCAGACGCTGGCGCCCGTGCTCTACAAGCAGGTGAATCTTTACGCACACCAGCGTTTCCCGCACGATCTGATTTTCGTGCGCAACCTCCTCACCGCATATGCGCAGCGCGCCACCTCCGATCCCGCCGCTTCCGAAGCCCTCCTACGGAAATATTGGTTCTACGCGAACGATCTCCGTGACCGCTTCTTCGAGTTTCTTTCCCGCACCGGAAAACTGAACGCGGAACTGGCCGCTATCAAAACCGCTGCCCCGCCCAATCCGGGGACACAGCAATTCCTTGCCGAAGGCGCGGCCTGGCAATCGCACTTCGAAGAAGCCGCGCCGGTGCTCCAGGCGCTCGCCACCGACAATCCGGCGGAAGCGGAATACGGTCTCCGCGCCGCGTCCGTGTACCGTTCGCTCGCCACCTACGATGCTCCCGGCGATCTTAAGAACACGCGGATCGCCGCGAGCTTTGAGCAGAATCTCACCCGCGCCACGCCCAGGGATTCAGCCGCACTCACCCGTCTCGGCGAAATCTATGCCGATCGCGAACTCTATTCGCGCGCCAAGCCCGCTTGGGATCGAATCGCACAGATCGCGCCCGGCAATGCGAACGGCTACCTGGAAGCCGCCACCATTTTCTGGGATTACTTCCGCTTCGACGATGCTCTTCGCTTGATCGGCGATGGCCGCCGAAAGCTCGCCGATCCGGCATTGTTCGCCTACGAAGCCGGCGCCATCTACGAAAACCAGCGCGATTACGCCCGCGCCATCCCGGAGTACGCCAAGGACGCTCTTTCGGACGCCGGCAACCCGGAGGCGCGCGCACGCCTGATCAAACTGTCGAAGCGTCCTCGCAATCACGACGCCGTGGAACAGCTCACCGCGCAGCAGGTTGCAGGACCCAATCCCAGCATCGCCGCAATTTCGCTGCGCGCCGACATCCTATCCGAACAGAACCGGCGTCCCGATCTCGAGCAGTTTCTGCTCGCCTTGGCGGACCGCGCCACTTCGCTTGAGTCGCTGGCAAACGTAGAGAGGATCGCCACCCGAGATGGCTTCGACTCCGTGCAGGAACACTGCGTCCGCCGCCAGATCGCGATCTTGACCGATCCTGTGGAACGCATCCGCGAGCGCCTCGCGCTGGTCCGTTTCTACGAGAGCCATCAGAACGTCGCCGGCGCGCGCCAGGTCATGGCCGACCTGTATAAGGAAAATCCCACCACCCTCGGCGTCGTTCGCGCCACCGTCGATTTCGATTGGCGCAACAAAGATCAGAAGGCTGCCATTGACACGCTCATGCAAGCCGCTGGTGCAGCGCAACCCGGCTATCGCAAGCAATTCACTTTCGAAGCCGCGCGGAGAGCTACCGACGCCGCCGATTACGCGCGCGCCCGAACCTTGCTGGCCGGGCTTCTCAAGACCGAGCCTTTCAACGCCGAGTATCTCGCCGCCACCGGCGACGCCTTCGCCCGCGAAGGCAAAGACCCCGGATTGCGCGACTTCTACACCGGCAAGATGAAGGAGCTCGCCGCCGCCCCGCTCTCCAACAGCGAACGCATCGAAAAGACCGCTGGTCTTCGCCGAGGCTTGATTCCCGTGCTCACGCGCCTCAAGGATTATGCGAGCGCCATGGATCAATACATCGAAATCATCAATCGCTATCCGGACGACGAGTCGCTGGTGCGCGAAGCCTCCCTTTATTCCACAAGCCACGGCCGCGCCCAGCAGTTGACCGCATATTACGCCAAAACAGAAAAAGATTCGCCGAAAGATTACCGCTGGCCCATGACGCTCGCACGCATCCAATCCAGCCTGGAGGATTTCCCCGCAGCCATCGCCGAATACAAACGCGCCGCCGACGTGCGGCCCGATCGTATAGACCTGTTCACCTCGCGTGCATCCATCGAAGAACGCCTGCTCCGCTTCGAGGACGCGGCCGGCACCTACGCGAAGCTCTACGAGCTCAACTATCACAACTCGCAGTGGATGGAAAAGGTGGCGGAGATTCGCGCGCGCCAGGGTCGATCGGATGAAGCAGTTGCCGCGTTACGCAAGGCGCTGGTGGAAGGCCGCCCAGCACGTCCCGAGGTTTTCTTCTCCATGGCCACGAAGCTCGAATCCTGGGGAATGCTGCCGCAAGCCCGCCAGTACGCCGAGCAAGGTGTCTCCGCCGCCGGCGAAGATCTGCTGACCGATTATCCAAACGACGCGCAACTCTACGCGCGCGTCATGACCCGCCAGCGCGCCTACGAAGCAGCCTACAAAAAGCTGACCAGCCTGATTCACGACAAGCCCGGCGAAACTACAGCGCATCCCGAGCTCGACTCCACGCTGCGCCAAATCGGCGGCACCGTCGCACAATATTTCACTCCGGAAGAAAAGCTAACCTTCGCCAATTTCCTCGGAGCCAACCTGCCAACCGTTACCGCGGCGCGCATGCAAGCCCGTATGCCAATGGTCGAAAGCGCCGGGCTCGCCGACCTCGAAGCGAAATGGCGCAATCAATTGCTCCTTGCGAACCCCGGCGGCCCGGCTCAGCAACTAGCCGATCTCCAGCAGCGCCGCTTGCGCTACGACGAACTCGGCGCGCAACTCGAAGCGTATTGGAAAGTCTACCCGCCCGATGGCGACAATCGCGATACTCTCCTTACCCAAGCGGCCACCAGCTACCGTCTCTCCGGCGATGTCGCCGCCGAAATGCGCTTACTCGCGCAGGTGGATCAACGGCGTGCGCTCGGCGGTGAGCAGCTTACTCGATACGCAGAACTTCTCTCCGCCCGCGATCCGCAGCGTTTCACCGGCGTGGTTCTCTCGGATCCATCGGAGGAAGTGCGCAACGGCTTCGCCAACTACGCCGTCGAAAACGCCACCGCCGCGCGGGCGCTCGAAATCATACTGGCCCGCGGCCGCGGCCTGCCCTTGGTCTGGACTCGCGCCTACACCGGCTTGGTCGGCCTCTACTTCGCGAATTCCGCCGGCCAAGTGAATGCCGGATTCCGCGATGCGTTGGGCGTCGGCACCATCGGCGAGCGCGCCGGCAAACCCGTCGATCGCAAGTTTCAACTCGCCGGCGATCTGTGGTTCTACTACGGCTCTCGATACGGCGAATATCTCGACATCACCAAACAGGGCGATCCCGAAGATTTTCTCCCCGCCTCGCTGGAAGCGCAGCCCGCGCATGCCGACGCCTATTTCACGCTCGCCGAATACTATCGCGAATCGGGCAAGACTCCCAGCGCACTCACCGATTATCAAAACGCCTTGCAGCTCGACGGCAAACGCGCCGACGTGCACGATCGCATGGCCCTCATCCTGTGGCAGCAAAACAAACGTGACGAGGCGATTGCGGAGTTCAAGACCGCGCTCCAGGCCTTCGCCAAACAGGAAGACGGCCGCTACCCCGAGAATTTCTGGCGCGCGCTCGCAGCGACGCTCGAAGACATCGGCCAGTGCAAAGTATTAAGCGCTTTACGTCCCGATGCCGACCGCGTGCTCAGAACCTACGTCCGCCGCAATGGCAGTTATCAAGCGGAGCCCTTGCTCGCCGCCGCGATGCACGCCACCGGCGATCCGGCCACGGGCGTCGCCTGGATCGCCGACCTCGGCAAAGTCGCCGGCGACCCCACCGATTTCTTCGCCAACATCGTCAAAGCCACCTGGATTCCCGAAGACCAGCGCCCGCTGCTCTACCAGGCACTCATTCAAAGTGCGAAACAAAGGCTCGACAATACGTTCGGCGAAGCCCGCAGCGGAGCCGAAAGCGATCTCCGCAACCGCCAGTTCGAGTGGGTGGACTACTTGCTCGATCGCAAGCAGACACAGCAGGCCCAGCGCGCTCTGGCCGAAATCCCCGAGGATGTGCGCAAGTCACGCGTCGGCCAGGTGGCGATCGTCGAAGTGCGCATCGCCGCTCTAAACGGTACCTTGCAGGCGCTGATCGACCGTTACACCAAAGATCCAGCCTCTGCCCCGCCGCTCGAAAATCTCCAACAAGCCGGCACCGATCTGCAGAAGCGTGGCGACCGCGCGTCGGCGCGATTGCTGCTCGAGTTCGTCTACAACCGGCAGATCGATTCCTATCAGTTCACCGCCGCAACGTTCCTCGGTCTCGCCGAAATCCGTCTGGAGCAACGCAACACCAGCGAGGCCGTGAAACTGCTGCGCCGCATGACTCTGGTCACCGGCGAACCGTTCGAGAATCTATCGGCTGCGGCCGACCTTCTCAGCAGAACTGCGCATCCCGCCGAGGCCATCGACTTCCTCGCCGATCGCGTGCAGGCCGCGCCTTGGGACCTGGCCGCAAAGAGTCAATTGGGTCACCTGCGCGCAACCGGCAAGGATCGCGATCAAGGCATCCAGTTGCTTCGCGCCGCCGCCGAATCGAACGGCGCGCCTTACGATGTCCGCGCGTCCGCAGCCCGCTTCTTGAGCGAAGCAAAAGCTCCCGCGCTGGCCATCGCGAGCGTGGAACTGAACCTGCTCTCCGGCCCCTCACCCATTCCACCAGCCGCTGCCGAGAAACCCTATTTCTACCGCGCCCGGACTGTTGCCGCGGCGCAATCGGCCGACCTCGCCGTCAAGATCCGCTTGCTCCAGGGCGCGGCCGCCATCGAGCCGAATGCCGATGACGCCAAGCTCGCGTTGTTCGACGCCGCCTATCGCGCCAAGCGCTACCAAACCGCTACCGCCACTCTCTACCCAATCATGATGCAGCACGGAATCAACGTGCCGCCGGAACCTGAGCCGTCCGCAAACACAGGCCAGTTCGGCGAGAACCAATTCGAAAACCAGTACGCCGCCGATCAATTCCTGAACGCAGTGATGCGCCCCGGTCGCCGCGGTGGCGCGGTAACCCCGCTCGATAACACGCAGCGCGCAACCATCGCACGCCAGCTCGCCGATTCGAATGCGAAGCTAAACCAAATCCGCGAAGCCGCATTCTACTATCGCCTCGCCCTCCGCCTGCAACCATCGGACGCCGGATCGAAAACGCAGCTCAACATCCTCGAAGCCCAACTCGACCGCCGTCGAGCGAACCGCCAGCGGCGTCCCGTAATCACCGCGAATCTGGAACAAGATCATGCCGTGCGGCCGCGACTCGCGCCACCCGCCGCGGCGCAAGGAGGTGGACAATGAAGCGCCCCATCGTAATCGCGATTCTCCTCGCCGCCCTGGGCTTGATGGTCTGGCTGTTCGCGCAAGCGCCTGCAAACGCCCCGGCCAGCCTCGCGCGCTTCACGCCCGCCGGCCCTGTGCTCTATCTCGAAGCGAAGGACTTCGGCGCGCTGCTGCGCGATTGGAACGGTTCACAGGAGAAAAAGCTCTGGCTCGCCAGCGACAATTTCCAGGTGTTCTCTCGCTCTCGTCTCTACCTGAAACTCCAGCAGGCGCAAACCGAATTCGCCACCGCCGCCGGCGCGCCGCCCAATATGGATTTGCTCGGCAACGTAGCCGGCACTGAGTCGGCGCTGGCCATCTACGACATCGGCAAGCTCGAATTCCTGTACATCACGCGCCTCCCAGCCGACCGTTTCGCCGCCGGCGCGCTCTGGAAACTGCGTGGAAATTATCAGCCGCGCCAGTCCTCCGGTATCGATTATTACGTCAAGACCGACCCAGCCACCAAACGCATGGCCGGATTCGCCGCCGCCAAGGATTACGTCGTCCTGGCGACGCGTGAAGATGTGCTCGCCGGCGCTCTCGCACTCATCGCCGGCCAAACTGCGCCCAGCGTCTCAGGAGAGCCATGGTTCGACCGCACGGTCCGCGAGGCGAAGGCCCCGGGCGATCTGCGCATGGTGATGAACTTCGAAAAACTCTCCAAGAGCCCGCACTTCCGATCCTATTGGGCGCCGCAGAACATCACCGAGCTCAAGCAATATTCCGCCGCCATCGCCGACGCCGCGCGCGCCACCGGTGAGCTCCGCGAAAACCGTGTCCTGATTCGCATCTCCGAAGTTCCGCCCGATTGGAACGAAGCCGCTGTCGCCGAGATCGCTAAGCTCGCGCCCACCTCTGCCGGAATCTATCGCGCCTGGGCATCGCCCACCTCCGAGCAGGCTTTCGATCTGGTCTCGCGCGAGTTGCTCAATCCGCAACCCGTTTTACCAACCGAATCGAAGACCGCCCCAACCGTAGCGCTCGGCGACGGCGCAGTTGGCGACGAAGCCGATCTCGAAACCAAAATCGACGAGCCGCCTCTCGACACCGGTGCAGTCTCCTTCGGCCCCGAACTCCGGAAGCTCCTGGATTCCACCCGGCTCGAAGCCATGATGACCGTCGGATCCAGCCGCGTTCAGGCCGACGGCGTCTTCGTGGGCATCGATTCCGCCGTAGCCCTGCTCGCCGCTTCGAATTGGGACCAAGCCGCCGCGAAAGACGCCGTAGCCTCAGCCGTCGCCAGAGTCTTAAGCACCGGCGGCCTCGGCATCCGCTGGCAGGACCGCCGAGCCGGCGCGCTAACCTATTCCGAGTTCGACGGCCTCGCTCCCCTCGCCATCGCCGTCAACGGCCGCATGCTGGTGATCGCCGGATCGCGAGAGCTGCTCGAGGCCATGCTGGCCGGGCTCTCCAGCCAATCCAGCGTTCCGGCAGCCCGCTACTCCGCCGCCTATCGCCACTCCAAAGAGCTGCCGAATTTCATCAAGATGATGCGCTTGATTGACGCGCCGCTGACCAAGGAGACCACGTCCGATCAACCCGAACCTGCATTCTTCTCCGGCAACATAGCCAGCCTCGGCACGACACTCGCGCGCGTCGATTCGCAATCCATCACCGTGCACGACACTGGCGCAATCGTCACCCAAAGCCTGGTCTACAAATTGAAGTGATGCTCACGCGCCGCAACATCCTGAGCCTCGCCGCCTCGCCGCTGCTCAGAGCCGCGTCTCTGCCCGACCAATCCGCCGCAATCGTCCTGGAGCGCGCCTTCCCGGACCCCGGCGTTTCCTACCTGCTGCTCGATGCTGCGACCGGCCGCGTGATCGCCTCGCGCTGGGATCACCCGGAATCGCCCGCCCCGGTCGGTTCGCTGGTGAAACCATTCACCGCCCTGGCGTACGGCGAAACTCACGATTTCCAATTTCCCATTTTCAATTGCGATGGTAACGACTGCTGGCTCCCGCAAGGCCACGGCCGCATGACCATCGCCACAGCCATCGCCCACTCCTGCAACGCATATTTCCTGGACTTGGCGCGCGATGTTCAACCCGGCGCTCTCGAATCGGTAGCCCGAAGATTCAATCTGCCAGTCCCCGAGCCCTGGAGCCTCCCTCCCGCGCTGATCGGCCTGCATGGAAGCTGGCGCATACCGCCGCTGGCCATCGCCCGCGCATATTCCGAACTGTCAACTCGATCGGCTGACCTCGGCGTCCGTGAAATATTAACCGGCATGGCCCTCTCCGCCCGCTCCGGCACAGGCCGCGCCGCCGGCAAAGGAGCCTACGTGAAAACCGGCACCGCTCCGTGCATTCACGAGCCGCACCAAATGGGCGACGGATTCACCATCGCCCTCTATCCCACCGACGCCCCGCGCTACACGCTCCTGGTGCGAGTCCACGGCGTGCCGGGCGCTGTCGCGGCATCCACGTGCGGACGCATGCGCGCCACCCTCGGAGCGCCGAAATGAGAAAAGCCCTGCTCTGCTTCCTCCTCGCAGTCGCCCTCCCGGCCCTCTCCCAAACAGTCGACATCGGCGTCTTCACCCTCTTCAAACCAGTCGAGCTCCGCGTCAGCCCCGCGTTCACCCCGATCCTGATCACAACCAACGCCACAAGTAAAATCCTGGAAGGCCGCCAATCCTTCACCGTCCGCGTAGCGCAGCGCACAGCCCCGGTCCGCGTGACCTCCCGCGATGGCGCAGCCGCCGATTTCCACCTATCCATCCCCGGAAAAATCGACCGCCAGTTCCACGGCATTCTCACCATTCGTCCACGCGGCCACAAGCTAGAAGCCGTCGTCTCCATCGATCGCGAGATCGCCGTTGCCTCCGTCGTCGCCGCCGAGATGACTCCCAACGCGCCCCTCGAAGCCCTCAAAGCGCAAGCCGTCGCCGCCCGGTCCTACTATGCCGCCGCCGGCCGCCGTCACGACACCTTCGATTTTTGCGACACCACCCACTGCCAGTTTCTCCGCGCCTGGCCCAATCCCGCGAGCCCCGCATTCCGCGCCGCCCAGGAGACCCGCGGCATCACCCTCGAATACGCAGGCAAGCCCCTGGCCGCGCTCTACTCAGCCTCCTGCGGCGGCCAGACCCGCGCGCTCGCCGACACCGCCGATGGCTACCCGTACTACTCCGTCCCCTGCGATTTCTGCCGCCGCCACGCTCCAGGCATCGTGCGCGGCCATCAACTCGGCCTCTGCCAAAACGGAGCCGCGGGCATGGCCGCCGCCGGCGCAGACTTCCAGGCCATCCTCGATCACTACTTCCCAGGAACCTCTCTCGCACAAAACCGTCTCAACGCGATTTTTTTGTTGCCAGTCCCACCACCTTTGCGGCATAGTAAAGATTGAGTAGCACAAACATGTAGGGCGCATTCGAATCCGGCCGCTTCACGCGCGAATCCTGACGATCGCTCTGCTTGCATCTTATGGGCTCAGGCGATTCTCGATGGCGGACGAACTCCTCTTCCTTACCGAACTTCTGGGCCTCAAGGTCCACGACCTGAAAGGCCGCCGCCTCGGCTTCGTCAAAGACGCCGCCATCGTCCCCCTCATCCATCCTTCGCGGGTCGATCGTTTCCTGGTCGGCGGCGGCTGGTCCTGGCTCACCATCAAGCACGATCAGGTGCGCTCCATCTCGCTCGACGGCATTTTCCTCAAGGACGAGCTGCTCACGCCCTATCACTCCGATGAGTACATGCTGCGCCTGGTCCGCGATCTGCTCGATCAGCAAATCATCGATGGACAGGGCCGCAAAGTGGTCCGTGTCACCGACGTCACGTTCAAGATCCAGCACGAGCCCGACGGCGACCTGTTGAACATCATCGAAGTCGACATCGGGCTGCGCAGCATGTTCCGGCGGCTCGCGCAAGGCGTCATCCCTCGCCGCCTGGTGCGCCGTCTACAAGGGGTCATTCCTCCGCACTCCATCCGCTGGGAACACTGCAGCATCCTGGAGGCCGATCCGCAGCGCCGCCTTCGCTTGAACATCAGCAACAAGATTCTCGAGCGCATGCACCCGGCCGACTTGGCCGACATCGTCGAAGAGCTCACTCCCGACGACCGCGAAGCCATCTTCGAAACCATGGACAGCGAAGTAGCCGCCGAAGCGCTTACCGAGGTTGAGCCGGAAATTCAAGCCAGCATTCTCGAATCGCTCGAAACCGAAAAGGCCGCCGATATCGTCGAGGAAATGGCCCCGCATGATGCCGCCGACATCCTGGCCGAACTCGAAGAGCAGACCTCCGAAGACATCCTGGAAGAAATGGAGCCCGAGCCGAAGACCGAAGTGGAAGAGTTGCTCGAATTTCCGGAGGATTCAGCCGGCGGACTGATGAACACCGCCTTCGTCGCTCTTCCCGAAAGCGCCACCGTCGCTGAAGCGATGGAAGCCTTGAAAACTCACGAGGACAAGCTCGAAACGCTCAACACCATCTTCCTGGTGGATTCCGGCGAACGTCTCCGCGCGGCGGTGCCGTTGGCCCGGCTGTTTACCGCCGCCGGAAATACACCGCTTCGCGACTTGGCCGCCGAAGACCTGCTCCAGGTGGATGTCACCGAAAAACAGGATCGCATCACCGAAATCTTCGACAAGTACAACCTATTGACCCTGCCCGTCACCGACGAGGCCGGCAAGCTGGAGGGCGTCATCACCGCCGACGAAGTCATCTCCCTACTGAGGCAAAAATAGTGCCGGTTTCTCCAGCGCCGGCATAAAACAATAACGTGCTCAAACGATTTCGCTACCAAATCGCGATCTTTCTGGCCGTCGTCGGCCCGGGCCTCATCACCGCCAACGTCGATAACGACTCCGGCGGCATCCTCACCTATTCGCAGGCCGGCGCAAAATACGGCTACCTTCCCCTGTGGACCCTCATCCCCATCACCCTGCTGCTCATCGTCACTCAGGAAATGTGCTCCCGCATGGGCGCTGTTACAGGCAAGGGCCTCTCCGACCTGATCCGCGAAGAATTCGGCCTGCGCACCACCTTCTTCCTGATGATCGCGCTGGTGCTCACCAACTTCACCAACGTCATCGCCGAGTTCGCCGGCATCGCCAGTTCGCTCGAGTTGTTCCACATCAGCCGCTACATCTCCGTTCCCATCTGCGCTCTCGCCGTCTGGTTGCTGGTGGTGCGCGGCAACTACCGCAGCGTCGAAAAAGTCTTTCTGCTGGCCTGTTGCCTCTACGTCACCTACATCATTTCCGGTTTCTTGCTCAAGCCCGATTGGCGAGAAGCGGCAGTCTATAGTGTGAAGCCCATCCTGATGTTCAACGAGGGCTACATCACCATGCTGATCGCCATGGTGGGCACTTCCATCGCGCCGTGGATGCAGTTCTACTTGCAATCGGCCATCGTCGAAAAAGGCATCACTGCGAAAGAGTACGTGCAATCGCGCATCGAAGTGATCGTCGGCTGCGTCCTCACCGATGTTGTCGCCTTCTTCATCATCGTGTCCTGCGCCGCCGCCATCTGGGCGCATGGGCCTAAGGATATTGAAAACGCCGCCGATGCCGCCGTAGCGCTGAAGCCCTTCGGTCAGTACGCCTATCTGTTGTTCAGCGCCGGGCTCTTCAACGCATCGTTTTTCGCCGCTTGCATTCTCCCGATTTCCACCGCCTTCACCGTCTGCGAGGGCTTGGGTTTCGAATCCGGCGTGGACAAGCGTTTCAGTGAGGCGCCGGCCTTCTATTGGCTGTACACGCTGCTAGTCGGGCTCGGTGCCGGCGTCATCCTGTGGCCCAACTTCCCGCTGGTCAAGATGATTCTGTTCTCGCAGGTCGTCAACGGCGTGCTATTGCCGGTGGTCCTCATCTACATGGTCATGCTGATCAACAAGAAGGGCCTCATGAAGGAGTGGACCAATTCGCACCTCTACAACGCGGTCGCGTGGGTCGCGGTGATTATCATGATCGGACTTACACTAGCCTTAGCGTCTATCACGGTGAAGCAGATGACTGAGGTTCCGTCAAAGCCGCTCGCCGATGTGCAGCGCGACAATGCCCGCGGTCATTCGCTCGAAGCGGACGTTACCAAACCCGGCAGCGCTCATCTGCCCCGCTAAATCCGGAGCTCCCGGAAACTTGCGCACCGATTCCGGCAAGTAGGTGTACGCGTCTCTAGATCCCGAAATCAACCCGCCGATGGCCGGCAAAATCGACCGCGAATAAAACCCATACAGACCCGCCAGCACCCGATTCGGCGGCGTGGAAAACTCCAGAATCGCCGCAACCCCGCCAGGCTTCAACACCCGCAGCAACTCCTCCAGCCCACTCCGATAGTTCGCCAGATTCCGGAATCCAAACGCAGTAGTCACCAAGTCCAACGACGCATCCCCAACAGGCAATTGCAACGCATCCGCTTCAAACAGCGCAGCTCGCAATCCCCGCCGCTGCACCTTGTACCCAGCCGCCACAAGCATCGGATGACAAAAATCGGAACCAAACACAATACTCCCTGCAGTCCGCTCTTGCCGCTCAGTGGGGCGGACCCCCTGGTCCGCAGCCGGCCCCCCGGCCGGCTTCCAAGCCTCCAGCGCCAACATCAGATCCCCAGTCCCACAACAAACATCCAACACCCTTGCCCCCGGCCTCGCCAACACATGCGCCACCCGCGCCACCGTCCGTGCCCGCCAATACCTGTCGATATTCATCGACAGCAAATGATTCAGCAGATCGTACCGCGGCGCAATCCGCCCAAACATATCGCGGACCCAAGTCGCGCCCGGCGTAGTCCCTTCAATCACGCCAGCGCTTCCTCGATAGCCGCCAGCACATTCCGCTCGTCCACATCCGCCGTGATCCTCACCACGCCAATCCGCTCCGGCAGTACAAAATGCACCTTCCCCTGCACCGTCTTCTTGTCGCTCTTCAATCGCGAGAAGATCCGCCCCGCGTCCACTCCCGCCAGCGTCGGAAACGGTCCATACGAATCGACACACCCGATGATCTCGCCCCGGTCCCCAGCCGCCAGCATCCCTTCCTTCTCCCCCAACAGAGCCGCAGCCTTCATTCCCCAAGCTACCGCCTCGCCATGCAGAAATCGCGAATACCCCGTCTCCGCCTCCAGCGCATGCCCGAACGTATGCCCGAAATTCAAGATCCTCCGCCGATCCTCTTCCTTCTCGTCGCCTGAAACCACCTCGGCCTTGAGCCGAACCGAATCGGCGATCATTCGATCCACCACCGCATGCTCCTGCGACATCACCCGCTCCGGCTCCCGCCGCATCAGCCAGAACAAATCTGGATCCGCAATCACTCCGTGCTTGATAATCTCAAACAGCCCCGCCCGGTATTCGCGTTCCGGCAGCGTCCCCAGCAAAGCCGGATCGATCAGCACCGCCAGCGGCTGATGAAAACTGCCAATCAGGTTCTTTCCTCCCACCAGATTGACGCCGGTCTTGCCACCGATCGCCGCATCCACTTGCGCCAGCAGCGTTGTCGGTATCTGGATCAGCGGAATCCCGCGCATGAAGATCGCCGCCAGGAATCCAGCCACATCGGTCAAAATGCCGCCGCCGAACGCGACCACGATGCTCGACCGGTCGGCGCCCTTCTCCACCATCTGTTCGGCCAACGCTTCCACTTCCGCCATCCGCTTGCGTGATTCGCTGCCCGAAAAAAACAAGCCCTCATACGCTAGATCACCGATAGAGGCCTGCAGCGCAGCACCGTGAAGCCCCCAGACATCCTCAGTGGAAACGAAAAACACCTTGCCCGCCCGCGCCGGAATGAACTCGCGCAACTTTGAAACTCCACCGCGCTCCACCACGATCGGATAACAGCGCTGCGGCGTTTTCACCACATAGGACGGCATACAATCGTTGTACCATGTGGTTTTCCTGACATGACGAAATCAATCGCGTTGGGCGCAATTTTCCTGTTTGCCGCCGCGCCCACCATACGCGAAGCAAGTCCGCAAACCATCCTCTGGGCCGCACCAGCCATCCTGATCGCGGCCATGATCATTGCCTGGGCCGCGGAGTCGGCGCAGTTCTTCATCGCGCAGGGCGTTGCGCTCGCGATACTTGCCTGGATGCAAACGCTCCCCGAATTCGCCATGGAAGCGGTCTTCGCCTGGCGGCAGCAAGTCCCGTTCCTCTTCGCCAGTCTCACCGGCGCGTTGCGTCTCCTCACAGGTCTCGGCTGGCCAATGATCTATTGCGCCGCCGCACTCACCTACCGCAAGCGCGAAGGCAAACCAATGCGCAGGATCGTCCTCGAAGGCGAGCACAGCGTCCAAGTGGTCGGCCTCATCGTCCCGCTCGTCTACATCAGCTTCGTCGCCTGGAAAGGCTCGCTCCAGTTGGTGGACTCTGTGATTCTCACAGCAATCTACGCCGCCTACCTCGTCGTGCTGGGCAAGATGCCACCGCAAGATGAGGAGGGCATCGAAGATCTGGAACGCATCCCCCGCGCCATCGTGCTCTCGCCCCGCCCGCGCCGCATCGCCCTCATCGGCGGCCTGTTCCTGCTGGGAGGAATCCTGATTTACGCCTCCGCCGAGCCATTCCTCGGCAGCCTCTTCGCCATCTCCACCAGTATCGGAGTTCCCACTTTCATCTTCGTTCAGTGGGTGGCCCCGTTCATCTCCGAATTCCCCGAAGGACTCTCAACGTTCTACTGGGCCCGCACCGTAACCCGCGCCCCCATGGCCCTCATGAATCTGGTCTCCAGCAACATCAATCAGTGGACGCTGCTGGTCGCGATGCTTCCCATCGTCCTATCGTTTAGCATGAAGACCCCCACTTCGATTCCGCTCGACGATCAGCAGATGGTCGAAGTCCTCATGACCATCGCCCAGCAACTGATCGGCCTGCTCTTCCTGATCAACATGGAACTGGCCTGGTGGGAAGCAGCGGCGTTGTTCGCCCTATGGTTCATCCAGTTCTTCTTCTCCGCGATCAACGCCGATGTCCCGATCCTGGGCCCAATCGGCCAGCACATCCATCTATGGATCACCATCACCTACTTCGCCTGGGCCGCGTGGGAACTCCTGCGCCTCCTGCTAGGCCAACGAAAACCACTAGCCTTCACCGAATTCGCCAAAATGTGGCGCGCCCACGTGCGCCCGTAGTCCATCTCTCCGGACCAAAAAGCTCGTTTCACAGGCATTTCTGCCTGCCGCCGCCCTTCAAGCCGGCGTCTGGAGTTTCTACATCTCCAAAACACACACTAAAAGTCTGGTGCTACCTGTTACAACAACTGATGAGCGCGTGGTAGCACAGGCTTTAGCCTGTGAACCGCCGGCTTTCAAGCCGGCGTTGCGGCAACGAAACAGAGGTTTAGTAGTACAGGCTTTAGACATTGCTGAAAAACTCCTCCGAATCGATGGCCGCAGATGAACGCAGATCAGAACAGATTTATCGGCGTTCATCGGCGTTCATCGGCGGCCAAAGTTGTCTTTCAGCATCGTCTCTAGCCTTCGAACTTTTCAGCAACGTTCGAGTACCGATCCGCGAAACAGCCCATAGCCTCACTTGCAAATACCACTCATACTCCCACCGCCGAGTCCGATGAGAACACCATGGGCTCACTTGGCCTCTCCATCCAATTGCAGATCGTCTGCCTTCTCTTCACCCCGTTTGGCGTCGTAGCAGTCGCAGCGATCTTGGACCGTATTCAACGAGTCTGGGTGCAACACTAGCGCAAGGGCAGATTGCTCACTTCCCCACCCGCCCTCTTCGTTTCTGCCGCTGCAGGCCGCTTTCCCTTGCCCAAGTCGCGCACGTTCACGCTGATGTGCTTCCATTTATACTTCCAAACCACCATGGAGCACATCTCCAACTCCCCGCTTTGATAGAACTGCCGCGCCGCATCCCGACTGACGTTCGCGTCCTCCGGCCAGAATTGACCCAGAGTCTTCGCGCTGCAAGCCGGCTTTTGAGCTTCTTCAGCGAACAACATTGTCCCCAGCAGAATAAAGGCGGCCGCGTATCTCATTGCCGTATTATCGCCTACTCCTACGTACTCCAGCCCCCCATCAGACCAATAAAGTCCTACGGCAACGTGCTCTCCAGTACCGCTACTTTCCGGTAACCGCGCGAGAACTCACACCGCGCCGATCCACGGCGATGAGCACTTCATGGCCAGTCCCGCAACCGTTTTGCGAATCTGCTTTTGCTCATGCATGGCCCTAGGTCTAACGCACCGCCAAGCCGCCGCTCAGACCCCGTCGGCGACGCCCGACGGAATTGCCTCCGCTTATGCCAATTCCGAACTACCGCACTGGTTACGGCTGGGCGGCGAGGAAAGAGTACGGCTGGAGTCGCTCGATGGCTTGGGATTCAATCCCGCGGGCAATACCTACCTGCTCCACCGTCTACGCTTGAACCTCGACGTCACGGCCCGCTCGTGGCTGAAGTTCTCCCTCCAAGCGGAGGATTCGCGGGTGTTCTTCACCAACGTCTCGCCCGCGCCGGCATCGCAAAAGGATCCCATGGACCTGCGTCTCGGATACGTCCAGATTGGCAATTCGGAATCGAGCCCCGTAAGCCTGCGCGCCGGACGCCAGGGTTTTACCTTCGGCGAAGGTAGGCTGCTGGCGGACCCCGGTTGGTCCAACGTCGGCCGCTCATTGGACGGAGTGCGTGTGACTCTTCGATATCGCAGGATCCGGCTGGACGCCTTCAGCGGCATATCGGACAAAATCTATACGGACGGCTTCGACACGCCCACACCCGGTGAGCATTTCCACGGCTTGTATGGCTCCATCGACAAGCTGATTCCTAACTCTACAATCGAACCGTACCTGTTCTGGCGGTTGGAACACAATGTCAAAGGTGAAGTGATCAAGACCGGAAATCTGGACGCAAGAACGGCCGGCCTCCGCTGGGTAGGGAAACTGCCCCTCGGCTTCGACTATGGACTGGAGATGGCCATCGAGCGCGGCCGGCAAGCGAACGAGCTCCTATCGGCGTGGGCCGGCCACTGGGTAGTCGGTCACACGCTGGCCGACGCGAAGCATCGGCCCAGGCTGTTTGCCGAGTGGAACCGCGCCTCCGGGGATCACAACCCGCGCGACGGAGTTCACGGCGCATTCGATCCGTTGTTCCCGAGCTCGCACGACAAGTTCGGCACTGCCGATCAGTTCACCTGGACCAACATCGTGTACGCCCGCGGAGGCTTTCAATACCGGGCTTGGGAGAAGCTGTCCCTCACCGCCGCCTACAACTCCTTCTGGCTCGCCGACCGCCATGACGGAATCTACAGCGGCGGTAAGATCATCATCGCGTCGAATGGTTCCCAGAAAACGCACATCGGCCAGGAAGCCGACATTCAAGGGCAGTGGATCCCCTCCCGGTTCACCCTGGTGGATCTCGCTCTCGGCCACACTTTCCCGGCGAGTTTCTCCACAACGCCGGCCGCAACGCAGGTTATAACTGCGTGTTTCTCGCCGTGACTCAGAGGTTTTGACTAGCGGACCAGCATGATCCGCACGTCCGCGACGTTAGTCCCCGTCGGCCCGGTCTTGATCAGGCCGCCAACCGCCTCGAAGAAGTGATACGAATCGTTGTTCGCTAGAAACGCGCCGGCATCGATGCTCTTGGCGTGCGCGCGGGAAACGGTCGCCCCGTCCGCAATCGCTCCCGCTGCGTCGGTCGGGCCATCTGTCCCATCGGTCCCGGCGCTCAGAATCACGGTTTCCTTCATACCGGCTATGTCCAGCGCGGCAGCCAGTGCGAATTCCTGATTGCGCCCGCCCAGGCCTCTCCCCCGAATCGTCACCGTGGTTTCACCGCCCGAGATCACGCACGCGGGCGGCTTCACCGGGCGGCCCGACGCACGGATCTCCTTGGCGATCGCCGCATGAACGCGCGCCACTTCCCGAGTCTCGCCCTCCATAAAAGTGGACAGCACCAAGGTGCGATACCCGAGCGCTCGCGCCTGCCGCGCTGCTGCATCTACCGCCAGCCGATTGCTTCCGGCGATCGCATTCCACACCTTGCCGAAAATCTTGTCCCCGGGCTTCGGAGTTTCAGGCGCATTCCCAGCCAGCCGCTCGCGCACGTTTGCCGGAACCTTGCCCCATATCCTGTACTTTTCAAACACCCCGCGCGCCTCAGCGAAAGTGGACCGGTCCGGCACCGTCGGCCCGGAGCCGATCACGTCCAAATCGTCACCGACAACATCCGAAAGTATTAGCGTCAGCACCTTCGCCGGATAAGCCAGCCGCGCCAGTTGCCCGCCTTGTACTTGCGAGATGTGCTTGCGAACGCAGTTCATCTCGTGAATATTCGCGCCGCACGCAAGCAAGAGCCGCGTAGTCTCTTGCGTATCCTCCAGCGTCACCGGCGGCGCCGGAAGCGGCAGCAAAGCCGACGCCCCGCCGGAAATGAGGCAAACAATCAGATCCTCCGCGACGGCGTCACGCGCCATCTGAGCGATACACCGCGCCCCCGCTTCGCCGTTGCGGTCGGGCACCGGATGCCCGCACTCGTTCGCCTCAATGCGCCGCAGCCCGCGCCCCGCGTGCCCATATTTCACGTTGATCAGTCCCGCGGTAATTCGCTTCCCCAGCAGCCGTTCGATCGGCCGCGCCATCGCCGCGCAAGCCTTCCCCGCGCCCACAACATAGACATTGCGATACCGGCCCGCAAGCGTGCGACGATTGCGCCGAAGGCAACGCTCGACAGCCAAGCCCGCATCCGCCGCCGCAATCGCAGACCGCAGAATCCGCCGCGCATCCTTGTCCAGGGAGTTTCTCATCTTGTGGGGCAGGTTGGAAACCTGCGGCCGATTGTCCATCGGACCAATCTAGAAAATCGGCAACTTCATAATCGCCGCCACCATCACCACCGGATCGTCGCTGCTCACCTCGATCCGGTAATCCGCCTTCGCGTACGCCGCGCGCCGGTCTTCATAAAGCTGCCGGAACCTCGCCGGATCCCGCGCCAGCGGCCGGTCTGCGGTCTCCCCAACGCGCGAGCACACCGTCTCAAACGGACAGTCCAGCCAGATGGTGACGCCGTTATCCTCCAATATGTCGTGACTGGATTCCTGCACAAATGCCCCGCCGCCCAGCGCCAGCACCATCGGCTTTCCCCGCTCCACCTCGCTCACCCGCTGCCGCAGCGCGGCCTGCTCAATTCTCCGGAACTCCTCCTCGCCGCGCGTATCGAAAATCTTCGCGATCGATACGCCTTCCGCCGCTTCGATGTCTTCATCCATATCGGCGAACGACCAACCCAGCTCATCGGCCAGCATTCTGCCGATCGTCGTTTTCCCGGAGGCCATGAATCCCACCAGGTAGATGCCGGGCGTACGCTTGAGCTTCAGGAGCATTGGCAGGCAGGCGATCTCCATCGCCGCTAAGCAAGAAGCCATAATAGTACACATGCAGGAAGAGCTGTTGCCGCTTTTTCCGCTCCAACTTGTCCTGTTCCCCAGGACCGCGCTGCCCCTGCACATTTTCGAGGAACGCTACAAGCAGATGGTGGCGGAGGTGCTGCGCGCGAAGTCGGAATTCGGCGTGGTGCAGGCCGGCGAAAAAGGCATCGTCAATACCGGATGCACCGCCACTATCGAAAAGGTCCTGAAGGAATACCCCGACGGCCGTATGGATCTGCTCACCATAGGCCACCGCCGCTTCGAAATCATCATGCTCAACGACGAAAAGCCGTACCTGCGCGGCGCGGTGGAATTCTTCGACGACGAACCTTCCGACCCGATCCCGCCCGACGTCCGCGCCCGCGTGATGGAAGCCTATAACGACATCCGCGCGCTGGAAGAAGAGGAGCCTCTCACCGATTCCGAAATCTCCGACCCGCAGCTGAGCTTTCAATTGGCGCAGGTAGTCCCCGATCTCGATTTCCGCCAGATCCTGTTAGCCACACGCTCGGAAGCGGACCGCATGAAGCGCCTGGCCGAGTTCTTCCCCGGCTACAGCTCGCGGCGGCGTCAGATCCGCCACGTCCGCGCCGTCGCTCCCACGAATGGACACGCCAAATGGCCGCCGGGCGTGTGAAGACTCTCCAGCGCCAGCACCTGATCATCGACGCCGACGATACGCTCTGGGAGAACAACATCTACTTCGAGCGCGCCTTCGACGAGTTCGTCGATTTCCTGGCGCACTCCAGCCTGCCGCCGGCCGAAGTGCGCGCTGTGTTGGACGAGATCGAGACCGTGAACAACAAGGTCCACGGCTACGGCACCGCGAACTTCGCGCGCAATCTCGGCGAGTGCTATCACCGCCTGGTCGAGCGCGACATCAGCCCGCACGACCTCCCACGGATCATGAGCTTCACCGAACAGATCGTCCATCATCCCATCGAGCTAATCCCGGGCGTCGAAGAGACGCTCGAATACCTTTCGTCCAGACACGACTTGACGCTGTTCACCAAGGGCGACGCCGAGGAGCAGAAACTGAAGCTCGATCGTTCCGGCTTGGCGATTTATTTCGGCCACACCGCCATCGTGAAGGAAAAAGATGCAGCGTCGTACGCCGCCCTGATCCGCGATCGCCAAATGGACGCGGCGCGCGCCTGGATGATCGGCAACTCCCCAAAATCCGACATCAACCCCGCGCTCGAAGCAGGCATCGGCGCAGTCTTCGTCCCCCACGAGCATACCTGGCGCCTGGAGCACGAAGAAGTCCGCCAAAGCCAGCGCCTACTAACACTACCGTGCTTTGCCAATTTGCAAAACCACTTCTAAATAACCGCACGGTCACGGAAGCATCTTCCGAATACACGACATACTAAACCGAGCCGTGACCGTGAGGGAGCGGTTGCCGATTCTTGCGCTCCCTCGCTGATGCACCGCCCAGGTTGAACGGCGACAGATCGTTGTCCGGTACACCCCATTGCCGCGAGTTCGCCGGCAACCCAGTTCCGTAAATCTCCACCCACGATCCTGGCGCAACGGTCGTCGATCCGCCATAGGCCGATGCATTGACCAACGCGCCGATCGAGGGCTGGCTTCCCGCGCTGCCGCCGTCTCAAACCCACGTGTCCTGATAAGAGGTAAAGACAGGAATTCCCCAGAACAAAAGCATCTGGGCATGGGCCGCATCATACGCCAGGTCTGCGCCGGAGCGGGGCGACGGACTGCTCTGCGGGGATTTCTGTGTCCATGTCGAGCCATTACGCGGCGACGGGAAGGACTTCGGAATTTGCCTGGTCCAGTTGGCCAGCTTTTCCCCAGCACCCTACGGCCAACAGCGCCATCGTCGTGCATTCCACCCATACCAGTCGCAAGAATCGCCACCTGCTCATAGCCAAAACTTTCCTCACCTACAGAGCGCAAAGGAGCCCCAAAACGCCTCACTGTTTTTCGCGCCACACCGTTCAGGCAATGGTCAGCGGAAACCAAGCGTCAAAAGGCACGAATACCCCTAACTCCCTGATGTCCGGCGCTGGCGGACGAACTACATCATCCGTCTCAAACACAATCTCCAGCTCCTCCGCCATCGCACCGCCCGGGATTTTTTCCTGATAAACGTGTTCACCCGCCGTCGTGTAGCGATGCGCCGGCAACGCACAACCATTGACCCACGCCGCCAGTGTCACACTCGGCCGCGCGTCCAAAATCTCCACCGGCATCAAAAACCGCAGATACAACTCCGGTGTCGACCGCTTGAGCCGCGGCCTCCGCACGTGAAACGAAAAGCGGTGCGCCGTCCACCGGTATGTGCCGTCCCAGTCGTACCAGCCTTCCCCCAGCCGGGCATCCAAGTCCAAATCCGTGTTGCAGCTCTGCAGCAAACAAAACGCTCGCTCGTCGTTCTCGTCATGCACTGGATCGGAAGCTTCCCGCGCCCCCACCGTGATGAAATCGCAAACGCGCCACCCGGTCCGCTCAAACAGCCGCTTCAAACCGGCGTCCGAAAAAATCCAGTAGTTGGTCACGTCGTCATTCGTTTCGCCTTGACCCAGAAGGTACCCTACCGGGATGTCGCGCAGTTCCGTCGCGTGATCCGGCGTCATCCTTGCGATCCGCGTGCTCAGCAAACAGTATTTCGCCCGCCTCGAAAGCGCTTCCAGCACATAAATCGGATTCTTCAGATGGTAGAGCACCCCGAACAACAACACCAGCCCATACGTCTGCCGAGGAAGCGCGAATTGGCTGTCCAGATCCACTTCGCCGATCTTCACCGCCGAATGGAGCGCCGCCTTCACCGCCCGCACGCCCTCCATGCTGTTGTAGTTCGTCGACGGATGGTCAATAGCATGCACCTCCAGCCCGCACTCTTCGAAAAAATACGACAGGTCACCATCCGCGCAACCAATGTCCAGCACCGGATAACCTTCCGTCAGTGCCAGCAGCTTGCGGCGCTCCCCCGTCAGCAGGACTTCCAGCATCTCGATGCTTGCAAACGTGTAGTAGGGATACCAGCTTCTGCCTTCAGGCAAGACGGCACGTTCCTTGGCCGCGTTCAGCCGTTGCTCGAATTCGTGTACCGCCGTGACGATTTCGCCAATGTCCCACAGCCGCTTGTCGGCGGGAATGGATGGTGGGGGGAGATTCAAGGCGTATCTTAACAATTCCTGCGCAGCCGGCGTAGGAACGGTGTATACTTGCACCTGGATCGACAGATCCCGGAGGACCCGATGCATCTAATGACTCGCCGTCTTTTCCAACTGGGCGCTGGACTCTTCGCCCTATCATTGCCCTTGTTTTGTCAAACTTATTGTACCGCCCCAACACCCGAGCCCGCTACCTTCTGGCTCATCGGCGCCGGCACCGGCGCCATTCTGCTATTGCGACGGCTGCGCTCCAAAAAGTAAATTGAACTAGTTGATTGATTCCGCTTCGCCGAGATTGTAGCGCACGCACTCATGCGTGCCGCGTCGGCACTCGTGCCGACGCCTCTAGTTTCTACATTTCCACAACACAGAGCCAAAGTCTGTACCAGCCTTGCACAGTAACTTGTGAATGAGTGGTAGCACAGGCTTTAGCCTGTGACTGGAGCTTTTGCACAGTAACTTGTCAATGAGTGGTGGCACAGGCTTTCGCCTGTGAAGCGTCGGCACTCGTGCCGACGCTCGGTGGATTGCTTTCGTCGCATCTGATATTTCAGTGACCAACATTAGCACTGTGAAATGTTTGATTTCCGAGCCGGGCCGGAAACCTTAACGGTATTGGGCTTTGACCTGTGAGCGAAAATCCGTTACTTCGTCGGCCGCGGCCCCCGGACCACCGGCCTCGCACTGGCCAGCTCGGTGAACGATTTCACCAGCTTGTCGCCCTGCGCAGGATCGAAGATCAAGTACCGATGCTGTCCCCCCGCCGACGCCGTGAACTTCGCCCGTCCATCATCAAGCACACCGATAGTCCCCGTATCCGATAGCTTGAAAAAACCATCCTGCGTTCGCGCCGCATACAACACCGCGGCCATGTTCCCCGCCGGCGCGTCGTAGGGCATCGGCCTATAAGCGCGATAAGCGTCGACAACCGGATGCGCCGGCGCCCAGCCAAAATCGTTTTCAATGCTCGACGCCGGATACTTCAACTGCGCCGCAGCCTCCGCGCCCAAAGCGACAATCGGCGACGGCCACTCCGCAAACACATTCCTCGCCCCGGCAACATCGCTCTTGAAGTTGAACTCCGCCGGCCCCTCCGGATACGCTCCACCAACCACGCAAAGTAGGCGAACCTTTTCCGAAATCAGTTCCTTCACGCCCGGAAGCCCGAGCGCCTTCGCCAAGTTAGTCGCCGGCCCGGTCAGCACCACCACGCAGTTGCCGTCATTCTGCGATGTCAATGCGTTTCTAATAAGTGCCGGCACTTCCGCCGTATCGTTCAAGCTGTGCACCGTTCGAGAATAAACCGGCGACCCATCCGGCTTTTTCTTCGCCAGCGGCCCCGCGAGAAACTCCGCATCCTCCGGCTTGCCCACGCCCAAACCAACCGGAAGACTTCGCGAAAAGCCTGCGAAAGGACCGCTGGCAGGCGCGTTGGAATAAAAACGCATCACCGCGTCCACGTATGCGGCCGCGTTCAAATTTGAATTGCTGACGCTGACCGAAACCACCCGCGCTTCGTTCTTCGCCTCCAATCCGTAAAGCAACGCGAGCGCGAGAACATCGCCGATGCCGTGGCCCATATCGCAATCCAGCACCACGCCCACCGGCGGTTTCCCTTTATCGAAAAGCTGCATCGCAAAATCAGGCCAGGTCCAGGCCCTCCAGGCGGCCCGTTGAGTCGCCGAAATTCTCGACGTGAACGCCCATCCGGTCCATCATGGTCAGGAACAGGTTACACATCGGCGTCTCTTTCCTGGACACGATGCGCCGCCCGCTCTTAATGGCCCCACCGCCGCGCCCAACCATGATGGTCGGCAAATCTTCATGGCTATGCCGATTCCCGTCCGCCAGCGCCGCGCCATACACGATCATGCAGTTGTCCAGCAGCGACGAATCGCCCTCTTTAGTCGACTTCAGTTTCTCCACCCAGCCCGCAAACTGAGCGAAATGGTAGCTGTTGATCTGCGCCACCTTCTCCATCAGAACCGGATCGTTGCGATGGTGCGTCAGCGGATGGTGGCCATCGGCGATCCCGATCTCCCGATACGCGCGCGACGAGCCTTCATGCGTCACCAGGAACGTCATGATGCGCGTCAGATCCGCCTGCAGCGCGATGGTCATCATGTCCGTCATCAGCTTGAAATGCTCCGCGAAATCCGCCGGCACGCCGTAAGGCTTCTCCATGTGCGGATCGATCTGCGCGTTGTCCTTCTCCGCTTTCTCCAGTTGCAACTCCACCGCGCGAATCGACGAGAGATACTCGTCCAGCTTCCGCCGATCCGTCGGCCCCAGCCCCGACTCCAACTTCGACGTATCGCTCGACACAAAATCCAGAATGCTGCGCCGGTACTTGCCCTTGCGCTCCCGCTCTTCCGGACTCAACGCCGCTCCAGTACCGAACATCCGTTCGAAAAGCGCCCGTGGGTTCAATATCGGAGGCAGCGGCTGCGTCTCGCTCTTCCACGCCAGGTTGTTCGTGTACGCGCAGGAATATCCGGAATCGCAATCGCCGGCCTGCCGCGCATCCTCGAGCCCCAATTCCAGCGACGGGAACCGCGTCTGGCCGCCAATTTGTTTGGCCACAATCTGATCGAACGAAATCCCGGCGTGGATATCCACCAGCGTCTTGCGGGGATGCACGCCCGTCAAATAAGACGCGCAGCAACGCCCGTGATCGCCCGCGCCGTCCAGCAGCGCGCGCCCGGCGTTATGCGTCAGATTGCCGAAGTGAATGATATCGTCCTTGTAAGGCTCCAGCGGCTTCAGAATCCGAGGCAGCGCGCCGAGCTTCCCCTCGTAGTCCAGATTCCAGCTCCGCATGTCCATTCCGTTCGGCACATACACGAACGCCATGCGCACCGGCGGCTTCTTAGCCGTGCTCGCCAACGCCATCGCCGGGACCATGGAATCCAGGAACGGAAGCGCCACCGCAGTGCCCACGCCTCTCAAAAATGTTCTTCTGTCCAGCGCCTTGCGTCTGATGATCATCGAACCTTCTCCTGCGCCTTCGCCGAAACCATCTTACCCATGGCCGCCTCGCCCCGGCGCGATTGGAACGGCAGGCTCTTCACTATTTCATAAATCAGCGTCTGAAATCGATAATCGGCCGCCGCCAGCTTGCGATTAATGTCGTTTACCGTGAGGCGATCGTAACGCTCCAACCCTCGCCCCAAAGAATACGTCAGCATCTTCTCGATCAGGCACCTCGAAAAATCGGGAAGCTGCGAAATCAGAATCGCCCGCATCTCCGCGGGACTCGAAAACGGTTTCCCGTCCGGCAGCGTCCCGGTCGAGTCGATCGGAAACTTGCCATCCTTCGTCCGCCACTTGCCGATCGCGTCGTAATTCTCCAGTCCAAAGCCCAGCGGATCCATTCGCGCATGGCACGACGCGCAGGTCGCATTGGCACGATGCGCTTCCAATTGCTGGCGCATGGTTCCGGTATTGCCGACAGCCGATTCATCGATCGGCGGCACATCGGCGGGCGGAGGCGGCGACGGCGCACCCAGAATATTTCCCAGCACATATTTGCCGCGGATCACCGGCGACGTTCGCGTCGGATAACTCGACACCGTCAGCACGCCGGCCTGGCTCAGCACTCCACCGCGCTGATCGGTAGTAAGCTCCACGCGCCGGAATTCGGGCCCGGTAACGCCCGCAATCCCGTAATGCTTAGCCAACCGCGCATTCAAGAAGGTGTACCGAGCGTCGAGAAAATCCGAAACCGGGCGATTCTCCCGCAGCACGGCATCGAAAAACATGCGCGTCTCCGTCTTCATCGCCTCGCGCAACTCCGGCCCCCACTCGGGAAACTTCTGCGGATCGGGCTTCACCGAATCCAGGTTGCGCGTCTCCAGCCACTGTCCCGCGAAATTCGCCGCCAGCGCCGACGACCGCTCGTCCGCCAGTATCCGCTTCACCTGCGCATCCAAAACGCCGGGCGCACGCAACTTCCGCGCCTCCGCGAGATGCAGCAGCTCATCGTCCGGCATCGAGCTCCATAGGAAATAGCTCAGGCGGGAAGCCAATTCAAACTCCGAAACCGGATGCGCCTTCGACGCCGGATCGCGCTCGATCCGGAAAAGAAAATTCGGCGACACCAGCATCGCCTGTATGGCAAGCTGAATCCCCTGTTCCACCGATTCATTATCTTTCCGCGCGAGATCGACAAACTTCACCAGCGACGCGACTTCCATTCTGCTCACCGGCCGCCGGTAAGCCCGCCGCGCCAGCGTGGACAAAATCCTATCGACGCAGGCGGTGCCAGAGTTCGGATCGCAGATCAGTATCTTCTTCCTGCTGGCCTTCTCCACATTCGTCGGAAACGGTCCGATGAACTTGATGGAGTTCAGAAACTTGTTCTTCTTGTCGCTGTAGGCGTCCTTCGGCGTCAGGCCCTTCACGAAATCGTCGTCGATGAATCCGGCCCGGAACACATGATCGCCTTCCGGAAGATACAGTCGCATCTCCTCTTCCGAATAAGGATTGAAGTACACCAGTTTCGACGGCTTGGTTTCCACTGGTATCTTCTTCAGCAGCGCGCCATCCATCCAAAAACCCATCGTCACCGGCTTCGCATCCGCGCTGCGTTGGCCAGGCAATCCGAAACGCACAATGTATTCCGCATCGAAATCCACGCGATGCGTCGCCTCAATGGTGCTGAGGTCGATCCGCCGGATGGTCTTGTATCTAGCCGAGTACTCCACTTCAACCGGTTTCTTCGGTAGAGGATCGGCGCCGATCGCCCGCGCCGCAATCGTCTCGGCCGCGTTCATGTATCGTTCCATCAGCACCGGCGAAATAGTCAGAACGTCGCCGATGTTGTCGAACCCGTACCCCGAATCGTCGGTTGGAAAGTCTTTGTCCGCGCGAAAGTCGACGCCCAGCAGATCGCGAATCGTATTGGTGTACTCGTTGCGGTTCAGCCGATGCGCGGTAACGCGTCCCGGGTCTGGCGGCAGCGCGCGATCCGCCTTATCGAACTCGCCCTGAACAAAGCTCACCAGCGACGCGATCGACTCCGCACTCGGCCGCGGCGCGCCCTTGGGAGGCATCTCGCCACCGCGGATCCTGCGCAGCATCACTTCCCACTCCTCGCGATGTTGCGCGATCGACTCCGGCGTCGCGTAAACCGAGATATTCAACCCGCCGGACGCAAGCCGGCTATTGTGGCACGGCGAGCAGGTGTTGGTAAGAACCGGCTGGACAGTCTTCTCGAACGATGCGCCAGGCAGAATCGCGCCCGCAAGAACGAGCAAGAAAACAGCGCGATGTCCAACACCCGGCATGTCAGTGCACTCCGGTAACTATGTTCTATTGTATGCCAGCTTTCACGGTAACTTATCACCAAGCATCCCGATTCGCCACCTTCACCCGATACAACGGCTTCTCCCGCTCCAACGGATCCATCTCATAAACCTGCTCCCTCTTCGAAGCATCGTAATCCCGCCAAAGCCACGCCAGCGACTCCGGCAAATCCAGTCCCGCCTGCGCCCCATTATGCGCCGCCTCGCCAAAGCGAAAATGAAAATCGTAGCCCTTCATCTTCAGCGAATTCGCAAGCTGAATAGCCTGCGCAGGCCAGCTCCCCCACTGATTCTCGAGATCGTCGGCGCCATCGCTCTGCCAGATACGTATGTTCTTCCTGGGTTCCCGCCGGATGCGAAACGGATAAATATTCCCTCCGTCCAGATGCTCCTCCGGATGCCACTGCAGCGCCGCATAACTGCCAATTGTGGAATGCACCCGGCTGAACTTGTCGGTAAAATACCAGGCCACATTGAGCGCGCAAATCGCCCCAGAGGACTCCCCCGCGATCCCGCGCGAATAAGCGTCGGGCCGCAGCTTGTAAATCTTCTCCACCTCCGGCAGCACTTCTTCCAGCAGATACCGGCCGAAGCGGTCCGAGACCGTGTCGTATTGAATGCTGCGCATCCGCTGCCCGGAGCCCGGCGAAATCATCACGTGAATCATCGGCGGAATCAGCTTCTGGTGCACCAAATTCTCGGTGACGGTGAACAACCGCAGCGCCGAGCCATCGCGGTTGATCAGGTTCTGCCCATCCTGCCAAACCATAAGCGGCGCTTCCCGCGACGGATCGACGCCCGGCGAAGCATACACCCAGTAGTCCGCCGTCGAGCCTTCGTAGATCTTGCTGACAATGGTCTTCTTCTCGGACAGCGTGCCCTTCGGAACACCAGGCTTGGGATACGAATCCGGATTGTACCCGGCGATATCGCGTCGAGCCCCAAGCGCCTTGCCCTCCGCCCGAAACTCATAAGCATGCGTGACGCCCGTCCGCATTTTCACCAACCGGTACCATATGTTCGAGTCTGCGATGCGCACCATCGGCGCTTCGCCGAGTCCATCAATCGAAACAGCCGCTTGCTTCTCCGTCTCGACGGCAAAAAGAAAATCCTGCCCCCAAACCATCGCCACGCCATTCTTCAGATTGCGCCCCTTAGCCAGCAAGTCCCGAAATCCCGCCGACTTCTCCCGCGCCGCCTCAATAACACTCTCAACCGCCGCCGTCTGCGCCCCCAGCGAGAAGACCAAAGCCGCCCCCAACAGAAACAGTCTCCGCATAAGCCTCCAATCCAATCGCCGATTATATCCGAGAGCCTGGCTGTACTATGAGACTTGTTTCCGTGGGGCAGCCAATCCTGGCTGCAGCCGCATTTCAGGCGGCGCTTTGTTGGCCGCTATGCTGCTTACACCGACATGGGAACCGCTCAACCGCACTCTCACGTATTTTACGTGTAAACTAATTAAGGGACCCAATGAAGCAAAACATCACCCTCGCCATCGACAAGCAGCTATTGAAAAAAGCACGCGCGGTTGCCGCTGAACGCAGAACCAGTGTTAGTGCAATGCTGGCGGGCGAACTGCAAAAGATTGTCGCCAGCGAAGCTGAGTACGAACAGGCAAAGGCGAAGGCCTTGGCGTTCTTGAGCGCGCCGTTCCAACTTGGTGGAGAAAAAGTCTCTAGCCGCGAGTCCCTTCATGACCGGCAAAACCTTCGTTGATTCAAATATCCTGATCTACGCTCATGATTCCGGCGCTGGCCAAAGGCAGCAACAAGCGACAGAGTCTCTGTCGGAACTATGGGCTACCCGCACGGGCCGGTTAAGTACGCAAGTGCTCCAGGAGTTCTATGTCAACGTTACGCAGAAGATCAAGGCCCCACTCAGCCGGAGCGCTGCGCGAGAGGTGATTCGAGCCTATGTTCCCTGGGTCGAATCGCTAATCACACCAGCCACCGTGGCTCGAGCGTCGGAGATCGGTGAGGTATGGCAGGTATCGTTTTGGGATGGCATGATTCTCGCCGCCGCCGAGCAGATCCAGGCGACGGAGTTATTGACTGAAGATCTGACCCACGGCCAAGTCATAGCCGGTGTCAGGATTGTGAATCCGTTTCTTCAGCGTCTGAATTTTTGAACTCGGCTTCCTGCTTGCCCTACCGGCAGCAACTCTGCGTCGAAATAATCGCCAACGGCGACGCCTTCTGCGCCTGCGCAAAATAATTCTCGTCCGCCAGGTTCCGATAAACCGCCCCCGCGATTCCCGAAGCCACCGGACCATTCACCGGACGCCCGCCAGTCAGCAGCACCACCACCACCAGCTTGCGATCGCCAATCTCGTTGTACGATCCGAACCAGCCCAGGTGCGTGGGCGACCGGCTGTCCGTGCACGTCCCCGTCTTGCCGAAAACCGGATCGCTCGAAACCGCGCTCACCCGCCGCGCCGTCCCGTATTCCGTCGCCCCCTGCATCCCCGGCCGGATCACTGGCAGCCACTGCTGCACATCCAACTGCCGCTTCACCCGCGGCACAAACTGCTCCATGTCTTCCTTGGTCTTCGGGTGCTGCAGATAGTAAAGCGTTCCGCCATTCGCCACCACGGTCATCACGCCCGCCAGTTCCAGCGGCGTCATGTAGATCCCTTCGCCGAAGCTGGTCATCATCCCCACGCCATCGCTCGGAGGCGCGCTCGCCACCGTCCCTGCCTGCTCGCCGTCCAGGTTCAAGCCTGCCTTCTCACCCAGCCCGAACAACTGCGCGTAGCGAACGATCCGCTCGTACCCCAGCTTGTAGCCCACCGTCGAGAAAAACTGATTGTTCGATCGAGCCAGCGCCTCGGTGAGATCGATGGAATGCCGCCGATTCAGCCGCATCAACGTATTCTGATCGATCAGCCCTTCATTCAGTCCCGCCAGCGCCGCGACAATCTTGATCGTCGAACACGGCTGGAATCCGCTCTGCAGCGCCAACTTCTGATTCACGATGGTCAGCACCCGCCCCGTTTTCGGATCGGTCACCACCACGCTTCCGTTATAAGGACCCAGCGCCTCTACCGCCGCCCGCCGCACCACCAGATCCTCGCCGTCAACTGAATCGCCTTCGGTGGAATCGGCGAAGGTCGGCGATGTCCACATCCCGCGGCTCACCCGCTTCTTGGGAAGTCGCGAAAGATGGCTGGCCGGATGATGCGCCGTCGCCACGAAATGCTTGGCAGCCGGCTTGGCTGCCGCTGCTGTCTTACGTTTACCCTTGTGCCGGGTGGCGCCAAAGGCCGATCCCGAAAGCAGCAAAAACGCTAGAAAAGCGTATAAAAGACGGTTGTGGCTTCGATGGGTCATTGAAAACCTAATCCAAACTCTAAACTTCTACCTGCAACCCGTTCCCACATTATGGGTTATCGGACGCGTTTCGTCAAGAGGCAGTCCACCCTCCATCGATGGTCAGCACCGACCCGGTCACGAACCCGGCCTCCGCCGACGCTAAATACAGCGCCATGTGTGCGACCTCCTCAGGCCGCCCCATCCGCCCAATCGGCTGCCTGCGATGCAGTGCCGCGCGGGCGTCTTCTTTCTCATGTTGATGATACTTCTCCAGATAGCCTTCCACGAACGGGGTCTCGATTGTTGCGGGGCATATGCAGTTTACTCGGAGTTGTGTAGGATAGTCAACAGCTAATTGCCGGGTCATGGCGATTACCGCCCCCTTCGACGCGCAGTAGGCGAATCGCCGCTTCACCCCAATCTGCCCCGCCACCGACCCAATATTAACCATAGCCCCGTGCGACGCTATCAGCAACGGAATCGCGTGCCTGGTCACCAGATACATGCCCTCCACATTGACGCGCATCACCCTTTGGAAGTCTGCTGGCTCCGTTTCTTCGATCCCGCCCACCAGCGCAACCCCGGCATTATTCACCAGAATGTCGAGCCTCGGCACACTGCCGAACATCTGCTTTAATGCCTGATCGTCAGTTACGTCACAAACCTTGACCTCGGCCTTGGGAAGTTCCAGAGCCAGCCGTTCAGCCCGCTCCCGGTCCACATCGACAATCAGGATCCTAGCCCCCGCCGCTGCGAAAACCCGAGAGATAGCCTCGCCGATACCGCTGGCGCCACCGGTGACCAGAGCCGCCCGCCCGTCCAATCGAAACAAATTGTCCACGTAGCACTAATTGTAAATCCACCGGACCAGGGTTGAGGCCCTCAAATGGTTAGATCGAGGGAGAGGCCTGGCAGTTTCTCTGTCGCCCTCGCTAAACCTTTAGGCTTGCAGCGCCGAAAAGTAGTTCAGTAGAGTCTCCCTCGAAGTCCGCCTCTAATCGCCTCAAGGGTCTCCTCGATCGTCTCAATTATTGTCGGGCCGCGGAGTGTGTTATGACAATTCGGTTCCCAGTTTGCTTCCCGTTGCAGCAAAGTGTCCGTCACACTATCGCCCAAGCTTGTCTTGCGGCCAGCCTCACCAGCCTCGGTGCGCCACTAGCCTGGTCCCAGCCAGACCTGACGGAGGCCAGCCTGGAACAGCTTATGAACGTCCAGGTCACTTCCGTCTCCAAGAAGGAGCAAAAGCTCGCCCGCACCGCAGCCGCGGTGTTCGTCATCTCCCAGGAAGACATTCGGCGTTCCGGCGCCATCAACATTCCCGATCTTCTGCGCATGGTTCCCGGCGTCCAGGTGGCGCGAATCGATGCCAACGCCTGGGCCATCAGTATCCGTGGATTCAACACCCGGTACTCGAACAAGGTTCTGGTGCTGATCGATGGCCGATCGGTTTATTCGCCATCCTTTTCCGGCGTCTTCTGGGAGCAGCAGGGTCTCCCTCTGGAGGACATCGAGCGCATTGAGGTGATCCGCGGCCCGGGCGCAACCGTTTGGGGCGCGAACGCGGTCAACGGTGTCATCAACATCATCTCCAAGTCGGCGAAAACCACTCATGGCGGGCTCCTCACGGCCGGTACGGGAAACAAAGACAATGCCAATGGCACGCTACGTTATGGGGGCGCCGCGGGTGGAACGGGATCTTTCCGCGTCTTCGGCCAGTACTCCCGAATCGCCGATTCGCCTCTCCCTGGCGGAGCCAATGCCACCGATGGCTGGCGCAGGCTGAACGGAGGATTCCGGTCCGATTGGGACCTTACCCCGCAAGACTCCCTGACTGTGGAGGGCAGCGCCTTCTCCAATAGCGAAGGGCAGAGCCGGTTGCC
>DASQGY010000056.1:0-40261 GCA_035632375.1 Bryobacteraceae bacterium | reverse complement strand
GTAACCGACTCCAGAACCTCGCCCGCCAACACGCCCGTCAGAAGTTCCAGCGACTCACGCTTCCGCACCGGCACATCGTTACGCTCCACAATCCCCTTGGGCGCGAACAATTCCTCAATCGCCGAGACGATGTCCGCCTTAGCGCGATCCATCCCCTGATCGAGCGTCTGTAGGGTGAAGTAATCGCCATACCGGTCGATCACCAGCCCAGGCAACAGATCGCCCTCGCCATGAACCAACCGATAGGCATCGGAGCCGGAAACCACGTGCTCCCGATAAGCCTGCGCCTCCGCGATCCGCCGCAAATAGAAAGCGCGATCGATTGTCTCCACACGATCCGCCAGCAACCGCAGGGAAATCTGCGATGAATCGCTATAGTGCGCCGTACCCAGAGCCTTGCCATTAGGATCGGCCACAAGCACGGCGTCGCCGGCCGCAGCCTCCCCGCGATCGATCAAATCGCTGGAAAAAATCCAAGGATGCCCCGACGCAACGCGCCCAGCCGCCTTCCGGTTAACACGAACAGTATGCAACCTTCCAGCATACCGTCACACCTTCTGCCGCCCGCATCCTGCCGCCAGCCGCCTTTGCTCCTATCCCCGCCCAATGGCCCGTAACCTTGCAATCCTGTCCTCCGTCGCCGGGTGTGTCGAAAACATCCGCATGAAGCTCTGCCCACTGAACGGCTTGATGATGAACAAATGCGCGGTGGCGGGATTCACGTCCGACATCGGAATCTGCTTCGACCATTGCTCCAGCTTGCCCAGCGCCGAAATCAACTCGTTCGGATTGTGCGTCACATGAGCCGACGTCTCGTCCGCCGCGTATTCGCGCGTGCGCGAAATAGCCATCTGGATCAGCATCGCGGCAATCGGCGCCAGAATCAGCATGATCAGCCCGCCCCATCCGCTTCCGCCTTCTTCGTCATCGTCGCGGCTTCCCCCGAACCAAAACGCCATGCGCGCCGAAAACGTGATTGCCGCAGCCAGTGTGGCCGCCACCGAACTGGTCAGAATATCGCGATTCTTCACGTGCCCCAACTCGTGCGCCACCACGCCTTCGAGTTCGGGATCGTTCATCAGCTTCAGCACGCCGGCGGTAAACGCGACCGAAGCATGTTCGGGATTCCGCCCGGTAGCGAACGCATTGGGCGATTGGTCCGCAATCAGCCACAGCTTCGGCATCGGCAGCCCCATGCGCTGGCAAAGGCTCTGCACAATGGGAAACACGCGCGCATAGACTTCGCCGTTCTGCGAGGGCGTCACCGGTGCGGCGGAATACATCGCCAACGCCAGCTTATCCGAAAAAAAATACCCAAAGAAATTCATTAGAACGGCAATCGCCAGCGCCGTATAGAGTCCGTTGCGCCCGCCGATCATCTCGCCGCCGAGAAGCAATACCCCGCTGAGGATCCCCAGGAGTAGCGCGGTCTTGAGGGTGTTCATAGTGGCTTTCGCTTTTATTATCGCTTTCCGCGCCGATAAGCTGCATAGTTACGCCAGTAGGACCGCATGCAACCTCTCGCCAAACGTCCGCCAACCAGCTCGCCGGCGCCCGCCAGCATCGATCCGGCGCAGATGCTGCTGAAGGCCATCGAGCGGCACATGGTGATTGCGGATGACAGCCAGGCGCAGCGATTCCGCGCCGAGTTGAGCCGATTGGCCGGGACCACCGACTTGCGAATACGGCCGCACGACGTTGCGGGACTTCTTGAGAATTACGCGAAGGAAACCAACCAGTTGATCGGACAGCAACGCCTGGGTACGATGCAACTGGTGTCGGAGTTGAACGCGGGCGTCGCTGCGCTGCCCGAACCACCCGCCACGCAGTTCCAGGAGATCGAAGAACAACTCGACGCGATCTCGGACCTGGACGACCTGGAAGAAGTGCGCAAGAAGGTCCGTGAAAACTTGAATCTGCTACGTAGCGGAATGCTGAAACAGAGCCAGCAGTTCGGTTGCGTGGTATCCGAGGCGATCGAACGGTGGCGCGCCAGTCAGCAGGTTGGTTCGAAGCCCGCATCGTCAGCGGGCGCTTTGCACGCTCCCGATCCGCTCACTGGCTTACCCGGCCGGGACTACGCGCAAAGCGAGCTGACGCGGACCCTGGTTCAATTTCCGAACTGCCAGATCGCATTCTTTGTGGTAAGGCGCCTAAATGTGATCAATGCCAAATTCGGCTTCTCTCGCGGCGACGAGGTGCTGCTCAAGGTGGTGCAGATGCTGGCGCAGGCGCTGCCGGACTTCAGCAACATGTTCCGCTGGAGCCCGTGTGCGTTCCTCATCATCACTTCGCCCAACATGAGCCCGGACACGGTCCGTAATCAGGTGCAAGTGGTGGAATACCAGCGAATGACCCCAACTCTCGAATGGGAAGGAAAAAGCGCGATGGTGTCGGTGGGGATCGAATGGAAAGTGATGTCGGTAGGCGAGTTCCTCGAACCAGACTTGCTATTCCAACGCCTGGACAGCTTGGCATCCGGCGGCTAACCGAAAACAAAAAGGAAGCCGGATGAATCGGGAAACCGGACTGTGACCGTTCCCAACCCTTCCGACTTCCTTGAATTCTTGGATTCGTGAATTCCTCGAATTCCTTCAGCCTCAGTTGTTACTCACTTGCACCTTGATGGCTTTCGGCTTCGCGATTTCCTTCTTCGGCAAGGTCACCGTCAGGACGCCGTTCTGATACTCGGCCTTCACATGCTCGGTGTCCACCGTGTCGGGGACTGTGAAGTATCGTACAAATGAGCCGTAGCTCCGTTCCAGGCGATGAAAGCCCCGATTCTTCTCTTCCTTCTCGAACTTCCGCTCGCCCTTCAGGGTCAGCGTGCCGTTCTCGATCTGGATGTCGATGTCCTTCAGCTCCACGCCGGGGACATCGGCCTTCAGCACTAACTCGTTCTCCGTCTCCAAGATATCGACGGAAGGAGCCCATGGACGGGCGCTTCCGCCATCGCTCAGCAGACGGTTCACGGTGTCCTGGAAGAGCCTGAGACCGGTCGGAAAGTCGTCGGTATCGGCAAAGGGTGCGTATTTGACAAGTGGCATAATGATTTGAGCCTCCTTCAGTATTTGACTCTAGTGATAGTATAAAATCTTAGTGTTGTACTGTCAAGTAGTGCCGCAAAGAAAATTTTCTTGACGGCAAGTGAAACTAGGACCAAAATAGTCCGTTATACTAGTTATAGAGCCAAGCCAACAGATTCCCCAACGGGATGAGTAGGAACTCGACGTGCTAAAGAAGAGTGCGGATACCGACCCCATGCTGCAACTGAGTGTCAACAAGGAGTCCCTTGTTGGGCTAAAACCCCCAACAGCCCCCAAAACCCTCGCCCAACTCCGCCAAGGTGACCCCGGGACTCTCGATCGCCTCGATCTTCCAGACGACGTCGCCCGCCGCTTGATGGAACTAGGCTTCCTGCCCGGCCACGTAGTTGTACCAGCCCGTAGCGCTCCTGGTGGCGAACCGCGCGTCTACCGCGTGGATGGATCGGAGGTCGCCCTGCGCCGCGAAACCGCCTCCCGGCTGATCCTCAGGAACGGAACCAAATAATGAGCGATTGCCATAGCTGCGGCGGCTGCGCGGTAGCCACGGCGCTACCTCCTCCCTCCAAGGCGCGCAAGTCATTGAAGCCGCACGTGGTCGCTATTATCGGACCGCCCAACTCCGGCAAGTCCACGTTATTCAACCGCCTCACCGGCCTCCGCCAAAAGGTCGCCAACTTCCCCGGCGTCACGGTCGAACAGCGCATCGGCCGCGCGCGTATGAAGAACGACCACGAAGTCATTCTGGTAGATCTTCCCGGAGTCTACAGCCTCAATCCCCGCTCCGAAGACGAGCAGGTCACCCACGACGTCCTGAAGGGCACGATGAAGGATGTCCCCAAGCCCGATTCGGTGCTCCTGATTCTGGACAGCACCAATCTGGGCCGCCACTTGGTCCTAGCCGCACCCATTCTCAGCCTCAAGCTGCCGACTCTGGTGATCCTCAACATGGCCGACGATCTCAGCAATCGCGGCGGCAAGGTGGACACTGCGGAGTTGGCCAGCGAACTGGGCGCGCCGGTGGCGCTCATCAGCGCGGCCAATGGCGACGGCGTCGACAAGGTTTTTCAGTTTATGGACGGCACCTCCGCCGGAACGGCTTCTCTCACGCCGCCCCGGGTGGAATTGCCGGTTCTGCAGGATATCCCGCGGTGCCGCCAGTGGGCTCAACAGGTCGGCATCGGGGCAGCTTACAAAGCGCCTTCTCCACCGCTGTGGACGCGACGTCTGGATGCCGTTTTCCTGCATCCCGTCGCCGGTCCATTGATCTTCCTGATGGTTGTCGCCGGCGTATTTCAAACCATCTTCCGCGGAGCCAAGCCGCTGATGGACGGCCTGCAGTTCTGGATTGAAAACGGCAGCGCGTGGCTGGGAAACGTCTTGCCCGCGGGGATCTTCCGCTCGCTGCTGGTGCAAGGCGTCGGACATGGCGTGGGCTCGGTAGTTGTGTTCCTCCCGCAGATCCTGCTGCTTTTCCTCTTTATCGGAATTCTCGAAGATTCCGGCTACCTGGCCCGTGCGGCCCTCATCGCCGACCGCACCATGGCGAAGTTCGGGCTGCAAGGAAAATCGTTTATTCCGCTGCTCTCGGCCTACGCCTGCGCCGTGCCGGCCATCATGGCCACGCGCACTATCGAAAGCAAGCGCGATCGCCTGGCTACCATCCTGATCGCTCCGTTGATGACCTGCTCGGCGCGTCTGCTGCCGTACACGCTCATCATCGGCGCATTTATTCACGAGCGCCCGCTGCTGGGCCCGTTCCTCGGAACGCAAGCTGCCGCCCTGTTGGGGCTCTACGTCTTGGGATTCCTAGCCGCCATCGTCACCGCGCGTGTACTGAAATCGTCCATCTTGAAAAGCGAGCGCACGCCCTTCATGCTCGAAATGCCGCCTTATCGCCTGCCCACTCTGCGATCGCTCGGGCTGCGGCTGCTGGACCGCTCGAAAGTCTTTCTGCGCCGCGCCGGAACGGTGATCCTGGCGGTCACGCTGGTACTTTGGGTCCTGCTGCATCTGCCGCTCCACGATGGCCGGGCGCCCGAAATCGAACACAGCTTCGCCGGCATGATCGGCCACGCCGTGGAACCGGCCATTCAGCCACTCGGCTTCAATTGGAAGATCGGCATCGGCCTCATCAGTTCACTGGCCGCGCGCGAAGTGATTGTAGGCACGCTCGGAACCATCTACGGCGTCGAGGATGCAGATGCGAACTCCGTGGGGCTCCGGCAACGACTGCAAAGCGAGCTGTCCCCCGGCGGCGCGTTCGCTCTGCTGATCTTCTTTGCCTTCGCCATGCAATGCATGTCCACCATTGCGGTGGTGCGCCGCGAAACGGGAGGCTGGAAATGGCCCGCCATGCAGTTCGCCTACATGACCTTCCTCGCTTACATCTGCGCCCTGGCGACAAATCAGTTGGTCCGCACCGGCATCTTCGGCTGAGTGCTACAATTCCACTGCTATCCGAAAACCTGATCCCAAACTGATCGAATTTCTTTCCCGCTACCCCGCATCCGTCCTGGAACTGATGCTTGCGGCGCGGCGGATGGTGCTCACAGAAATCCCGTCGGCCAGCGAGACAGTCAACGACGTAGGGTACACGGTCACCAACGCCTTCACATTCTCCGGACGGTTCAAGGAAGCATTCTGCTACGTCGTCGCTGGCCGCGCCTCTGTCAACATTGGCTTCCCACACGGCACCGATTTGCCGGATACGGAAAAGCGGCTCACCGGAACCGGCAAGTTTCATCGCCATATCCGCATCAATTCGAAAGCGGACCTCGAGGACCCAGCCGTTCGCAGCCTCATCCACATAGCCGCGGATCGGACCGAGCTTGCCGGCGGTCCGTTGGCGTTGAAGCCCCAAGTGGTGGTGCGCGGTCGAGCGAAAAAGGGGAGCGGCCGTGCACATCGCTAAAATCGAAACCTTCATCGCTGGAAATCCCTGGAAGAACTGGCTCTTCACCCGGGTCTGGACCGACGACGGAATCTACGGCGTCGGCGAGGGCACACTCAACTACTTCACCAAGACGGTGGAAACCGCGATCCACGAACTCGCGCCGCTGGTCACCGGCATGGATCCGTTTCAAATAGAGATCATCTCGCAGCGCCTGATTCGAGACGTGTATTCGGAAGGCGGCCAGATCCACATGTGCGCCGTGGCGGCTATCGAGATTGCCTGTTGCGACATCATCGGCAAGGCCACCAATCAGCCGATTTACAATCTGTGGGGCGGACGTTGCCACCAGAGGCTCCGGGCTTATGCCAACGGCTGGTATCGCGGCCCACGAACGCCGGAATCGTTCGCCGCAAAAGCGAAATCAGTCGCCGCGCGCGGCTACACGGCGCTCAAGTTCGACCCGTTCGGCAGCGCTTGGCGCACGCTCCCACGCGACGACTTCGATCTCAGCATGGACATCGTGCGCGCGGTTCGCGAAGCCGTCGGCGATTCGGTGGACCTGCTGATCGAAGGACACTGCCGCTTCAATGTCGCGACCGCCGTCGAAGTGGCGCGATGCATCGAACCGATGCGGCCAGCCTGGTTCGAAGAGCCCGTCCCGCACACCAACATCGCCGCCATGATCGAAGTAGCTCGACGCAGCCCGGTGCCCATCGCCACCGGCGAAAGCTTTTCCACCAAACAGCAGTTCGCCGAGCTGCTGAAGCATGAGGCGGTCAGCATCCTACAACCGGAGCCGCTAAATCTCGGCGGATTGTTCGCCACTCGCCAGATCGCCGGAATGGTGGATGCCCACTACGGCGTCATCGCCCCGCACAGCGCGCAAGGCCCGGTCTGCTCGGCGGCATGTGTCCAGCTCAACGCCTCATCTCCGAATTTTTTCATTCACGAAATCTTCGACGAGTTTAACGAACCGTGGGAAAAGGAAATCGTGATCAACCCAGTGGAAGTGAAGGACGGCTACATCGAGATCCCCGACCGCCCCGGCCTGGGCATCGACCTGAACATCGAAGAAATCGCCAGACACCCATACCGCCAGGAAAACTACCTGCCGTTATTCAAACCAGGTTGGGAGCGCCGCAGCACTCAAGGTGCTTCGTAAGGAACAGTTATGGAATCGGCGCCTTCCGCTTGATCGGCAGCCCGAACCGCTGCAACACCGCCTCCACATCCGTCTCGCACAGCCGCGAGGCGTCGTACTCCACCGACAACTTGTCCATCGAAGCCGCCGGACGCACCCGCAGGATGCCATACCAGCTATGCACATCGGCTACGTAGCCCGCGTCAGCGTCGGTCAACGGGCGAACCAGATCGTACTCCAAATGAACCTTGGTCATCCGACCCTCAGCATATCACTCGCGCCCCCGCGACACCTTCCAATGAATCTGCCGGATTATCCCCAGCCACACCTCCGCATCGTGCGCCGGGAGTTCCAACCTGCGAACCAGCCGCCGGATCTTAGTCTCCGTGCTGCCCGAATGCACGTAGCCGGAGCGTTCCAGAACATCGGTCAACAACTCCGTGAGCCGATCCAGGTCTTCCGCTTTGGCCAACTTCCTGCGTTCAGGCTTGACGACGGCGGCTTTGCGCGTCAGCTCATAAAGGCAAACCGCCACCGCCTGCCCGAGGTTCATCGACCCCTCCGTGCCGATCCGCACCAGCCAATGGCAATAACTCAGGTCTTCATTCGATAGCCCGAACTTCTCCGATCCAAACAACAGTGCAGCGGGCCCCGACGCCAGATGCTTCCGCAGCACCCGCCCGCCGTACTCGAGAGTTCGCAACGGATGTTGCAGTTCGCGATGTCCCAACGATGTCGTGCCGACGACCAGCGAACAATCGGCAATCGCCTCACCGAGCGTCTTGAATTCCTCAGCCGACCGCAGAATCTCCTGCGCATGTACCGCCGACCGCGCTTCCTGAAACGCGACGTGATACGGATTGACCAGCCGCAGCCGGGAAAATCCAAGATTCCGCATAGCCCGCGCAGCCGCCCCAATATTCAAAGGATTTCGAGTAGCGACCAGAACGACGCGAAGGTTGTCAGCCGCAGTCCCCATTCTGGATTCTCTCCTATTGATCCTTGGTACTAGATCAGTCAGGCTGTGGGGCAGGTTGATAACCTGCAGCGGGTTGGTAACCCGCTTGGTCCAGCGCGATTAACAATCGCGCGCAGGTTGGCAACCTGCCCCACGGGCTGATGATCAGTAGCCGACCCAACGAGTTTCTATCTCGCGCAACCGCGCCGACTTTAGGGGCGGCAGCCCGCGGGTTTCTGAATTCTGGATTACGAGCAGCAGCGGCGCAAACGCCGTTACTGCTCCAAATACGTATACCCGTTCAGCCCATCCTCGTAAAACTTCAACAGCCGCCCGGATTCCTCGTACCCGATCTTGCCCTCGCGCAACGCCGTCTCCACGTCGCGGCGAAACTCCTCCAGCAGCACCTTGGAGTTGAACTGGACATAATCCAGCACCTCGCGCACGGTGTCGCCCTGAATTACCGTATCCAGCACCACATCGCCGGTTTCGTTCAGGCTGACGTGAACCGCGTTGGTATCGCCGAACAGATTGTGCAGGTCGCCCAGAATCTCCTGATAGGCGCCCAGCAGAAACGCCCCCAGTATGTACGGGTCGCCATTGAAGGTATGGAGCGGCAGCGTCTTCTTCACGTCGCGACGGTCGATGAACTGGTCGATCTTGCCATCCGAATCGCAGGAAATGTCGCCCAGCACGCCGCTGCGCGACGGCTTCTCATTCAGCCGGTGAATGGGCATGATGGGAAAAAGCTGCTTGATGGCCCAACTGTCGGGCATGCTCTGGAACAGCGAGAAGTTGCAGAAATAAGTATCCGACAGCATCCCGTCCAGGCCCTCCAGCTCTTCTGGAAAATATTCCAACTCCTTGGCCATGCGATGAATCCGTCTACAAATGGCCCAGTAGAGTTTTTCCGCCTGGCTGCGCTGCGCCAGCGGCAGGTAGCCGAGGCTAAACAGATTGAGCGCCGAATCGAGCGACTGTTGCGCATCGTGAAAACTCTCCAGCAGATTCTTCGAGCTCAGCGCGCGATTGGTCTCCTGCATATCGATCAGCGGCTGCTCGGCATCGTCCGGCACAGGATCGAACGAATCGTCGCCGAATCCGCTCACGCCCAGAACGTTGAACACCAGCACGCTGTGATACGCGGCGATGGCGCGCCCGCTCTCGGACACGATGGTGGGATGCTCCACTTCTGCCTCATCGCAGACATTCTGTATGTGGTAGACGACGTCGTTGGAGTATTCCTGCAGCGTGTAATTGACGCTCGACTCGAAATCGGTCTGCGAGCCGTCGTAATCGATGCCCAGCCCTCCGCCGACATCCAGGTACTTCAAACCCGCGCCGGCGCGTTTCAACTCCACATAAATCCGGGCCGCTTCAATTACCGCGCCCTTGATCTGCCGGATGTTCGTAATCTGGCTGCCCAGATGGAAGTGCAGCAACTGGATGCAATCTTCCATCCCCACCGACTTCATCTGCTCCAGCGCCTGCAGCGCCTCGCTGACCGTGAGCCCGAACTTGGAACGATACCCGCCCGACGATTTCCACCGCCCCGACCCCTTGCTCGCCAGCTTCACCCGCAAGCCGATTTCCGGCCGCACCCCCACCCGTTGCGAGTGCTTCACAATCAGGTCGAGCTCCGTGTATTTCTCCACCACCGGGATAATCTGCCGGCCGATTTTCTTGGCCAGCATCACCATCTCGATGTATTCGTCGTCCTTGAAACCGTTGCAGATGATCGGGGTCTCGTTGTCGGCCACCGCCAGCACCGCCAGCAGCTCCGGCTTGGAGCCCGCCTCCAGTCCGAAATGATACGGACGGCCGTATTTGAAAACTTCCTCCACCACTTGCCGCTGCTGGTTCACCTTAATTGGGAACACGCAGCAATAGCTGCCCTTGTAGCCGTGCTCGGCGATGGAATTCTGGAACGCCTGATGCATCTCGCCCAGCCGGTGCTTCAGGATTTCGCCGAACCGGAGCAGGATCGGGAGCGAAATACCGCGCAGCTCGAGCTTCTCCACCAACTCCCGAAGATCGATCGCCCGATTGGTTTCCTTGGTGGGGTGCACCCACAGGTGCCCGTTGTCGCCGACGGAGAAATAGCCCTTGCCCCAACTCGCGACGTCGTAGACTTCCGCGGCATCCACGGTGCTCCAACGCTCTTTGGGTTCCCAAGCGAGAGCTTCACCAAGTTTCAATTCGCGGCCACCTCCTGGACAGATTGCAGTAACCTTCAGTGTCCTTCCATTTGACGCGGAGGGCAAGCTTTTTTTGACGGACACGGCTGTCGCACCCCTCGCCCCGCTAGAATATCCCCATGCTCCTCCCCGGCAAGACGGCGCTGGTAACCGGCGCGGCCAAGGGCATCGGCAAAGGCATCGCGCTCGAGCTGGCGCGCGAGGGCTGTAACATTGCGGTGAACGATTACACCGACGCCGCGGGCGCGGAAGCCACTGCCGCTGAGATTCGCGCCCTGGGCCGCCAGGCGCTGGTAACGCTGGCTAACGTAGGCGACGCCGCCGAAGTCGACCGCATGTTCGCCGCCGTCTTCGAACGCTTCCCGCGCCTCGATATTCTGGTAAATAACGCCGGCGTCCAGACCTGGAGTTCGTTGCTGGATCTCGAAGAGCGCGATTGGGACCGCGTGATGGCCACCAACCTGAAAGGCTGCTACCTCTGCACGCAACGCGCCGCGCGCCATATGAAGGAAAAAGGCGGCGGCCGGATTATCAACATCGGTTCAGGCTCGAACAAGGTGGCCTTTCCGAAGCTCGTGGATTACACCACCAGCCGCGGCGGAATCGAAATGTTCACCAAGGTGGCGGCCGTCGAGCTGGGTCCTTTTCAGATCACCGTAAACTGCCTGGCCCCCGGCGCAATCGATACCGAGCGTACCAAAAGCGAAGCCGGCGATTATGCCGCAACGTGGGCGAATCTGACACCGATCGGTCGCATCGGCACACCGCTCGACGTCGGCCGCGCGGTAGTCTTTTTCGCCAGCGACAGCAGCGGCTTCATCACCGGCCAAACCTTATGGATCGACGGCGGCTTATTCGCGAAACCAGCCTGGCCGTACTAGGGACTCGAGTCTACGCTCCATTTCACCATTTCAGATTCAAAGCTTGTCAGACCGTGGTGGCACAGGCTAAAGCCCAATGCCGTTAAGTTTTCCGCGCGCCCGCGCAAGCTATTGCGAGATTGTAGCGCACGCACTCATGCGTGCCGCGTCGGCACTCGTGCCGACGCTCGGTGGATTGCTTTTGTCGCATCTGATACTTCAGTGACCAACATTAGCACTGTGAAATGTTTGATTTCCGAGCCGGGCCGGAAAACCTAACGGCACTGGGCTTGAACCTGTGCGAAGTCTCACCAACCTTACTAATCAATGAAGCCGGGAGTGATCTCTTGCGGCATCGACCACCTGGCGGATAGCGCGGACCACCACCTCGGGCTGATCGATTTCCACCGCGTGAAAACTGCGCGACGCGATTAACTGCTTGCTGTTGTGCGAGAGTTTCAAAAGCTTGGCTTGCAGCTTCGGATAGTTCGGCGAATCGTTGGCGGTGCTGACCACCACCAGCGGGAGATCGCCCAGCGGGTCGGGCCGTGTTTCCGCGGCTTCCGCTTCGGCGGAACACTTAGTGGCGGTCTCGAACGTCGGTAAAACGGGATGGAGCGACATGGCCCAGCGATGCAGTTGGCGGCTGCGCTCCGGCAGATTATTGAAGTTGGAAATATCCTCGACTGTGAAGACGATCGGTTCCTGATGGATGAGAACCGGGGGAGAGTCCAAACCGGGAGCGGCGATGGTCGTGCGCTTCGGCGGATCGTCAACCGGATTGAGGAAGGCATGATCGACAATAACCATCCCCGCCACCTCCGCGGGGAATTGATGCGCGTAGTATCGCGTGATGAGTGCCCCGACGGAGAGACCGGTGAGAACGTAAGGGCCCTCGATTTCGGCGCTCTTGAGGAGCTGATGAATCTCGGCGACGCGCTGCGGGCAGGTCGCACCGGGGCCGGGATCGCTCCAGGCCAATCCCGAAGGATCGTACGTGCAGACGCGTGTGAACCTGGCGACCTCGGGCTGGACCAGGGCCCAATCGAAGGAGAATCCCGCGCCCACGATCATCACCGTTGGGCTGCCTTCGCCGGTGCAGTTGAGATGGACGCGATAACCGCCAACGTCGACCAGTCGGCCAAGCGGTGGCGGCGACTGCGCGCAGGCCACGGTGAGGAACGCGAGGGCGAGGACGACAGCTTTCATCGCAGTGCCGCCATGGGGTCGATACGGCTGGCGCGCCAAGCCGGGATGTAGCTGGCGGCGAGCGCCACGATGACGAACAGCAACGCGATGCCGGCGAAAGTGAGCGGGTCGGTGGCGCTGACTTGGAACAGCAGCGTCTTCATGACGCGCGTGAGGGCGAATGCTCCACCAATCCCCAGCACGACGCCGGCAAGCGTCAGGCCCAGGCCCTGGCCCAATACCAGTTTGAGAATATCGCCCTGCTGCGCCCCGAGTGCACGGCGGATGCCCACTTCGTGCGTGCGCTGCGCAACGGAGTAGGCGATGACGCCGTAGAGTCCGATCAACGCAAGAACCAACGCGACGCCGGCGAACGATCCGAGCAGTTGCATGGTCAGCCGGCGCTGGCCTAGCGTGTCCTCGTACACAGTCTCCATGGTTCTGATTTCCGAGACCGACTGATCGCGATCGATGGCCGCCACTTGGCTGCGAACGGAGTTCCCCAGCTTCAGCGGATCGCCGGGGGTACGAACCACCAGGTAAGCATTCTGTGGAGGATGCACCACGCAGGGCAAGTAGAATTCGGAAACGACATCGGACGCGAGTCCGCCTTCGTGTATATCGGCGACAATGCCCACCACCTCCATCATCCCGACGAGCTTGTCGTAGCCTTCGCTGATATGCTGGCCCACCGGGTTCGGGCCCTGCGGATAATCGTGCCACAGAAGGTGGGCAAGGCTTTCGTTGATCATCATCACGGGCGGAGCGCCGGCCATGTTGTCGCGCGCCGTAAATTCGCGGCCACGGCGCAGCGGGATGCCGAGCGTCCGGAAGTAGCCGGGCGTGACGCTCTGGATGACGCCGAAGGTGGGGTCGTTCGTTTCGGGCAATGGCTGTCCTTGGACACTGGTGATGTTGGTGCGAATCCAGCGTGTGGTGGGAAGCGACATGGCCACCGCCGCGCTGCGCGCTCCCGGCAGGGTTTCCACGCGTTGCACCAAGTCGCTGAAGAAAGCAGCGCGCCTGGGGTCCGTGTTGTAGCGCGAGGGCGGCAGAGCGATCTTCATGGTCAGGAGATTGCTGGTTTGGAATCCGGTGTTGACGCTGTGTAGGCGAGCGAAGCTGCGCATCAATAGCGCCGCGCCGATGAGCAACACAACAGATAGAGCTACCTGCCCGATAACTAGGAGAGCGCGCGGGCTGATGCCGAGTGTCCCCCGTTTGCCGGAAGATGCGCGGCCTGCGCCGACGCCGCTCTCGCGCAGCACGTCGGCGAGATCGGGCCGTGACATCTCAAGCGAGGGGAACAATCCGAACACCACTCCGGTGATGAGCGAGAGGGCGATAGTGAATCCGAGAACCATCGCGTCCACTCGCATGCCGCTTGCGCCCGGCACATAGAGGGCGTTCGACACTGCCGGCTGATTCAGGACACTCACACTTTGGAGCGCGCTCAAGCTCCACTTGGCGAAAATCGCCCCGAGCGCGCCGCCTGCCGTGGCCAGCACCAGACTTTCAGCCAGCAGTTGACCGATCAGGCGGCTGCGCCCCGCGCCCAAGGCCGCTCGAACCGCGAATTCACGGGAGCGGGAAGTCGCGCGGGCCAGCAGCAGACCGGCGACGTTGGCGCAGGCGATCAGCAGTACAAAGCCCACCGCGCCGAACAGCATCCACAGCATCCCGCGAACGTTCGAAACCAAGCGGTCCTTCAGCCAGACGATGCGCATGGTGGAATCGGAATCCATGGTGCGATGAGCGCGGTTGTACTGCTCGGTAAGCACGGTAGTTTCCGCGCGCGCCTGATCCAGCGTGACGCCGGGCTTCAACCGGCCGAAGCCCATCAGCAGCGAGATGCCCCAGAAGCGTGGAGGAAGCAAGGACCACTCGGATGGGCGCGGCAGCCAGACATCGATGCCGGAGAACGGAAACGCGAAGCCGGCGGGCAAGACTCCGACTATGGTGGTGGGCGTGGAGTCAAGAGTGACGGTGCGGCCGGCGATCGCGGGGTCTGCGCCGAAGTGGCGTCGCCAGAGGTCGTTGCCGATCATCGCTACGGCGGGGCCGCCGCGCGCGTCTTCTTCGGGAAGAAAACTACGGCCTAGCGCCGGTGCGACTCCGAGGACATCCAGAAAATTCGCGGAGACGCGCGCGCCGCGAAGGGACAGCGGATCGCCCTCGCCCGAGAGCGATGGGTTCTCTGGATTCGCGCCGTATGCTCCGAGGGCGGCGAAGGACCGGGCTGCGGCGCGCATTTGCGTCAGCCGGTCGGGCGTGAATTGGGTGTCGTGCACGTTGCGCCGCGCATTGTCCATGGAGTAATAGACCAGGCGGTCCGGATCGCGGAATTCGAGCGGCTTGAGCAGCACCGCGCGTATGACGGTGAACATCGCCGTGTTGCCGCCGATCCCCAGAGCGAGCGTCAGAACGGCGGTGACGGTGAACACGGGATTCTTGCGCATCGACCGCAGCGCGTAGACGGCGTCGCGCCAGAAGTTGTCAATGAAACCGATAGTGTTCATGCGATGAATCTCCTCTCGGACGGCCGTGGCGTTGCCTAGTTTTCGCCGGGCGGCCGCGCGCGCTTCGTCGGATGCCATGCCGCGGGCGATGTTGTCGGCGGTTTCCTGCTCGAGATAGAACTCGAGGTCGCGGGCGCTCTCGGCGTCGCGGCGATTGCGGCGAAAGTATCGACGCCAGCTCATGCGCGTTCCTCCGCCGTGGGACGCAGAATACGGCTGATGCCGGTCGCCAGGCGTTCCCAGCGGTCTGTCTCGGCGATGAGTTGCTTCTTGCCGGCGGGGGTCAGCCGATAGTATTTCGCTTTGCGATTATTCTCCGACGTTCCCCAGAACGCGGCGATCCAGCCGCGATCTTCCAGGCGATAAAGAGCCGGGTAGAGCGAGCCGTGCTCCACTTGCAGAATCTCGCTGGAGCGGCGCTCGATGGAGTAAGCGATGGAGTGCCCATGAGCGGGGCCGAGCAGCAGCGTGCGGAGTATGAGCATGTCGAGCGTACCTTGCAGCAGGTCGCCGTCGGGAGGCTTGGATTTGGACATGGCTCCCGGTATTGTACTTCATATGAACGTCTAGGGAAATGGCAACGCCAGAGAATCCACCGGTCGAAATCCACGAGCAATCAGGCCGCGGCAGCTTCACTAGAACTTCTAGGCAAAGGCTGCCGGTTTACTTGGCGGCGTAGGTAAAGTCGTCGAACAGCGTTACGCTGTCTGCCTTGGTCCAGACGCCCACCTTGCCCGCCTCCGTGATCGTGCTGTCGTCCCACTCCAGAGCTTTCTTGCCATCGAGCGTCACTGTGAAATGATTGCCTTGGAAATCCACTCTCAGCGTGTGCCACTGGTTGGAGGCCACCTTCATGTTCGCCCGCTTCTTTTCCGTCCGCCGGCCGTTGATGGTGTGGTAGATAGTGACGTTGTTTTCGAGAGCGTTGGCGCGAGCGACATAGTAGTTGTTCGAGTCCTTCGCGCGCCAGATCACGCCGCCTGCCTGATCCTCTTTGCCGGAGATTGGCTTGAACTTCACTTCCACATAGCCGTCCTTGAGGCTAGTGTCGTCTTTGATGCAAACCGGATATGTGGCTTGTCCCGATTGCTTCAGTACGTTCGGCTTGCTGGGTGCGGTGCCGTCGTTCTCGACAGTCCATTTCGGTGCGCCCGTGCCCGTCTTAGTGGCAGTCCATCCAGGCGGAGGTGCACCGGTCTTGAGGTTATCGAAATTCACCGTATCGGCCAACGACAGGCCAGTCAGCATCGTAGCGGTAAGTATAGTGGCAATTGTCATGTGGAGCCTCACTTGCCTCCGAATATAGCAGGGTCAGCGTTGGGCCCAGTACCGGTCGCGCGCCTGGACTACCAGGTCTTTTTGTTTGGTGGCAAGTTGGATGGCGCGGAATTCGGAAATGCGCACCGGGACGTCCGAAACGTAGCCCATGCTGTATTGGCTGCGTAGCTCGCTTTCGATCAGAGAGAAGATCTGGTCGATCCCACGCTTTTTCGTTACCTCGAAAAACCCGCCGCCGGTGTCTTGCGAGATCCGTCGCAGTGGCCTGGACCCGTCAGGTCCGCCCAGGAAGCCGTACGCGCCGGCATCTGAGAACAAAATGGAATAGACGATTGTGTCGGCGCGTTGGGCGGCGTCGATGGCGTCGGCAAGACTCGCTTCGCTGCCCACATCGACGCCGTCGGTGAGCAGGATAAGCGCCTTGCGATTGCGTTGACTAGTCATGATGTCGCGCGACGCCTGTACGACGGCGTCATAGAGCGCGGTGCCGCGGTTGCTGCCCACCGAGAGCGTCTGCCGGTCGGGCAGATCCACGTAGGAGAGCGCATCGTTCAGCTTGGTGAAGGACGAGGTGAGCTGCTGGCGCAGTTGGATGGACATGTCGAACTGCATGATGAACACCTGGTCCTTGCCGTCGCGCAGCACCTGTTCCAGAAAGCGAAAGCTGGCGCTGCGTTCGGCGTCGAGTACGCGCCGCTGGCTCATGCTGGTGTCCACCATCAGCCCGAGCGTGAGCGGAAGATCGGACTCGCGCGCGAAGTAGCGGATGGTTTGAGGGCGCCCGTTTTCGGCGATCGAGAAATCGTCCTTGTTGAGGTCGCGAATAATCTCGCCTTTCTTGGTGCGTACGGTAGCGAGCACATTGACCACTTTCACGCTGGTGGAGAAAGTCGCATCCTGCGCGCGAAGCCTGCCGGCACAGAGCAGCGACGCGGAGCGCAGCGCGAAATCGCGCCGGGAAATTGCCGGAGTTGACACTTGGACCATTGTAAGAGTGACTAACTAATTGACTCTTCAACTCATCCTTGCGTTACCCTCAACCTATGCCGCAATGATTCGAGTATATCTTTGAGGAATTGAAACGCAACCACATCACATTCGACTATGCTCCTGATGAAGACGAAGTCCTCCGGGTCGAAATGGAAAACGGCAATTTCAATGCAGATGAGCCGGAGTGTCTGACTGTGGCGTTGACCGAGACGGATAGCCTCGACCCGGCCCAACGAAGTCTTGGATAGCAACCTGAGCCAGTACACTGGAAGGAATGAAGTTGACCGTTGCGTCTAGATTGAATGCCGGCGAACAGCGGCTGATAGAGGACTTGATGCGAAGGCTGGGCTGGAGCGCGTCACGAATTCTGCGCGAGGGGTTGCGGCTAGTGGCTGCGTCGCACCCACCAGCCGGTCGAAAACGCATCGTTTGGCTCGGGCAATTCTCCTCTGGCAAGTCAGATTTGGGCTCCCGCAAGAGACACATGAAGGGCTTTGGGCGTTGAGGCTGGTCAGATGGCCGTCCTGCTCAGTTGTTCCGCCCTTCGCAAATCGTTTGGCGCGCGGATTTTGTTCGAAGATCTCTCGCTGAGCATTTCAGAAGGCGACCGCACCGGTCTCATCGGGCCGAACGGCAGTGGCAAGACGACGCTGCTCGAAACGTTGGCCGGGCGTGAGCCACCCGACGCCGGCGAGCGCGCCATTCGCAAACAGACGCGGCTGGCCTACGTGCCGCAGGATTCCGTTTTCGCGGCCGGCGACACGGTGGGCTCCGTTTTGCGTGCCGCTCTTTACGAAATTCATCTGGAAGATCAAGAGAAAACCACTCGCGTCGAAATGATGATGGATCGCGCCGGCTTCGACGATCCGGACATAGCCGCATCTGCTCTTTCCGGCGGGTTGCGGAAGCGACTGGCCATCGCCGCGGCGTTGATCACTACGCCCGACGTCCTGCTGCTGGATGAGCCGACCAATCACCTGGATCTAGACGGCATCCTCTGGCTGGAGCGCGCCATCACCGCCGCGAACGCGTGCCTGGTGGTAACGCACGACCGCTACTTTCTCGAAAACATCGCCACGCAAATGGTGGAGATCAATCCGGCGTATCCGCAGAGCGCGTTTCAGGTGAAGGGCAACTACAGCGAGTTCTTGGAGAAACGCGCGGATTTTTTCGAAGCGCAGACCAAGCAGCGCGAATCGCTGGCCACCAAGGTGCGGCGCGAGGTGGAGTGGCTGCGTCGAGGCCCGAAGGCGAGGACCGGAAAATCGAAAGCGCGCATCGATGCCGCCGGGCGGTTGATCGGTGAGTTCGAAGCAGCAACCGCCCGCAGCCGAACTGCGACGGCGAAGATCGATTTCACCGGCTCGGATCGCAAGACCAAGCGGCTGATCGAGGCGGAAGGCATCGGCAAAACACTGGGCGGCCGCGTGCTGTTTCGCGATCTGGATCTAACGCTCTCCCCAGGTGTACGCGTCGGCCTGGTGGGATCGAACGGCAGCGGCAAAACCACGCTGCTGAAAATCCTGGAAGGCACGCTCGCGCCAGACGAAGGCACCATTAGGAAGGCAGACCTGCTGCGGATCGTCACCTTCTCGCAGGATCGGACGGAGCGCCTCGATCCCGACAAAACACTGCGCCGCACGCTGTGTCCGGAAGGCGATTCGGTGATCTATCGCGGCCAGCCGGTCCATGTCGCCGGGTGGGCCAAGCGGTTTCTGTTCCGCGCCGATCAACTCGAGATGCCGGTCTCGCGGCTCTCCGGTGGCGAGCGTGCTCGCGTCCTGATTGCGCGGCTGATGCTCGAAACGGCGGACGTGCTGCTGCTCGATGAGCCGACCAACGATCTGGATATCCCGACCCTCGAAGTTCTGGAAGAGAGCCTGCTCGATTTCCCCGGCGCGCTGGTGCTGGTGAGTCACGACCGCTATTTGCTGGACCGCGTGTCGACCATGGTGATCGGCCTCGATGGCTCGGGCGATGCCGGCGTGTTCGCCGATTATTCGCAATGGGAGGCCGCGCGGGGCGAGCCGTTGGAAGAGAAGTCCGCGCCGAAGGAACGGATGCCGGTCGCCGCAGGGCCGCAGAAGAAGCTCTCATATATCGACCAGTTGGAGTGGGACGCAATGGAAGCGAAAATCCTCGACGCAGAACATGAACTCGCAGCGTGGCAGCGCGATGTCCAGGAGGCGGCCTCAGACCCGGAGCGATTGGTCCCGGCATACGCGAACATGCAAGCAGCCCAGAAGCGTGTGGAGGGATTGTACGCTCGATGGGCGCAGTTGGAGTCAAAGCTCGCGCGCTAGACTTTTCGGCGTTTCCTGAGTTCGATCAGACGCTGCTTGCCGCGCCTCTTGATATCCGCCGCTAAGACTTCGGCCGTTTTCCTGTCGTGTTCTTCGAACTCGCCCCTGGCAATGGCGTCGAACCCGGATTGGATATCGCGGCGGAGAGTTTCGAGTTTGTCTCGCTCTTTGAGCAGGCGTAGGCCTTCGCGGACGACCTCGCTCGCGGTTTGATACATGCCGCTTTTCACTTTGTCGTTGACCAGCCGCTCCAGCTCTCTGGTGAGGGACACGTTCATGCTTTGATCGTGGATCGGATAACCAAATATATCAAATATCGTTATTGGGGTTTGGAGCAAAAAACAGGGGACAGACAGCGCTGTCCACCGCCAACGGGCTCAATACGGTTCCTTCTGGATTGTCGTGGCTTGGGACAGCGTAGTCTGTCCCCTGTTTTCCTAGCGGAATTCGCTGGTGAAGACTGTTCGTAAGGCTGGACTCTTCCGCCGCGTTACAATTTCTTCGATCCGCCCGCGCAGTGTCTCATCCCTCGCGTAAAGCGCCAGTGCCGCCAACGCATCCGCCGCCGATTTCTCCGGCTCCTCCGCCACCCGAGTCAGCAGAAACTCCACACCCTCGTCCAACCGCAGCATCGCGATCCCCAGCAACAACGTCCGCCGCATGGCCGGCCGGGCAGCGTGTTCCAGCGCCTCGCGTAGCAACGGAAACGCCGCCGCCACCCGCGACTCTCCCAGCGCCAACGCCGCCCGCTCCGCCACCGCGTCTTCAGCAGAATCCAGAAACCCCGCCACAAACTCCAGCGACTGCGCCGCCGACAGCCGCAGCAGCGCGCCGAAGCATTCGCCCATTATTTCGTCGTCTTCATCCCCCACCAGCGCCTTGAACCGCAGCAGCAGCAGCGCCTCCATCTTGCCCGTATCGCCCAGCGCCCGGACCGCGCCCGACCGCGCTGCAACCTCCGAATCCACCAGCAGCGTCACGCATTCCAGCACCGCTTCCGGATGCGACATCCGCGCCAGCCCCTGTGCGCACAATCCCCGCAGCGGCGCCGCCGCATCCACCGGCGGACCGAAGCTGCCTTCCATCTGCACATGTCGCACCCCGGCGAAATAAACCTTTGGCGCCGCATGATCCATCGCAGCCAGCGTCTTCGCGATAGCGATCAGCGCCTTGCAACCCGGATCGCGCCGCGCCGGGTCCTTCATCAATTCCAAAAATGCATCGGCAAGATCCGACGCCAGCCCAACCGCTTCCAGCCGCCCCACAGTATCGGCGGCCGCCGCGATCACGTGATTGCTTTTGTGCGTCAAAAACGGAGCAAGATCGCGCTTCCAATCGTAAGCCTCCGGCGAGTCGCGCAACGCCTTGATCGCCGCGAGCGCCTGCTCCGTGCTCGACGCTTTCTTCACACCACCATTATCTCCATGAAATCAATAACTTACAAGGTAGTTAGAAACCCGCGCTTTGAACCTCCACGTCCGCCCTCAAAATCGCGTCAAGATTGATGTGACGCGACTTGCGCTATGGGTGTCCCTCGCCTTACTGGTTCCGCTCGCCGGGGCGGAGGCCGATCTGACCTCCCTGCTGCACGGTGTAGAACTGCGCTACAACCGCGCGAAGACGCTGCAAGTCCAATTTAATGAAACATATAGCGTCGCCGGCCGGGCCCGCAAGAGCGAGTCCGGATCGCTGACGCTGCGCAAGCCCGGACGCATGCGCTGGGATTACGCCGTGCCCGCCGGCAAGCTCTTCCTGTCCGATGGCCACGACGTCTATGTGTACACGCCCGACACCAATCGCGTCGAGAAGGTGAAGCTCAAGGAGAGCGAGGACATGAAAGCCCCACTAGCTTTCCTGTTGGGCAAGCTCGATTTTTCGAGAGAGTTTCGCGACTTCGATCTCAAGCAGGAAGGCGCGAATTTCCGGCTCACCGCCAAGGCCAAAAACGACAAGCTGCCGTACGAGAAAATCGAAATGCTGGTGACGCCCGAATATCAGATCCAGCGGCTGGTAGTCAACGGGCAGGATCAATCCATCCTCACGTTCTTGTTCGATCAGGAAAAGCTGAACCCGCAGGTGAACGACGGGCAGTTCAAGTTCAAGATGCCCGCGGGCGCGACGCTGGTTTCGGGGGAGGGCGACAAATAATGGCCGAGTTTGTCTTGAAGTACGCCGACCCGCGCGGCGAAATGCATCAGCAGGTGGCCGAAGCCGATTCGGAAAAGGAACTGCGCGACCGCTACTCGCAGCAAGGCTTCCTGATTTATTCCATCCGCCCGCGCCGCGAGATCGCCGGCGTCTCCATGGGCGGCAGCCGCAAGAAGAAGATCAACCTGGAAAAATTCCTGATCTTCAACCAGCAGTTCGTCACGCTGGTCCGCGCCGGATTGCCGATTCTAAAGGCGCTGGATCTGCTGTCCGAGCGGTTGACCGACCAGAAACTCGCGCCCCACATCAAGGCGGTCCGCGACGAAGTGAAGAACGGCTCGCTCCTCTCCGATGCGTTCTCTAGGCAGAACGTCTTCCCGCCGATTTACGTCACCTCCGTACTCGCGGGCGAGAAAAGCGGCGCGCTGGCTGAGGTGCTCGATCGCTACATACACTACCAGAAGCTCGCGCTCGCGGTGCGAAAAAAGCTGCTGCTGTCGCTGGTGTATCCCACCCTGCTGATCGTCTTGGTGGTCTGCCTGATGGTGTTCCTGGTGACCTTCGTGGTTCCCAAGTTCGCCGAGTTGTACAACAGCATGTCGGCGAAATTGCCGGCGGCCACATCGTTTCTGATCGCACTGGGAACCACGGCGCGCAGCTACATCTTTTTCGGTTTCGGATTCCTTGTGGTGGGGGCGATCGCGTTCCGCTTCTGGTCGAAGACGGCGCGGGGCGAAGAGCGCGTCGATCGCTGGCGTCTGCGGACCCCGCTGGTCGGCGAAATCTGGATCAAGTATCAAGTAGCCCAATTCTCGCGCGTGCTGGGTACGTTGCTGGTAGGCGGCATCCCGCTCCTGCAAGCGTTGGATACAGCGGCAAGCTCGCTGGGCACGCGCCTGTTGAAAAAGACATTGGGCGAATCGGCGCAGATGGTGAAGGAAGGGCAATCGCTCTCCTCCGCGCTAACAAAAACAAAAATCTTTCCCGGCTTGGCGGTGGACATGATTGAGGTCGGCGAATCCACCGGCGCCCTGCCGCAGATGCTGGCAAGCGTCGCTGAGTTTTACGAAGACGACGTGAATACGAAGATGAGCGCGTCGCTGGCGCTGATCGAGCCGGCCATCATGATTTTCATGGGCGGATTTGTCACTTTCGTGCTGGTGGCGTTGTATCTGCCGATTTTCTCGTTGGCGGATACGCTGAGGTGAGAAGAGAGAAGACGAGGAAGACGATGAAGACGAGGAAGACAATGAATACAAGGAAGCCCACCGCGGAACTTTTCGATAGGGTTCACTATTCGTTGACACTTCAGTATTCCGTGTCTTCCTTGTATTCCTCGTGTTCCAGAGGGATTTCCAGAGGCACTTATGGCTACTAGCGACCGTCTCAAACTCGTGGAACCAGCCGACGAGATCGCCCAGGCGAAAGCTGTAGCCTCGCGCTACCGCTGCGAGTTTGTCGATTTGCGCGAGGTCCGCATCGATCACGACCTGTTCCACTCCGTCCCCGTCGACCTGATGTTCCGCTACAACTTCGTGCCTATCCACTCCGCGAACGGGCACCTGGACATCGCCCTCGCCGACCCCCGCAATCTCAACCTGATCGACGAGCTTTCCATGCTGCTGCAGAAAAAGCTCAAGGTCAAAGTCGCCACCCTCTCGCAGATTTCCGATCTGCTCAAGAAAACCGAGCAGTCGCAGCGCGTGCTGGAAGAGGTCACCGAAGGCTTCACGCTGGACGTGATGATCGGTGAGGAAGAGAACCAGGACGAGACGCTATCCATCGACAAGCTGACCGCCGATAGCGACATCGCGCCGGTCATCAAGCTGGTCGATACCACCATCTTCAACGCGCTCGAGCGGCGCGCCAGCGATATTCACATCGAAACGCGCGACCAGGAAGTGGCCATCAAGTACCGCATCGACGGCGTGCTGCACTATGCCATGCCGCCCATCTCCAAGGACTGGCACTCCACCATCATTTCGCGCATCAAGGTGATGAGCGAGCTCGACATCGCCGAGCGCCGCATCCCGCAGGACGGCCGTTTCCGGGTGCGCTACAAAGGCCGCCTCATTGATTTCCGCGTGTCCATCATGCCCACCATTCATGGCGAAGACGCCGTGCTCCGCGTGTTGGACAAAGAGTCGATGAGCGAGAAATTCGCCAAGCTGTCGCTCGATGTCGTCGGCTTTTCCGATGCCGACCTGGTCAAGTTCCGCCGCTACATCAAGGAGCCGTACGGCATGGTGCTGGTCACCGGTCCCACCGGTTCCGGTAAGACCACCACGCTGTACGCCGCCGTCAGCGAGATCAAGAACGACGAAGACAAAATCATTACCATCGAAGATCCCGTCGAATATCAGATCAAGGGCATCACGCAGATTCCCGTGAATGAGAAAAAAGGCCTGACCTTCGCACGCGGCCTGCGTTCCATCCTCCGCCACGATCCGGACAAGATCATGGTCGGCGAAATCCGCGACCAGGAAACCGCGCAGATCGCCATCAACGCCGCACTCACCGGCCACCTGGTGTTCACCACCGTCCACGCCAACAACGTGCTGGACGTACTCGGCCGCTTCCTGAACATGGGCGTTGAGCCGTACAACTTCGTATCGGCCCTCAACTGCATCCTGGCGCAGCGCCTGGTTCGTATCACCTGCGAATACTGCAAGGCCCGGGTTCAATATCCGGATTCGTACCTGATCGAAAGCGGCCTGAACCTCGACGAATGGCGCGACATCCCGTTCTATGAAGGACCGGGCTGTTTCGAATGCGGCGGCACCGGGTTCCGCGGCCGGACAGCCATCCACGAACTGCTGGACCTGAGCGAGCACATCCGCGAAATGATTCTGGACAAGCGCCCGGCATCGGAAATCAAACGCATCGCGCGCGATGAGGGCATGACCTTTCTCCGCGAATCCGCGCTGGCCAAGGCCCGCAGCGGCGTAACTACATTGAAGGAGATCAACAAGGTGACGTTTATCGAAGGATAACCAGCCTCCCCCGTATGTCACTGTTCGCCAATCTCCTGAAAGATCCGCCGCCCACCCACGTCTTCGAGCTGTCGGAAGAAGGCATCGCCTTCGCGCGCGTGGCCGATCCGGCCCAAGTGACCTTCGCGCCGTTCCAGGCCGGCGTGCTGCTGGTTTCGCCCGCGCACGACAACATCCAGCAGCCGCAAGCGTTCCAAGCGGAGGTCGAAAGGATCGCTCCACCCAACGGCCATCGCAAACGCCGCGCCGCACTGATTCTGCCGGATTATTGCGCGCGCGTCGCGGTGCTCGATTTCGATGCATTCCCCGAAGCTCCCGAAGAACAAATGGCCCTCCTGCGATTCCGCATGAGGAAGAGCGTGCCCTTCGACGTCGATACGGCGGTGGTCAGCTATGCCGCGCAGCCGCACAAGAAGGCCGGTAAGATCGAAGTGCTGGCGGCATTGATGTCGCTCGAAATCGTGGTCCGCTATGAGACACCGTTCATCACCGCCGGATTTCAACCCGGCTTGGTGACCACTTCATCGCTGGCTGCGCTGAATCTGATGAATCCCGATCACATCACCATGCTGGTGAAACTCAGCGGGCGCATCCTTTCCGTGCTGGTGCTCGATGGCCAGGCCGTCAAGTTGACGCGCTGCGTGGAACTGGACGACACTCGCCCGGAAGAGATCGAATCGGTCCTACATCCCACCGTGGCCTACATCGAAGACGAGCTGAAATCGAAACCCAAGCGCATCTGGCTCTGCGGTTTCGGCCAGCAAAGCGCCGACCTGGCCGCGAGCTGGGAAAAGGAATGGGGCGTGGATCTGGAGCCGCTGCGGTCGCGCTTCGGAACGCCCGGAAGGAACAACGCCGGACTCCTGGGATATCTGGAGTCGGCGGCAGGATAGAAGAACATGGCGATCAAAGTACCCATTAATCTTGCAAGCGAGCCTTTCCGGCGTGACCGTCCCATCTTGGTCGCTTCCGTCGCCGTCGTCGTACTGCTGGCCATCCTGCTGGGCGTCCAAGTGTCCACCATCCTCGCCAAGCGCCAACAGTCCGCCGAGATTCATTTGACCATCGACAAGCTGAACGGCCAGTTGAAAACCATCGGCGGCGAACAGGCCGGTTTAACCAATACGCTTCGCCAGCCCGAGAACGCCGAGGCGCTGCAGCGAAGCATCTTCCTGAACCAGATCATCGACCGCAAAGCGATTAGCTGGACCCGCATCTTCGCCGACCTGGCAACCGTTCTGCCCTACAACGTGCGCGTGGTTTCGGTGCGTCTGCCTGAAGTGGACGCAAATAATCAGGTCCTGCTCGACATGCAGATAGGCTCAAAGGAAGTCCTCCCGCTGATCGAGATGGTGAAGAAGCTCGAAGCATCGCCGCAATTTGGCGCGGCCAGTGTGCAGAATCAACTGCCGCCGTCGCAAACCGACCCCTACTACCGCCTGCACCTCACGGTGAGTTATGCACAGAAACTATAGCTTCAACGTGTGGCCGCCGAACAACGCCGGAGCGATTATCCGGCTGGCGCTGGGCGTGTTGCTGGCCGCGAATCTGGTGGCCGCCTACTTCGTGATCCGCCCCATCGGCGGGTCGCCCGAAGAGCTGCAGCAGCAGTCCACCGAGATACGCGCCCAGATCCGGCAGCAGCAGAAGGCCCTTGAGCAGATGCGCGCGCTGGCCGGCAAGGTCGAGATCGGCCGCGCCGAAGGCGACAAGTTCATGGGCAAGTATTTTCTGCCGCGCCGCACCGCTTACGCCACCATCATGACCGAACTGAACGACGTCGCGACGCAATCGAAAGTCACCACCAAGGAAAGCAGCTACGCCATCGACCCGGTGGAAGGCAGCGACACGCTGGACATGATGCAGATCACGGCCAATTTCGAGGGCAGTTACGACAACCTGCTGCACTTCGTGAATATGATCGACAAATCCAGCCGCTTGCTGATCCTGGAGAGTTTGAACGCCGCGCCGCAGCAGAACGGCCAGAAGCTGAACGTGATGTTGAAGGTGGACACTTACGTGAAAGAGGACGGCTCGGGGCAATGAATTTCAAGATGCAGCTCGGGGCCGACCGCAAGAAAGTCTACTGGCTGATTGGGCTGAGTGTTCTCGCGGTGATTTTGTACTTTTATAACCGCGAACCCGCTGGCTCCGCTGTGTCCGCGCGTCCCGTGGCGACGCAAACGGCTCCAGGGGTTACTGGTCAACAGCCGCCGGTGCGTCCGGTGAGCCGAACCACGATGCGAGTGACGCAGAGCGGCATCGGCAGGAACTCAGCTTCTTCCCAGATCAACCTGAAGCCCAAGCCGCTGGTTAATCCGCTGTTGGTGGACCCGACGCTTCATCTTGCCGCGCTGGCTAAACTGCAAGACGTAAAGATCGAGACCGGCTCGCGCCCGTCGCTGTTTGTGGAGAGCGCCACGCCGCCGGCTGCGGTCGCGTCGGTGAAAGAGCCACCAAAGATTGCGATCGTGAAAGACGTGATCGGTCCAAGGCCGGCGCCTCCACCACCTCCACCACCACCCACGCCAGTCGCCCCGAAGATCCCGCTGAAGTTCTACGGCTTCGTGAACCCCGCCCGCCCCGACGTTAAACGCGCCTTCTTCCTGGACGGCGAGGACATCGTCATCGCCGGCGAAGGCGACCTCATCAAGAAGCGCTACAAGATTCTGAGGATCGGAGTAAACTCGGCAGTAGTGGAAGACACCACGTTCAAAGGCGACAACACGCAGCAGACGTTGCCCCTGGAAGCGGAGTTGCCAGGATGAAACCGCGCAGAGTTGCATCGATGAAACACCGCGGAGAATCGGGATTCGCCCTGCTCCTGGTCTTCGTCCTCGGCGCGGCCATCGCCATCGCTCTGTACATGGAAATGCCCCGCGTGGCCTTCGAATCGCAGCGCCAAAAGGAGCAGATGCTGATTGATCGCGGCGATCAATATAAGCGCGGCATCCAGCTCTTCTACCGCAAATTCCGCACTTATCCCCAGAATCTGGACGACCTGGAGACCACGCGCAACATCCGCTTCCTCCGCCGCCGCTACAAAGATCCGATGACCGGCAAGGACGAGTGGCGCTTGATCCATGTCGGTCCCGCTGGCCAACTGACCGACTCATTGATCCAGCCCGCCAATCCGCTCGGCGACAAGAACAAAACCGGAACAACAGCCGATGCTTCTCAGTCGGGGAGCAGCGGAACCGGAAGCGGTAGCGGAAACGATCAGGGAAATCCAGGCTTGAACATGGCCGCGCGCCGCCCCAGCGATCGCGTGTTGACCGGTACCGAACAGCCCGGCCAGATGCCGCCGGAAGGAGATCCGAATCAAGCGCAATATCAGCAGCCGCAGCAGCCGCAGTATCCGGCGCAACCGGGGCAACCGGGTCAGCCAGGACAACCCACGGATCCCTCGCAGGCCGGACAGCCGGGACAACCCGGACAACCGGGACAACCAGGAGATCCTTCGCAACAAGTGCCACCGGGCCAGCCCCAGTATCCAGGCCAACCGCAAACTCCCGGACAGCCGCTGCTCCCCGGCCAGCAATACCCCGGTCAACCGATGTCCGGCCAGTTTCCGCCTGGACAGCAGCCCCAGTTCCCCGGTCAGCAATACCCGGGGCAACCGCAGTCCGGACAATACCCGCCCGGACAACCCCAGTACCCTGGTCAGCAATACCCTGGTCAACCGATGTCCGGCCAGTATCCAGCGCAACCACAATACCCAGGTCAGCCGCAATATCCCGGTCAACCGCAAGCGGGCCAGTACCCGGGCCAGCCGCAATATCCCGGCCAACCGCAGTATCCGGGACAACAGCAATCCGGACAGTATCCGCAACAGCCGCACTATCCCGGCCAGCCGCAATATGCATACCAGGTCCAGCCCGGCGGATATCCTCCGAACGGTCCGCCCCCAGGCATGCCAGGACTCGCCGGCCAACCCTACCCGCAGCAGCCGGGCCAGCCGCAATACAATCCGTTTCAACCAGGCCGTGGCCAATTCCCACCCGGAGCCCAGCCAACCACCGGCGGCGCACCGGGTCAATCGAATCAAGCGACCAACCTGATCCAGCAAATCCTGACCTCGCCGCGCCAGCCTCCGCCAGGAATCGGCGGCAATGGCATGACCGGCGGCGGCACGGGCCTGGCCGGCGTCGCAAGCACCGCCAAGGGCGAAGGAATCCACCTGATCAACGACCGCAGCAAATATCAGGAATGGGAATTCGTCTACGACCTGAAAAACGACAAATCGTCTGCCGGATTATTGCAGCAACAACAGCAGCTTCAACAGCAACAACAGCAGCAGCAACAACGGCCGGTATTACCGGGAGGTCCAGGTGGGGGATTTCCTCCGGGCGGACCGCCACCGGGTTCACGCCGCTAGCCTGTAGGGCAGGTTGTTAACCTGCGGCCGATTGTTAATCGGCCTTTCACTCCCGGCATCTGCCACACTATCATGCCGTGGACAGACCAATTTTCCTCACGTGGAGGCTCCACGGCAGCCTCCCAGAAAACTGCAGTTTCCCATCGGAGACCACTTCCGGACCATCGTTTCTCACCATGGATCGAATGCTCGATCAGGCGCGGACGGGCCCGCTGTACCTTCGGCGGCCACAGATGGCCACGATGGTTGCCGATGCCTCCCGCCGCGGGTACACGTTTCCAAACTGATGCAATCGCTGAAGAGGTTCACGGCACATGAGGGGAACCGCATGCTGGGAGTACTGGCCGGCCGTTTTGGCAGGGTGAAAGTTATGATCGTTTGGTTCGGAATCCGGAGGGATTTCGGCGGATTGAGAAATATATTTGGATGAATCCTGTTTCTGCAAGGATTGGTAACAACTCCCCAAGAACTTCCCCGGTCTTGGACCAGTCCGATTGACAATCGGCCGCAGATTTTCAATTGTTACCAACCTGCCCCACAGCCATCTACGCGATATCCGGCAACAGGAATTTCTGAGGCTTCCCCGCCGCACTCGTCACAGCTTCCGCCGCCAGGTAGCCGCTCCGGACCGCGCCTTCCATGGTCGCCGGCCAACCGGACCGGGTCCAATCGCCGGCTAGGAACAAGTTTTGGATCTTCGTCGCGCTCGTAGGGCGCATCGACTCGATACCCGGCCGCGCTGAAAACGTAGCTCGCACTTCCTTCACCACATGCGCCTTTTCGATCTTGGCCTCGCCGGCCCGTGGGAAAAACTCCGCTAGCTCCTTTACCGCCAGAGCAATCACGTCCGCGCGATTCATGTCGACCAGGCTTCGCGACGCGCTCACCACCAACTGCAAGTAACGCCCGCCGGATTTGTTGAACATCCACTGAATGGTGCGGTCCAGCAGCGTGGCATAGGGTAATTGCGTGATGCTTCGATCGAACCATAGATGAATTCCGGTGATGGGCGAATGCTCGAAGGCGTCGAGCGCAAGCCCGAGTTCCGGCACCAGCGCCGGCACGCGCTCGAAAGGAAGCGCAGAGACGTAATAATCGGCCCGATGTTCCTCGCCCTGCGACACAACAGCGCGCACGGCGTCGCCCTCTACCACCACGCGATCCACCGCTGCGCGCAGGTTCAACCGCACGTTTCCCATCCGCTTCCATGCTTCCGGCGCGTAAAGATCGCCCAACGGCACAGCCGGAATGCCCATTTGATACGAATTCGCCTGCGCCAGAAAGCCGAGCCGGAACACCTGGAATCCGTGTATCGCCGCCATGCGATCCAGGTCTTCGTTGATCGCGCTCACCAGCACCTGGCTCCAGAAGCGGCGTATGGCCGGCTCAGTCTGGCGTTTTTCCCGCAGCCAGTCGAGCATGGTGATGCGCTCCAGATCCGTACGGCGTCCGTACTCGCGCCGGATGGCCAGCAGTCCGCGCGCGATGCCCAGCTTGTCGCCGAGGCTCAAACAGGCCAGCTTGCGGAAGCTGCCTGTGAAATGCAGTGGCGCAGGAAGGCCACCGGCTTTGAGGACCGAAGTGCGGCCGCCGGGTTCGATGAAATAGAACTGTTTGTGAAAATGAATGCGGTCGACGACATCCAGGCGCTTGTAGAAATCCATGATGTTGACGCAGCAGCGCAGGATCAGGTGCTGGCAGTTGTCGATGATCTCCGAGCTGTCGCCGGGAAGCGGATAAGATGTGGCGCGGCCGCCCAGAAATCCGCGCGATTCGAACAGGTCGACTTGGAATCCCGCGCCGCCGAGCGCGGCAGCAGTGGCCAATCCGGCGAGACCGCCGCCGATCACGATCGCAGTGGGCATGAGGAATGGACGCCGGAGAATGCCGGCAGTTTGGTTTTTACGCTGGAACGCGCGCCCGGCGACCGCCGCCGCCGCCGTTGTTGATCAACAAGATGGCGATGGAAAGTACCACCACCAGGAACACGATGTCCGAGGGTTCAAATTGCATGAAAAACCGGTAAGTATTAGGGTACCACACCTAGTCGTAGGGCCCGGGATTCGGTAGTGCGCTACAAATTCGGTAGTGGGTCGATTTAAATAGACCCACTAGCGACAAACATACGTATACGATACACTTGACACGTCACTTCCGAATTCCTGACCGGCGGAAAGGCGATTGAGGTTCTATGAAACGCACCATATTGGTCTTGCTGAGCCTTCGCTTGCTCCAAGCGCAGTCCTCCACCCAGAGCAATCCCTTTGAGAGCGTCCCTACATCGCCCGAGCCCCCAGCACCAAAGGTAGCGGGGTTCATGATAGAGGCAATCGAATTCCGTGGCGCAAGTCGTATTTCAAAGGACGTTCTACGCGCGATGCTCCATTCTCGCATCGGCGGGGTTTACGACGTCGCGACTTTGCGCGGTGACGCTCAGGCGCTGCAGAACTCCGGTCGATTCTCAGATGTCATCTGGGAGAGTGAGCCCGGGCGGGCAGGTGCCATCGTGCGGTTCTTCGTCGCTGAGCGACCCCTCATCCAAGCTTTCGACTATCAAGGTGACAATACCGTGCGCATACCAGAAGTCCTGGAACGATTCACCCAGCGTAAGATCACATTACGGGAAGAAACCCTCTTGAACGAGGCCGAGCTGTCGCGCGCAGCGATGACGATCCAGGAACTCGTGGAGGAACGGGGACGCCGGAACATCACTGTAACTCCGCTGGTGGAGCCGACGGGGCCAGCGTTGCAGTGGCCGCCACCGACGGTGAAGGTTACTTTCACGGTCGCACAGAAGGAGTAGCCCAATCGTTGAACTCCTTTTGCAACGTTTGGTGACTGGAGACTCTGAAACGGATAGGTGGTGGGCGCGGCCAGAAAACCACAGGCGCACAGATTTAGCGCACTACCGGGATTCGAGCCAAAACCGTCAGGAAGTGGACAACACCGGATTATGCGAGATTCCGGCTGCCTGCGCGATCACGTTCTCCATCAACTGCAACCCGCAGTTCCCATCCAGTGTCAGGATCGACTCCGGATGGAACTGCACCGCCTGAATCGGCAGCTCGCGGTGCCGGATACCCATGATCACGCCGTCTTCGGATTCGGCTGTCACTTCCAGGCACGCCGGAAAAGTCTCCTTGCGTGCAAACAACGAATGATAGCGGCCGACCTTGAAGCGCTCGGGCAGTCCTTCGAAAACGCCTTGGCCCTGGTGAATGACCACCGAGGGTTTGCCGTGCATCGGATAGTCCAGCACACCCAGCTCACCGCCGAACGCCTCCACGATTCCCTGCAGCCCCAGACACACGCCAAAGAGCGGAATGCCGGACTTCGCGGCGAACTTCACCAACTCCTGCACGCCGAAATCACTGGGGCGGCCCGGACCTGGCGAAATCAGGATCAGGTGCGGCGCGATCTTCAGAATCAGTTCCTGCGGGACTCCGGCGCGATAGGTCACCACTTCCGCGCCGGTCTGCCGCGCGTAGTTCGACAACGTGTGGATGAAACAATCGTCGTTATCCACCAACAGCAGCTTGATGCCCCGCCCGGCACCGGAAGCTGCGGCATCGACAGCGGCCTTGTCCACCGGCACGCGCAAGCAGCGGAAAAATCCCGTGGCTTTGAGCCGCGTTTCCTGCTCTTCCATCTCCGGGACGGAGTCGTAGAGCAGCGTCGCGCCCACGCCATACCGCGCGATTCCGTCGCGCAGATGCACGGTACGAATCAGAATCCCGGTGTTGATGTCGCCGCTCATGGAGAGCATCCCCACTGCACCGCCATACCAGCCGCGCGCATCCTTCTCCAGATTCTCAATCGCCTGCGCCGCGGCCTTCTTGGGAGCGCCGATCACGGTCACCGCCCACATGTGGGTGAGGAACGCATCGAGCGAATCGAAGCCGGGCTGCAGGATTCCTTCGACATGATCCACGGTGTGAAACACGCCCGCATATGACTCGATCAGACGCCGACCGATCACCTTCACCGAGCCCGGGATCGACACGCGCGACTTGTCGTTGCGGTCGACGTCGCTGCACATGGTCAGCTCGGATTCTTCTTTCGTGGAGTTCAGCAGCTCGCGGATACTGTCAGCATCCCGCAGCGGATCGCCGGTGCGCCGTGCGGTTCCCGCGATGGGACATGTCTCCACGCGATTGCCTTCCACGCGCACGAACATCTCCGGCGACGCTCCAACCAGCGCCTCATCGCCCAATTGCAGAAAGAATTCGTAGGGGCTGGGGCTGGCGTGTTGAATACGCTCGAACAATTCGGAAGGGCTCTCGGAGAAATCGGCCTGGAAGGTTTGCCGCAGCACTACTTCGTAATACTCGCCCTGCCGCATACCCTCGCGGACCGCCTCGACACCCGCCATGTACTCTTCCGGCTTGTGATCGGATACGATTTCACCGGCCGTTTGCTTACGCGTGCGCTTGATGGGTGCACCGGATCGATCCAGGCCCGCGGTCGAAATGTGGCCCCGCGCAAAATCGTAGCGATAGCGTTCGATCCGCTCCTTCTTGCGATCCATGTAGTAGATGTCGTCGCAAAGGAACAGATGCAGATCCTTGTGCCCATCGCGCGGCAGCTTCAGCTTGATGGGATCGAACTGGAACAGCAGATCGTAACCAAAAGCGCCGAGCAGCGCGAGCCGTCCGTCTTCCTTGGTGCGGAATTCGTCGATGAGCGTACGCAGAATCGAAAACGCCGACGGCTGCTTGCTGCGCTCCTCTTCGGGAAACAGCGCAGGCAGCGGCTTCAAGCGTCCATGCAGGCTGGTCTCGCGGAATCCGAATTCCTCCCAGTGCGGATGATTCTCGAACAATGGATGCAGGATGCGGTTCAGGATTTCGCCGCGCTTGTTGAGCGGCCGGAATTCGATCACGCGCCCGGCGGCGACGATCTCGAGCGGCGGACAAATCGAAGCAACGTCCCAGCGCGAGTAGCGTTCCGGATATTCGTAGCCCGAGGACAAATAGATGCCGCGATATCGGTCCAGCTTGTGCAGCAGGTGCTTCAAGCCCTTCTCGAACGCGATGCCAGACGCAGTGCGAGTGACGGTGATCCCGCCGGCCGTGGTGTAAATCAACTCGGGCATAAAGCGACGCAGGAACTCCAAGCCCCTGCCGGAGAAGTTAGTAATTAGAATAGCACCACGGCTGGGTGAGGCTGTTGTGAAAACAGGGCAGCGGCTTAAAATAACAGATGGCAGTATGAAGCAGTTTGCGATTATCATACTTTGGATTGCTGTACTGACCGGGTCCGCCCACGCCGGCCGGCGCTTCTCCGACTATCCCGCCAGCGAGCTCTATAAGGGGCCAGTGGCATCTGTGCGATTCAGAGAGAAATCTGACAGGCGGTTCCAGGCGTTGATTCAGGATGCGATCAAGGCCGGGCCGAACTTCGCGGGGCAATACCGACTGGTGAGGTTCCAGACAGGCAATGGTCCGATCAAAGTGGTTCTCGTGGACATGAAGTCAGGACTCGTTTTCCACCTTCCGTCAGACGTCGTGCAGGACGGACTCTACATCTATGACGCGCCCTGCTTGGAGCTGTACAAGAAGTGGCAAAAAATCCTCTCGCAAGAAGATGACGACTACTTGCCACTATCGTATTCACCGACAAGCGAACTGCTGGTGGTGAGGCGATGTATTCACTCCTGGGCCGAAGAGAGCTACCTTCGATGGCACAATCAGAAGTGGACTCTCATCGAGCGCGTATCCCTTGCTCCGGTACCACCGGTTCCGGTTGAATAGTCCCGTATTGCAGGACTACACGAACGCTTCAGTCACCACTTCCCCAGTCACAATGGTCGGCCGCTCCGACCGCCCGTTGTGCAGGTACGTCACGTCGCGGTGATTCAATCCCAGGGCGTGCAGGACCGTGGCGTGGATATCTGTCACGTGCGCTCGCTTGTCGATCCCACGCAAGCCGATTTCGTCCGTCGCGCCGATCACCTGGCCGCCTTTGATCCCTCCGCCGGCCATCCACATGCTGAAGCCCCAGGGATTGTGATCGCGCCCGTCGCCTTTCTCGTTGAAAGGCGTGCGCCCGAACTCGCCGCCCCAAACGACTAACGTGTCCTGAAGCAAGCCGCGCGCCTTCAAATCGGTCAGCAGTCCGGCGATTGGCTTGTCGGAAATGCGGCACATCTTCGAATGGTTGCCTTCGATGTTGGTGTGCGCATCCCAGGCGCTGCCGCTTCCGCAGTAAAGTTCGACGAACCGAACGCCCCGCTCCACCAGACGCCGCGCCATCAGGCAATTGGTACCAAACTTCGCGGTGATCTCCTCGTCCATGCCGTACAGCTTTTTCGTCGCGTCCGATTCCTTATCCAACTCCACGGCTTCGGGCCCCGCAGCCTGCATCCGATAGGCGAGCTCATAGGCGTTGATCCGCGCCTCCAGATCGCCGTCCTCGGCCTTGTCCGCGCCGAAATGCTGGTTCAGAGTCTTCAGCAGATCCAGACGTCCGCGCTGCTGCTGCTTGCCGATTGTTTCGGGAGGAACCAGGTCGAGAATCGGCGGGCCCTGATTGCGGAACGCCGTCCCCTGATAGGTGGCGGGCAGGAATCCAGCGCTCCAGTTGTTCGGACCGCCGATCACCTCACCGGCGTCGGTGAGCACCACGAAAGTCGGCAAGTTCCGGTTCGCCGATCCCAGGCCGTACATCACCCAGGACCCCAGTGCAGGCCGCCCAGCAAGAATCGAACAAGTATTCATCTGGCAAACCGAGCCGACGTGATTCAAACCGTCGGCCCAGCACGCGCGGAATACCGACATCTCGTCCACGTGCTTGGCGATTTCCGGATACCAGTCGGACACCCAGATGCCGCTCTGCCCGTGCTGCTTCCAGACGCGCTTCGAGGGCATCAGGCTGTTGGAGCCTGTTCCCATGGCCGTGATCGGATGGCCGAACGATTCGGGCATCGGCTGGCCCGCAAGCTCTTCCAGCGCCGGCTTGGGATCGAACAGGTCCAGGTGGCTCGGTCCGCCTTCCATGAAAAGCCAGATTACGGATTTCGCGGTCGGCTTGAAATGAGGTGGCTTCGGACTAAGCGGATCGGCAACTTCGGCGGCGCGCGCATCGGCCGCAAGAAGCGAAGCAAGCGCCAGCGAGCCCAGCCCACTGCCGGCATTGCAGAGAAAATCCCGTCGCGAATTGGGAATCCGTTTGTGCAACTTGGCCGTTCTCCTAATTACGGTACACGAATTCGTTCGAGTTGAGCAGCATCTGGCAGAAGTCTACCAGGGCAGCAGCCTGCGCTGGATCGTAGCCCGCGGGCACTGGTGAAGGGAGCGCCAGTTTCTCCCCGTGCGCCGCTCGCTCGGCGATCAATTGCTTTTGTTTCGAGAAAAACGTCACTATGGTGTCCTTCTCGAATCCATCCGGCCTGCGCCCGAAAGCGAGTCGATAAGCCCGATCGATCTCCGCTTGCGGATCGGTCCCCGCCTCCGCCAGCAACCGGCCGGCAAACGCCTGCGCCCATTCCAAACTCACCTTGTCATTCATCAGCGACATGGCCTGCGGCGCGGTGATGGTCTGGTTGCGGCGCCCGCACGACTCGTGCGTATCCGGCATATCGAACGCCTCCATCATCGGATAGCGCGCCGTGCGTTTCACGAATATGTAGACGCTGCGCCGATTGCGCTCCTCGAGATCCGATACTTTCCAGCCTCCCCGCGACTTGATGGCGCCCACCGGCAGCTCGGGATAGACGCTGGGGCCGCCCATCTTGTCGTTCAACAAGCCCGACACCGCCAGTGCCGAGTCGCGAATCACTTCGCCCTCCAGCCGCTCGCGCGGAAAACGCCACAGCAGCGTATCCCGCGGATCCTCTTGCGCCGCCGCCTCGTTGAATGACGAGGACTGCCGATACGCGTTCGACATCACCAGCAGCTTGTGCATGGCCTTGATGTCCCAACCGCTGCGCACAAACTCGGCCGCCAGCCAGTCGAGTAATTCAGGATGCGTGGGACGGCCGCCCATGGCGCCAAGGTCGCTGGGCGACGGCGCGATTCCCTGGCCGAAATGGTGATACCAAATCCGGTTGACCATCACGCGCGCGGTCAGTGGATTGTCCGCGCTCGCGATCCAATTCGCCAATGCCGTCCGACGGCCCGTGGAGTTCAAACCGGCGGGAGGCACAATCGCGGGCGCATTCGGATTCACGATGGTCAGAAATCCCGGCTGCACTTCCTCGAGCGGCGAGTCATACGCGCCCACGTTCAGCAGATGCGTGGCCGGCGCTTTGTCGCTGAGATCGCGCATTCCGATTCCCATCGGCGCGTCGCCTGGATCGAGATCGGCGAACTGCTTCAGACTCGCCGCAAGCGCCAGGTACTTCTTGCGATCCTCGCCCTTGAGCGCCTTGCCCGCAGCATCGTCTTCGATGACGAGATAGGGCTTGGCCTTGTAGTACATCTGCCATTCGAACGGATTCCGCTCCGCCGCCGGTTTCGCGATGATGGCCTGTATCTCCGGCGGATACTTGTCGACGAAATCCTTCAGCAGAGCCTGCCTCTTGGGCTCGATCAAAGCCGTAATCTGATTGCGAACTGGTTTGGTCTTCTCTTCCCAGACGGCCTTTCGCGCGCGATACTGCTTCATCTCCTCGGGCGAGATCATCGGGATTTCATCGTCGGCAGCCGTGTTAGCGAAGAAAGCCTGGAGCCGGTAGTAATCCGTATGCAGAATGGGATCGAACTTGTGGGTGTGGCAACGGGCGCACCCGTAAGTCATCCCCAGGAACGTTGCGCCCACAGTGTCGGTGATATCGTTCAGAATCTCCTGGCGCCGCTGCATCAGGTTCCGTGCATTGCTCTCGTCCGGATAGTGCCGGTTGAACCCAGTGGCGATGCGCGCCCACGGATCGTTGGGCCACAGTTCATCGCCGGCGATCTGCTCCTTGACGAAGCGATCGTACGGCTTGTTGTCGTTGAACGAACGGATCACATAGTCGCGATATCGCCAGGCGTTGGGCCGCGTCTCGTCGGACTTGAACCCTTCACTCTCGGCGAACCGCGCGAGATCCAACCAATGCCGAGCCCACCGTTCGCCATAATGCGGCGAGGCCAGCAACCGGTCCACGACTTTCTCATAAGCCTGAGGCGACCGATCGGCGACGAACGCGTCCACTTCTTCCGGCGTCGGCGGCAATCCGGTCAGGTCGAAAGTCACGCGTCGAATCAACGTGACGGGATCGGCCCGATGCGAAAACTGCAAGCCCTTGGCTTCCAACCTTGCCGCAATGAAGGCGTCGACAGGAGTCGCAACCCAGTCCTTATGTTTGACAGCCGGAATCTGCGGCCGGGTGACCGGCTGAAACGCCCAGTATCTCCGCTGCGCCGGCGTGAACTGGTCCGCGGCGATCGCCACTGCCAAATAAAGCAGCGCACACGCCGAAAAACGAACCCATAGCCGGTCCATATTGTGTATCATGCGCCAAATGAAGGCCGTACGCAACCGCCTGGGACGCGTTAACCTAAACAGTAAGGTCATGAACGTCACCGTCCAGATTCCCGATGATCTCGCCAGGCGGCTGGCCGCAGTTGGCGGCGACTTGTCGCGCCGGGCCCTGGAAGGGTTTGCTCTGGAAGAATACAAGAGCCAGCGCATCACGCTGCCCGAATTGCGGCGACTCCTCGGCTTCCGGACCCGCTACCAGCTTGATGGCTTCCTGAAAGCCCACGACGTGTGGATCGAATACACGCTTGAAGATTTCAAGCAGGAGCGCGAGGGCCTAGATCGCTTGGGGCTTTAGGACTTCGGCGCCAATCCAAGCGACTGGGAGGATCATTGAGATCCCGATCGTTAGCCGCAATGTCATTCTCTGTCAGCGGTCACAAGGCTCTCGAGAGGGTGCGGGATATGGCCCTTGGGTGGCGAGCTCGACTCCACAGACTGTTTTACTAGTATTCAAGTGAAATGGTCGTCTGCTTGAATAAGACTTGCAACGCAGGTTGCAATTCAAGGCAGACTTGAATAAGACTCAGACTTTTGCTTGGTTGTGGTCCGCTGGCTTGACGCCACCGCTTCCAATTCGATAGCCTGAACGATTCCATGTCATCCTTCGACGTTCCCCTGGAGCGCGGCCGCTTCGGACAAACAACGCGGCGGGATCGATGGTGGGTCGCGCCCTTACTTACTTTCCTCGGACTCGCCACCTTCATCGTCTACTCCACCTGGGCCGCTTTCCAAGGCGAGCATTACCGCTTCGGTCCCTACCTCTCGCCCTTCTATTCGCCGGAATTGTTCAGCCTCACCGGCGACGACGCGTGGTTCGGCGCCATCCCCACCTGGATGCCCGTCTGGGTCACCGGGGCACTGCTCATCCTCTGGGCCCCCGGCGGGTTCCGCCTCACTTGCTATTACTACCGCGGCGCTTACTACAAAGCCTTCTGGGCCGACCCGCCGTCCTGCACCGTCGGCGAGCCGCGCAAGAAATATCTGGGCGAACGCTCTTTCCCGCTTATCATCCAGAACATCCATCGCTACTTCCTTTACTTGGCGCTGGTTTTCCTGGTCATCCTCAGTTACGACGTCTGGAAGGCGACGCAATTCGACAACGGATTCGGCATCGGAGTGGGTACCCTGGTCCTGCTCGCCAACGTGATTCTGTTGAGTTGCTATACGCTCGGCTGCCATTCCCTTCGTCACCTGGTTGGCGGCATGCTCGACCGGCTGGCGCAGCGGCCCATCCGCAAGACAACCTACGATTGCGTGAGCTGCCTCAACCGCCGCCACATGATCTTCGCCTGGTGCAGTCTCTTCTCCGTCGGCTTCTCCGATCTGTACGTAAGGATGTGCTCCATGGGCATCTGGACGGATTGGAGATTGTTCTGATGGCCGAATACCAGACATTCGAACATGATGTTCTGATCATCGGCGCGGGAGGCGCGGGATTGCGCGCCGCGGTGGAGGCCTCGGCCGCCGGCGTCAAGGTCGGGGTGATCAGCAAGTCGCTGCTCGGCAAGGCCCACACCGTGATGGCCGAAGGTGGAATCGCCGCCGCCATGGGCAACGTGGACGACCGCGACAATTGGCGCGTCCATTTCGCCGACACCATGCGCGGCGGCCAGTACCTGAATCATCCCCGCATGGCGGAATTGCACGCCAAGGAGGCGCCCGATCGCGTGCGCGAACTGGAAGCCTATGGCGCGATGTTCGACCGCACGCCCGACGGCCGAATTCTGCAGCGCAACTTCGGCGGGCACCGCTACCCGCGGCTGGCGCACGTGGGCGACCGCACCGGCCTGGAGATGATCCGCACCCTGCAGGATCACGGTGTGCACAAGGGCATCGATTTCCACATGGAATGCACCGTGATCACGCTGCTCACCAGCGGGGGGCGCGTGTGCGGCGCGTTCT